>NZ_CP108086.1:3035056-3338562 GCF_036186745.1 Microbispora hainanensis | reverse complement strand
CCTTGCCGGACCACTTGCCCCATTCGAGCCCTTCGGGCAGATAGCCGACGTGCACTCCGCCGAGCGTCCGGCCGTCCCCGAGATCGCCGAGGTCCTGGGGCATCCCCGGGTTTTCGGCGCCCTCCGACGAGGTGTCTTCCGACGGGGTGCCCTCCGAGGGGGCGGGGGTCGGGCCGGCGGTCCCGGCGATCATGACCGTGACCGCCGCCCCGGGGGGAGCGGCCGTCCCCGGCTGCGGCATCTGACCGAAGACCGTCCCCGCCGGGGCGGTGTCGGTGACGATCTTCGTGAATCGCATCGTGTATCCGGCCTCCTTGAGGATGGCGCCGACCTCCTTGGCGCTCTTGCCGGTCAGGTCGGGCACGACCCCTTCCGGCGTGGCGACCGCGTCACCGGAGGCGGCCGTCGACGCGGCCGGGGCCTCCTGACCGGTGGCGCCGGCCCCCACGAGGCTGCCGCCGGCCGGGACGGTGTCGGGCCGGGCGGTCAGCGCCACGGGCACGCCCACGGCGACCGCCGCCGTGAGCACGGCCGCCCCCGCCACGCGAAACCTGACGACGTGGCGGCGGTTGCCCCGCCGTACGGCCTGGCCCAGCGACGGCGACGCGTGCACGCCGGCGACCTGAGCGGCCATGGCGTCTTTCAGCGCCTCTTCGACGTTCATGCGGACACTCCCTGCAAGTTCTCCATGCGTGCGCGCACGCGTGCCAGCCCGCGGGCGGCCTGGCTCTTGACGGTGCCGACCGAGCAGCCGAGCAGCGCGGCGGTCTCGGCCTCCGACAGGTCCTCCCAGTAGCGCAGGACCAGTACGGCCCGCATCCGGGCCGGCAGTTTCCTGAGCTCGGCGACGAGCACGTCGCGCAGGCCGAGGTCCGGCGACTCCACCGGCGTGTCCGGCGGCTGGGCGAAAGTGATCTCCTGGAGCACCTTGCGCCGCCTGGCCTTGCTGATCGCGCCGTTCACCACGACCCGGCGCGCGTACGCCTCGGGGTTGTCGTGGCGGATGCGCGGCCAGTGCCGGTAGACCTTCTCCAGCGCGTTCTGGACCATGTCCTCGGCGTCGGACTCCGAGGCGCCGCAGACCAGGATCGCGGTGCGCAGGAGAGCGGTGCTGCGCGCGGCCAGGAACTCGTCGAAAGCCGCCTCGTCTTCTTCGGTCATGAGCTCCCCTTTCGCCCCTCCCCAACGCGCCAACCCCGCCACGGGTTGAGAGCGACATGCGGCAACATATGGAGATGGCACGTCCACTAAACACGCTCCCCAAGGCACATCTGCACCTGCACTTCACCGGCTCGATGCGGCATTCGACGCTGATCGAGCTCGCCCGGGAGCAGGGCGTCCATCTTCCCGACGCCCTGGTTGAGGACTGGCCGCCGAAGCTGCGGGCGACCGACGAGCGCGGCTGGTTCCGGTTCCAGCGGTTGTACGACATCGCGCGGTCGGTGCTGCGCCGGCGCGAGGACGTCTACCGGCTGCTGCGGGAGGCCGCCGAGGACGAGGCCCGGGAGGGGTCGCGCTGGCTGGAGATCCAGGTGGACCCGTCCGGCTACGCCCAGCGGTTCGGCGGGCTGACCGAGACGCTCGAACTCGTCCTCGACGCGACGGACAAGGCGGCCAGGCAGGCCGGGATCGGCATGGCGGTGATCGTGGCGGCCAACCGCACCCGGCATACGCTCGACGCCAGGACGCTGGCCCGCCTGGCGGCGCACTACGAGGGCAGGGGCGTGGTGGGCTTCGGCCTGTCCAACGACGAACGGCGCGGCCGGGCCAGGGACTTCGAGCACGCCTTCCGGATCGCCAGGCGGGCCGGGCTGCTCGCCGTGCCGCACGGCGGCGAGCTGCTGGGCGCGGCGAGCGTCGCCGAGTGCCTCGACGACCTGGGCGCCGACCGGATCGGTCACGGGGTGCGCGCGGCCGAATCGCCCCGCCTGATGGAACGGCTGGCCGACCGGCAGATCACCTGCGAGGTGTGCCCGCTGTCCAACGTGGGCCTCGGGGTGGCGGAACGGCCCGAGGACGTGCCGCTGCGGCGGCTGTTCGAGGCCGGGGTGCCGATCGCCCTCGGCGCCGACGACCCGCTGCTGTTCGGTGCCCGGCTGCTGCCGCAGTATGAGCTCGCACGGGACGTGTACGGCTTCGCCGACGCCGAGCTGGCCGAGCTGGCCCGGCAGTCGATCCGGTCGTCGACGGCGCCCGACTCGGTCAAGAAGGAGTTGGCCGGCGAGATCGACGCCTGGCTCGCCTCTCCCGAGTGAGCCCGCCGTACATCTCGCCGGTCACCTCGCTGGTCACCTGACCGGTCACCGCACCGGTCACTTCACGCGTCACTTCACGCCTCACTTCACGCCTCACTTCACCGAGCGGGCGATCCGTACGGCCTCCTCCAGGTCAGGTCCCTCCAGCCGCAGCCCGACCAGGTTGTGCTGCCAGATGAGCGTCGGCCCGGCCACCCGCTCCTGGCGCGGCGTGCCCCCGCCCGACGGCATGTACGACACCCCGTGGGGCTGCCGGATCCACCATCCGCCGACCGCGCTCACCTGATCGGGCCACGGTTCTCCGAGCTCCTTGCGCCAGACGACGCCCAGCGTGCCGTCGTACTCGTCGAGCCGGACGCCCGGCCACAGCAGCGTCACCACCCGGCCGCCGTCGGCGACGCGGACGTCGGCCGGCGCGCCGAGCGCGGACGGCACGAGGACGGGGAAGCGGACGGCCCGCCGCGCCTCCTCCAGCGTCACCCGGCGCTCGCCGGGCAACGGGCTCGGCACCCCCGTGGGCAGCGGCCCCGCGCCGCCGACGTGGATCTCGACGCCCGCGAAGCGCAGCACCGACACCACCGCGGCCCGGCCCTGCGGGGTGACCCCGAGCAGCACGGCCATCAGCACCGCCACCGCCGCTGCCGCCACGCGCGGCGTCGGCCGCCACACGGCCCGCCGGGGTGCTGGCTCGCCGCTCTCGATGCGGGCGCGTACGGCACGCGCCACGCCGGCGGGCGGCGGCGCGGGGGGCACGGCCAGGTCCTCGCCGAGGGCCCGGAGCCGTGATTCGAGATCGTCCGGTGCGATCGGTTCGCTGTCACCCGAGTTGTTCACGGCCCACCTCCTCCCGCAGGCGCCGCAGTGCCCGGAACGTCCGCGACTTCACCGTGCCGAGGCGCACGCCGAGGACCTCGGCCGTCTCCGCTTCGGACAACTGCAGGAAATACCGGCAGACCACGGCCTCGCGTTCCCGTTCGGGGAGCGCGCGTACGGCCTCCAGCAGTCTGCTCCTGCCGTCGGCGTCCACCGCCGCGTCCTCCGGGTCCTCGGGATCCCCCGGCCCGTACGGCTCCCGCTCGCGGCCCAGCCGTACGGCGAGGTCGGAGCGGCGGCCACGCGACCGGGTGAGGTCATGGGTCACGTTGGCCACGATGCGCAGCAACCAGGGGCGGAAGGACGAGCCCCGGCGGAATCCCTTGAGGTGGCGGAACGCCTTGACGAACGCCTCCTGGACGACGTCCTCCGCCTCGTCGGCCGCCCCGAGCAGGCTCGCCGTACGGTGGGCGACCGCGCTGTATCGGGTGACCAGCACCTCGAAGGCGTCAAGGTCACCGGCCAGGGCGCGGGTCACTGCTTCGTCGTCGTCCATCGGGGGCAATCGGGGGGTGGGATGGAGGTGAAGCCTACGATCATGCGGGCATCCCGTCCACAGCGCTCGTCAAAACAACGCTCGTCAAAACAACGCTCGTCAAAACAACGCTCGTCAAAACAACGCTCGTCGAACCAACGCTCGTCGAACCAACGTGCCGCGGGAAGAACAGTGCGGGCGCAATCCGTCATCGGCGGCCCCTCCGGCGAAGCGGGCGTCCGCCGATGAGGCGGGCACTACACTTTCCACGACCGTCAGCGTGCAGATCGAGGATCCTATGTCTGGGTATGACCGAGTAGTCCAGCCGGCGGCCGGGGACGAGGCTCTGGAGAACCACCTCGGCGGCGACGAGGCCAAGAACTACCGGCAATACGAGTTCGACATGGTCGCCCCGCACGTCGGGCGGTCGCTCCTGGAGATCGGTTCGGGTCTCGGGCACTTCGCCGAGCAGTTCCTGCCGCGCCTCGACAGGCTCGTGGTGAGCGACTTCGATCCCTACTGCGTGGAACAGCTGCGCAAGAGGTTCGCCGACCGCGACGACGTGTCGGTGCTCCAGTTCGGCCTGCCGACCGACATCCCCCTCGCCGATCCGGTCGACACCGTCGTGATGATGAACGTCCTCGAGCACATCGAGGAGGACGCCGAGGCGCTGCGGTCGCTGGCCAAGGTGACCGCTCCCGGCGGCCGGATCGTCATCTGGGTGCCCGGCTACATGCAGCTCTACGGGGACTTCGACCGCAAGGTGGGTCACGTCACCCGCTACACCCCCGCCACCCTGCGCAAGACCGTGACCGACGCCGGGCTCGACGTCCAGGTGATCAAGCCGATCAACTTCCTCGGCGGCATCGCCTGGTGGGCGGCCGTACGGCGGGGCGGCGTGGGCTACCCCGACCCCCGGCTCGTGAAGATCTACGACCGCACCGTCGTGCCGATGACCCGGCTCATCGAGCGGTTCATCCGCCCGCCGTTCGGCCAGACCGTGTTCTGCGTGGCGCGCGTTCCGCGCTGACGGGTGCCGCGCGGGGCGGCCAAGTAAACCCGAATTGTGCGGCAAATGCTTTCTACCTGCACAATGGGTCACCCATGAGTGAAACCAGGATCCTCGTCGTCGAGGACGAGCCAAACATCCGGGACATCGTGGAAGTCGCCCTCAGGTTCCACGGCTTCCGGGTGACGGCCGTGGGCACGGGGGCCGCGGCCCTCGGCGAGGTGCTGAAAAACCAGCCCGACCTGGTCGTCCTCGACGTCATGCTGCCCGACATCGACGGATTCGAGGTGTGCCGCCGGATCCGGGCCGACGGCGTGCACCCTCCCGTGATCTTCCTCACCGCCCGCGACGCGGTCGCCGACACCGTGCGCGGGCTGACCCTCGGCGGCGACGACTACGTCACCAAGCCCTTCTCCGTCGAGGCCTTGGTCGCCCGCATCCGCGCCGTGCTGCGCCGTACGACGGTGCCGGCGGCGGCCGAACGCGCCCACGGGCCGATCCTCCGGGTGGCCGACCTGGAGCTCGACGAGGCGCGCTGGGAGGTGCGGCGCGGCGGCGTCACGGTTGACCTGTCGCCCACCGAGTTTCGCCTGCTCGCCTTCCTGATGGCCAACGCCGGCCTCGTCCTCACCAAGCGGCGGCTGCTGGAAGAGGTCTGGGGCTACGGCGGAAGCTCGCAGGTGCTGGAGACGTACATCTCCTATCTGCGCCGCAAGCTCGACCCGCTCGGGCCGCCGCTGATCCACACCCAGCGCGGTATCGGATACGCCCTGCGGCCTCCCCAGGACTCCTGATGTCGCTCAGGACGCGCCTGCTCGCCGGGCTGCTCGGGGTGAGCGCCGTCCTGCTCGTCGTGTTCTCCCTCGTCAGCGTCATCGTGCTGCGCGGGCACCTGCGTACGCGGCTGGAGGGGCAGGTGGTGGCGGCGACCGTCACGGCGGCCCGCCGGGTGGTCGTGGGCGACCCGCTCGAACAGGCGCTGACCGGCTCCACCTATGCCCTCGCCGCCTACGACCTCAGCGAGAACCGCGCCCGTCTGGTCAGCGGCGACGCCGCCGACGCCGCGGCGGTCCCCACGCTGGCCGAGGCGATGGGCAGGGACAGGTTGCTGGCGTACGCGGCACAGGGCCGCACGTTCGACCTCGACCCGAGCCATGACCACGAGATGATCGCGGCGGCGGCGATGTCGCCGAGCGGCCTGCGGCTGGTGGTCGTGGCGGTGCCCCTGGACGCGGTCGAAGATCCGGTGCGCCACCTGCTGATCAGCGAGCTGGCGACCGGCGGGGCGCTGATCCTGCTGCTGGCCGCGGGCGGCCGGCTGCTGATCGCCGGTGGTCTGGCGCCGCTCGGGAAGATGGCGGGCACCGCCCACCTGGTGGCCGAGCGCGTCGACCTGTCGGCCCGGATGCCCGAGGGGCCGTCAGAGGTCGGCAGGCTCGGCGCCGCGATCAACCTCATGCTCGACCGGATCGCCGACGCCTTCCGCGACCGCCAGGCGTCGGAGGACCGCGTGCGCCGCTTCGCCGCCGACGCCTCCCACGAGCTGCGCACCCCGCTGTCGACCATCTCCGGCTATGCGGAGCTCTACCGGGCCGGTGCGATCCCGTCCGAGGACCTGCCGAAGATCATGGGACGGATCGAGGCCGAGGCCAACCGCATGGGCCGCCTGGTAGGCGAGATGCTGGAGCTCGCGCGGCTCGACCGCGGCGCCGCGCTCTCGCTCGACGAGACCGACCTGGCCGAGATGGCCCGCGAGGTCGCCGCCGACTCGGCCGCCCTCGATCCCGCCTATCCCGTGACGGTGGAGGCCCCGCCCTCCCTGGTCGCGACCGTGGACGAGGCCCGGGTGCGCCAGGTGCTCGTCAATCTTCTCGGCAACGTGCGGGCGCACACGCCCGAGGGCACCAAGGCCACCGTACGGCTGCTGCGTGCCCCGGATTCGGTGACGATCGAGGTGCGCGACACCGGGCCGGGGATGAGCCAGGAGCAGGCCGAACGCGCCTTCGACCGCTTCCAGCGCGGAGAGGACCACCTGTCCGGCGGGGCGGGGCTCGGCCTGTCGATCGTGAAGGCCATCGTGGAGGCGCACGGCGGCCGGTGCCGGATCGCCTCCTCCCCCGGCGAAGGGACGGCCGTACACATCGCGCTGCCCGCGATGCAAAAGGCTACTGGCGGGTAGTTAACGAGCACAGCTCGCTTCACCGCCGAGGAGGTCGACGATGACGACCGATTATGCCAAGGCCAGGGAGGTGGCCGAGCAGGCGCGCGAGACGGAGTGGACCCGCCCGAGCTTCGGCAAGCAGCTCTTCCTCGGGGACTTCCGGCTCGACCTCGTGCACCCCGCCCCCCGCCTCACCGAGGAGGAGATCAAGAAGGGAGACGACTTCCTGCGCGCCCTGCGGGCGTTCCTGCAGGAGAAGGTCGATCCCGCGCTCATCGAGCGCACCGCCGTGATTCCGGACGAGGTGATCAAAGGCCTGGCCGCGATCGGCGCGTTCGGCATGACCATCGAGGAGGAGTACGGCGGGCTGGGCCTGAGCCACCTGTACTACTGCCGCGCGCTGGAACTCGTGACCTCGTGCTCCCCCGCGCTCACCGCGCTGCTGTCGGCCCACCAGTCCATCGGGGTTCCGCAGCCGCTGCGGCTGTTCGGCACCCCCGAGCAGAAGCGCCGCTTCCTGCCCCGCTGCGCCCGGGGCGAGATCTCCGCCTTCCTGCTCACCGAGCCGGACGTCGGCTCCGACCCCGCCCGGCTCTCGACCACCGCCGTACGCGACGGCGACGCGTACGTGATCAACGGCGTCAAGCTGTGGACGACCAACGGCGTGGTCGCCGACCTGCTGGTGGTGATGGCCCGGACCGGCTCCAAGATCTCGGCCTTCGTGGTCGAGGCCGACGCGCCCGGCATCACCGTCGAGCACCGCAACCAGTTCATGGGCCTGCGCGGCATCGAGAACGGAGTCACCCGCTTCCACCAGGTGCGGGTGCCGGTGGAAAACCTGATCGGCCGCGAGGGCCAGGGCCTGAAGATCGCCCTGACCACGCTCAACACCGGCCGGCTCTCCCTTCCTGCCACCTGCGTCGGCGCGGCGAAGTGGGCGACGAAGATCGCCCGCGAGTGGGGGCGCGAACGGGTCCAGTGGGGCCGGCCGGTCGGGCACCACGAGGCCATCGCCCGCAAGATCGCCTTCATCGCCGCCACCACGTACGCGCTCGAATCGGTGGTGGACCTGGCCGGCCGAATGGCCGACGACGAGCGCAACGACATCCGCATCGAGGCCGCGCTCGCCAAGCTGTACAGCACCGAGATGGCCTGGCGGCTGATGGACGAGCTGGTGCAGATGAGAGGCGGCCGCGGTTACGAGACCGCCGAATCGCTGCACGCCCGCGGGGAGCGCGGCGTGCCCGCCGAGCAGATGCTGCGCGACCTGCGGATCAACCGCATCTTCGAGGGCTCGACCGAGATCATGCACCTGCTCATCGCCCGTGAGGCGGTCGACGCCCACCTGTCGGTCGCGGGCGAGCTCATCGATCCGAAGGCCGACCTGCGGGCCAAGGGGCGGGCGGCCACCCGGGCCGGCGCCTTCTACGCCAAGTGGCTGCCGAGCCTGATGGCCGGGCCCGGCCAGGTGCCCACGTCGTACGCAGAGTTCGGCCCGCTGGCCCAGCACCTGCGCTACGTCGAACGGACCTGCCGCAAGCTCGCCAGGTCGACGTTCTACGGCATGTCGCGCTGGCAGGCACGGCTGGAGCACAAGCAGGGGTTCCTGTCGCGGATCGTGGACATCGGCGCCGAGTTGTTCGCCATCACCGCGGTCTGCGTACGCGCCCAGGAGGACGGGGCCGAGTTCGGGCGCAAGCCGTACGAGCTGGCCGACACCTTCTGCCACCAGGCCCGGCAGCGGGCCGAGGCGTTGTTCGACCGGCTCTGGGACAACACCGACGCCATGGACGTGCGGCTGGCCCGGCGGGTGCTCGACGGGCGCTACACGTTCCTGGAGGAGGGCATCATCGACCCGTCGCTGGAGGGGCCGTGGATCGCGCCCCAGCGCACGGGGCCGTCCATGTTCGACGACGTCCACCGGCACATCGGCTGAACGGGAACGGCCCCGCCCCCTTCTGTGCGGGGGCGGGGCCGTTTCATGCGGTGGAGCCGTGTTTTGTGCGGGGCCGTGCTCTATGCGCGGGCGGGGCCGTGCTTTGTGCGCGGGCGGGGCCGTGCGGCGAGCCGGTCAGGCTCACACGTCGAGGCACCACATCCAGCCGTGGTCCGAGACGTAGCAGCGGTACCAGCCGTCGGCCCTCTGGGCGTGCGCCGGGGCGGACAGGACGCCGAACGTGGTGACCGCGACGGCGGTGGTGGCGAGCACGGCGGCGACGCGCTTGAACGACTTCATGGGTATCTCCTGACTCCTGTGCAAGGGATGTCTCTCTGACGCGTCTGAGTACACAGGACCCCACTTGTCGCGGTCTGGTGGGCCACTTGGAGACGGTTTGGCCGTCTCGGACGGCGAAAACCCTTTGTCCGGCGATACAGCGGCTTGTTACCGTCGTCCGCATGTGGATTCTGTACGGCGACCGCTGATCAGCCCAGCTGATCCGCTCAGCTTTCCGGCCCTGTCCATCCGACGCGGCAGCTGAGTGACGGCACCTCGGTGCCGCGTTCCCGACGTACAAGGAGATCCCGTATGCGTACTCGCGCGTCCAGCAAAGGCGGCAAGCGGCAGAACCCCCGCACGCCGCAGCCCCAGCGTTCCTTCCCACCGCCGCGGCAGATCCCGGCACCGCCCATGCGACCGGTGCGCCAGCCGCGGCGCCTGCCGAAAGGCCGCTGAATAAGCCGGCCCGGCAGAGGAAAGGGCACCTCGGAATCGATCCGGGGTGCCCTTTCGGTGTCCGTGCCCTGCCGTCCCGTCCTCTGCAGGGGTGACGGGGCCTGAGCTCAGACCGAGAGAAGCACAGCAGGATCGATGGAGAGCTCGACTGGGACATCCGTCTCCAGCAGGTCCCCGGCGAAGACACGATCGACCCGCCGGTAGACGTCATGACCCGGCACCAGCGTCCAGACCGTGATGTTCGGCTTGGGCTCCAGGTCCACCACCCAATATTGGGCGATCCCCGCCTTGGCGTACTCGCTGGGCTTCTCGTACCTGTCGGTGCGCTCGCTGGCGCTCTCCCGGGAGACGACCTCGACCACGAGAAGCAGGTCCACTCCCTGATATGCCCGTTCGTCTCGCTCGACCGCGCGCCGGGCGGCCCTGCCGTCGACGACCGCGACGTCGGGCACACGTATCCCGGTCGACGTGAACACGTCGACCGGGCCGTTCACGTAGAGATCGGCACCGGCGCGCGCGACCGCCGCATCCAGCCGCGTGCGCAGGTTCCGGACCGCGTGGTCATGACGAATGCTGGGCCAGGGGGACATGACGATCCATCCGTCGACGAGCTCGTACCGCGCGTCCCTGGGCATGCGATCCAGGTCGGCGATCGTGTACGGACCGTGGTGGTAGGAGTGCTCTCTGTCATCGTAAGCGACGCTCATCCCGCCTCCTTCGCCCCGAATGCCACGAGCCACGACTCAGCGTAACCCAGCGGGCCCACGAGGGCCGGGGCTCGTGCACCGCACGTCGCCGGCCCGGCAGAGGAAAGGGCACCTCGGAATCGACCCGGGGTGCCCTTTTCGCGCGAACGGTCAGAGACGCTCGATGATCGTGACGTTGGCCTGGCCGCCGCCCTCGCACATCGTCTGCAGGCCATAGCGCCCGCCGGTGCGCTCCAGCTCGTGCAGGAGCTTGGTCATGAGGATCGCGCCGGTGCCGCCCAGCGGGTGCCCCAGCGCGATGGCGCCGCCGTTGGGGTTGGTGCGCGCCGGGTCGGCCCCGATCTCCTTGAGCCAGGCCAGCGGCACGGGTGCGAACGCCTCGTTGATCTCGATGACGTCGATGTCCTCGATCGACAGGCCCGCCTTGGCCAGCGCCTTGCGGGTGGCCGGGATCGGCGCCGTCAGCATGTAGATCGGGTCGTCGCCGGTCAGCGCGAGCGTGACGATCCGGGCGCGCGGGACCAGGCCGTGCTCGCGCACCGCCTGCTCCGAGGCGATGAGCAGCGCCCCCGAGCCGTCGGAGATCTGCGAGGAGGTGGCCGCGGTGATCCGGCCGCCCTCACGAAGGGTCTTCAGCCCGGCCATCTTCTCCAGCGTGGTGTCGGGTCGCGGGCCCTCGTCGTCCTCGACGCCGTTGATCGGCGCGATCTGGTCCTTGAAGTGTCCGTTGGCGATCGCCTTCGCGGCCCGCTGGTGGCTCTCGTAGGCGTAGCGCTCCAGCTCGTCGCGCTCGAAGCCCCACTTCTCGCACATCAGCTCCGCGCCGCGGAACTGGGAGATCTCCTGCTTGCCGTACCGCTCGACCCACTTGTCGCCGAACGGGAACGGCATGCCCTTCTCCAGGGCCGCCGAGATGCTCGATCCCATCGGCACGATGGACATCGACTCGACGCCGGCCGCGACGACCAGGTCCTGCGTGCCCGACAGCACCCCCTGCGCTGCGAAGTGGATGGCCTGCTGCGACGAGCCGCACTGCCGGTCGATCGTGACCCCGGCCACGGTCTCCGGGAGGCCCGCGCTCAGCCACGCGTTGCGCGCGATGTCCATGGACTGCGGGCCGAACTGCATGACGCAGCCCATGATCACGTCATCTACGGCGGCGGGGTCGACGCCGGTGCGCTCGACGAGCGCGGAGAGAGTGTGGGCGGCCAGGTCGACCGGGTGGACCGTGGAGAGCCCGCCCTTCTTCTTGCCGACCGGCGTGCGAACCGCCCCGACGATGTACGCCTCTGCCACAGTGCCTCCATAAGAAACCGAGCAATGTTCGGTTAGTGAGAGGTTACATCAGAACTTTCGTCGGGGGAGGCGGGGAAACGGACATATTCAGGCATAACCTCCCGGAAGTGCGTCGGCAGGCTCGGCAAGCTGGAAGCCCCGGCTGTCGGCCGCGATCCCCCGGAGCGCGTTGGCGAGCGTCACCGCGACGTCCGCCCGGACCAGCAGCGCCGCCCGCGCCTCGTCGGCGTCCTCCGCGTCGGTCTCGCTGGCCGTGTCCTCCACGTCTGGGTCTGCGTCCGTATCTGAATTGGCGCCCGCATCGGCGGCGGAGCCCGTGTCCGAGGTGGCGTCTGCGTCGGAGCCGGAGTCCGCGTCGGCGGCAGAGCCCGTGTCGGCGGCAGAGCCCGTGTCGGCGGCAGAGCCCGTGTCGGCAGTGGCGTCCGTGCCCGAGCCGGCGTCCGCGTCCGAGGTTGTGTCGGCGTGGCCGTCCAGCGGGGCCGCGTCCGCGCCCGCCACGTCTTCCGTCGTGCCGTCGGCCGCTTCTCCGGAGGCCGCGCCGGCCGCGTCGTCGGCTCCCGTCTCCTCCGTGCGTACGACCGGGGAGACCCTGGCGATGGCGATCTCCGTGAGGTACGGCCAGCGGGTCTGGGCGGCGGGCGGCAGGCGGTGCCCCTCCTCGATCGTGACCTGCACGTCGGCTCCGGCGTAGACGTCGGCCACCCTGCCTCGGCGTACGGAGACGTGGACGACGCCCTCGATCAGCTCGCCGTCCGGCCACCTTTCGGCGTCCACCGCATCGGCGTGCCGCAGCGCCTCGGTCAGGACCGGCAGGATCTCCTCGGGCTCGGGCACGGCCGGCAGGTAGACCAGCGGATCTACGGTCTCCTCCGCGGGATCGAGCGGCTCGCCCTGGCAGAGCGACCAGCCGCCCAGGCGGTAGGCGATGCCCTCGGCGAGACTCTTGTCGAAGAAGTCCACCGGCAGCGGGCCCTCGGCCGCGATCCGGCACGCCCAGAGCGTGTCCGAGTCGGGCACGCCGAGTTTGGCGAGGACGTCACCGGTCAGCTCGACGGGCGCCTCGATGCGCGACCCGCCCGCGAGGATGTCGTCGCCGTCGGTTCTCGCCTCGGGATCGGCGAGTTGCGCGACCGCCAGCAGTGTCTTCGGATCCGGCCGGGCAGGCAGCAGCGCCGTGGGCCCCGTGCGCAGCCGACCGGGCAGCAGGAGTTTCGAGAACCAGCCCACAGGCCCTCCTCATGATCGGGTCGAAGAGACCATAGCCCCGACGGCCGCCCGCCACGAGCCCTTCCCGTGAGGTGCCCGGGATCAGGACTTTCTTTTCGCCAGGCGCGTGCCGGTCATCGTGGCATAGACGATGACATTGTCGACATAGTGGCCAGTTGTGTGGTTGTAGGTGCCGCCACAGGTGATCAGCCTGAGCTCGGCGTTGTCGGCGTGGCCGTACACCCGGTTGGTGGGGAACGTCTGCTTGTCCGCCTGCTCGATGCCGCCCACGGTGAAGATGGCCACGGTCCCGTCGAGGCGATACACCTCGATCTTGTCGCCGTACGCCAGCTCGTGCAGGCGGCTGAAGACGGCGCTGCGCGTGGTGGTGTCCTTGTGGCCGAGCATGACGGCAGGGCCCGCCTCACCCGCCGTCGGGCCCCCGCGATACCAGCCGACCAGGTTCGAGTTGCTGATCGGCGGCGTCTGGATCGCGCCTGAACGATCGAGGCCGACCGACTTGATCGGCGCGTTGACGCCGATCTTGGGGATGACCAGGCGCTTGGGCGTGGACGGCTGCATCGCCGGAGCCGCCGGGATGTTCGGAACCGGCGGCGGCGCGGTGGCGACCGCCTGCGTCAGCGGCTGCCCGACTCCGCCCGGCCCCACGGAGGGGGCGAGCCCGTCCTGCGCCACGCGCTTCAGCGTCGAACGCTCCGACGCGGCGTACTCGTCCGGGTTGTTCACCATGATCACCACACCCACGATCATGATGACC
Organism: Microbispora hainanensis; assembly: GCF_036186745.1. NCBI lineage: Bacteria > Bacillati > Actinomycetota > Actinomycetes > Streptosporangiales > Streptosporangiaceae > Microbispora > Microbispora hainanensis. The sequence goes on along the minus strand of NZ_CP108086.1, from coordinate 3,325,128 downwards.
AGGCCCACGATGGCCGCCGTGATCAGCAGCCGCCGTACGGCCTCCGCCCCGCTGCCGGGAGGCTTCTCCTCCGGCGGCGGGGGCGGCGCCTGCACGGGCTGCATCTGGGGCAGCATCACCGGCTGGAAGACCGGCTGGCCGTAAACCGGCTGTGGGTAGCCCTGCCCGCCCGGCCCGAGAGGCACGCCGTACGGCTGGCCCGGCGGGTACTGTCCAGGTGGCGGGGTGGTCATGACTCGTCCTACTGCCTCACCGGACGTCGCCGGGCCCGGAGCACGAGCCCGCCCGCACCCGCCGCCAGCATGAGCGCGGTGCCGGTCAGGACGAAGAGCCGCGCGTCGGGGCCGGCGTCGCCTCCACCGCCGGTGGCCGCGCCGCCCCCGGGCGTGTTCTCGATCTGGGCGGACTTCGACTTCTTGGTCTTGACCGGCGACGGCGACGCGAAGACCGTCTCGTACACCGTCCTGGTGCTACTGGGCCTGGGCGAGGCGCTCGCGGAAGGACTCGGGCTGGCGCTGGGACTGGCACTCGCGCTCGGGGACGCCGAGGGGCTCGCCACCGCGATCGTCGCGACGGCGGGCGCCGTGTTGGCGCCCGTGGTGGCGACCACGCAGTTGTAGAGCGCGGTGGGCGTCGTGGTGGTCGTGCCCGTGCCGGCGGGCGCGATCATACTGATCTTGAAGTCCTTCGCCGTCAGCACGACGGAGGTGGCCCCGCTTTGCGGTGTGACGGTCATCGTGGCCGTGGGAAGAGCGGGCATCGCCCCTCCCGACGCGACGACCGCGGTCAGCGGCGTGCCGGTCGGCGAGGGTGTGGACACGCCCGCGGTCATGCCGGCCGGCAGCGCCGACGCCGACACGGTGGGCTGGAGCTCGATCGTCGCGCCGCTCGCGATCTCCACCGGCGCGGGGAACGCCGACGTGGTGACGGGCTGGACGCTCAGGGTCGCGGTGTACTGAGTGCCGGACACCGCCGAGGTGCTGGCAGTGAGCGTCACCATGAAATCGTGCGTCACCGCAGCGCCACCCACGTTCGGAGTGCAGCTGTACGTCACGGTCTTCGTGTCGGCGTGCGCGCCGAGCGCGCTCAGGCCCAGGAGAAGGCCCGCGCTGACCACTCCGGCCGCGGCGGCCCTTCCGGCGACACGGCCCCGCGCCTTTGACTTCAGCACTGACGTCTCTCCACTTCGATGCTCGCAGTCAACAGGCGTACCAGCATTCCAGCGTACGGTCACGGTCAGGTAGAGATCTTACGGACAAAAACCCCAAGACTGTCTCCACTTGCTCAAACATTCTCCCGTTCTCCACCTGTGCGCGTCAGCCGGACGCTAATGCCTGCCGTACGAACCGGGGTTGAGGCCGAACCGCCGCAGCAGCAGCCCTCCGGCCGCCGCGGCGGCCATCAGCGCCAGGCCGGTGAGCACGACGAGCCGGGCGTCCGGGCCCGCGTCGCCTCCGCCCCCGGTCTGCGCGCCGCCGAGCGGGGTCGTCTTGATCTGCTTGGTCGCCGGGCGGGAGGCCGTCGCGGTCGCCGTGACCGTGCGGGTCGCCGTGATGCTCGGGCTCGGGCTCGGGGTCGGCGATGCCGAGGCGCTGGGGCTGGGCGAGGCGCTCGCGTCGCTGTCGGACGGGCTCGGCGAAGGGGACGGCGAAGCGGAGGGAGACGGCGAGGCGGACGAGGACGAGGCGACGGCGAACGCGAGCGACGCCCTGCTCGCGGACGCCGGTAGCGTGCACGTGTAGAGCGCGTCACCCTCGCCTGTGGTGTCCCCGGCGGCGCGCAGCTTCAGCGTGAAGTTCCCGGCCGCGACTCCGACCGTGCCCGTCGCCGTCGGCGTAAGCGTGACGAGCAGCTGGGGGATCGGCGTCAGCGTGGCCGACGGCGAGAGTGACGACGCGAGCACCGTAGAAGCGGACGGGCTCAGCGTGATGGCCGCAGGGCTCTCCCCCGTGCCGTTCTCCGTTTCGGCGCCGTTCTCCGTGTCATCCGTGGTCGAGCCGCCCTCCTCGCCGGGCGGAGTCGCACTGGCGGAGGGTGACGGGCTCGGGGAGGCGTCCGTCGCCGACTCGTCGCCGTCAGGGGAAGGCGACGGCGATGCCGAAGGAGAAGCCGAGGGAGAGACGGATGGGGAGACGGAAGGGGAGGGCGACGGGCTCGGCGTCGGGGAGTCCGAGGGGCCGGCGCTCGGACTGGCGCTGGGACTGGCACTCGGGCTGGGGCTGGGCGACGCGTCCGCGGGCTCGCTCACGACGGGAGCGCCGGTCACCTCCACCAGGCCCTCGGCGATCATGACGTCGTTCGCCGCGATGCCCGTCGCCGGCGCCACCATCGCGCTCTGGCCCTCAGACGGCGTCGCGGGAGCGATCTGCCAGGTCAGGGTCGCCGCGCTGCTCACCACCGGGTCGTCGGGCGCGACCAGGGTCACGTTCACCGGGTAGGTCGCGGCGGCGGAGGCACCGGCCGGAGTGCACGAATACAGCACCGTCGTGGTTTTGGTCTCGGCGAGCACCGGCCACGTCATCAGGGCCAGCGCGACCGCCGCTCCCGCCGCCGAACGGGCCGCGATGCGACGCTGGGCACTCCTGCGCCGGGCACTGGGGTCGGGCACGACGTCTCTCCTGCCACCTCAGTCACGTACACGTAGCGAACAGTCTCCCAGGAGTTGACCATTGACATAACCGGCGGGCGGCCTATGTCAGGAAATTCCCAGGGAACCTTCATCGCCTCGCAACAGTAGGGAGGGTGGAGGTGTTGACCATGAGAAGACTGCTCGTGGCTCTCGCGGCCATGGCGGCGATCCTCGTTCCGGCCCTGCCCGCGCACGCGCGGGCAGGCGGCTGGGCCGTGACCGAGCTCGACCCGCTTCCCGCCACGGTGCGGCCCGATGTCTCCTACACGGTGGGCTTCTGGGTGCTTCAGCACGGCACCCACCCATACGACGGCCCCGGCGACATCGGACCGATCGGCCTGCGTCTGACCGGAAAGGACGGCACGACCCTGACGTTCGACGGGACGCCGCTGCCGGAACCCGCGCACTACGCCACGTCCATCACCGTGCCTGCCGGACGATGGCGGGTGGAGGGTGTGCAGGGCATATTCGCGACGTACGAGATCGGGACGCTCACGGTGCCGGGCGGGCTGAAGACGGCTCCGCCGCCGTTCCCGGTGCCCGTCGGCATCGTGATCAAGGATTATTGGGGTCCGGTGAAGCCGCCCGGGTTCCCCTGGAAGGCGACGAACGTCGTTCCCAACCGCCCGCCGACGGCGATGCCCGCAGCGTCCGCGCAGCCGGCCGGTGCCTCCCAGCAGGCTCCCGCCCCTCAGGTGGTCCGGGCCATCCCGCCGACGCAGGTGGCCGCGGCCGGCGGCGACTCCTCGCCGTGGCGTCAGCCGTACGCGCTGGTGGCCGTCGCGGTGGCGGCGGTGGCGGGCACGCTGCTGGTCCAGCGCGCGGCCCGGCCGGTCGTACGGCGAAGGCCCCACGATCCGCCCGAGCGTGAGGAGCGGGAGGGCGAAGAGGTGATCAGCCTGGGCTGATCACCTCCGTGATCACTTGGTCTGCGTCAGCGTCGCGTAGACGATGATGTTGTCGGTGTAGTGGTGCTGCTTGGCGTTGTAGACCCCGCCACAGGTGATCAGCCGCAGCGACGACGTGATCGTGTTGCTGTAGACCCGCTTGGTCGGGAAGGTCGACTTGCTGACCTGCTCGATCCCGTCCACCGTGAAGATCGCCATCTTGCCGTCCGCGCGGAGAACGGCGATCTTGTTGCCGCGCTTGAGCTCGCGCAGGCGGCTGAAGACGGCGGCGCCCTTGCGGGTGTTCACGTGTCCGAGGATGACCGCCGGCCCCTGGTCGCCGGGGGCCGGTCCGTAGCGGTACCAGCCGGTCAGGCCGGGCTTGCTCAGCGGGGGCGCCTGGATGACGCCGGACTTGTCCACGCCGACCGAGCCCACCGCGGCCTTCACGCCGATCGCGGGAATGCTGATCTTGAGCGGGCGGCCGGCGGCGGCCTTGCTCGTCGTCTTCTTCGCACCGGACGACGAGGACGACAGCGGCTTCGAGGACGACGAGGCCGCGCTCGTGAGGGTCAGCGGGGCGATCGGCTGCAGCGCGGGAGCCGGCGGCGGCGCGGTCGGGTCGGCCGCCGTGAGCGGCACGCCCGGCCCGCCCGGGCCCACGGTCGGCGGCAGGAAGGCCGCGTTGCCCGCGTCCCGGACGGTCACCGTGGCCGGAACCGGCCCGCTCTCCTGCGGGTCCGAGGGGCTCAGCACGACGAGCATCCCGGCCATCACCGCCGCGATGCCGCCGAACGACCCGGCCACGAGCAGCGTCGCGAGCACCGGCTGGGGCAGTGGCTTGCGCGCCTTCTTGGCGTCGGCCTCCGCGGGAACGCCGCTCTGCACGGGCACGCCACCCTGCGAGGGAGCGTCCGCCTGCGCAGGAACGCCACCCTGCGAGGCAGCGCCCTGCGCGGGATTGCCGGCCTGCTCGGGAACGCCACCCTGCTGGGGAGCGCTGCCGTGCTCGGGAGCGCCGCCGTCAGGAATGCCGTCGTTCATCGTCATCCTCCTCAGCCCCGCTCACCCGAGTGCGCCGCCCTGCGCCGGAGCATCGCCACACCGCTGAGCATGCCGATAAGCAGCAGCGCGCCGCCCGAGCCGATCAGCAGCATGCCCGAGAACGACACGCGCTCCGGAGCCTCACCGGTCTGCGCGCCGCCCTGCGGCGTGATCGCGACCTGTGCCACGCTCGGCGTCGCGGTCAGCGTCACCGTTCTCGTCGCCGTCGGCGACGGGCTGCCCTGCGTCACCACCGCCGTCACGATGTAGTGCTGCGTCTGCACGGCAGCCGGCGACGGACTGGCCGACGGAGAAGGCGAAGGCGTGGCCGAGGGCGACGGGGAAGGCGACTGCGACTCTTCGCCCGGGTTCTCGTCCGTCGGACTGACCGAAGGACTGGCAGAGGTGTCCGGCGACTCACTCGGCTCCACCGAAGCCGACGGGCTGCTACCCGTCCCGCCGCCGATAACCACCCGGATCGCCGTCGGCGTCTTCACCGGCTTGCATACCGCCCGAAACTGCTGCGGCGGGTCGCGAAGCTCCTCGGTGATGACTCGGAAGGCATCCACATACGCCTCCGTGTCGTCGCCGTTATACACCGTCAGAGTGTGCTGCCCGTACGACAGTCCACGCATGCTCCACAAGTTGTGGTTGCCCTTGTGCTCTACCAGCACCGGGGCGCCGTTGCGCTCTTTCGAGGAGTCGGCCGTTGCGGGGATACCCGCTTTGCCGTCTACGAAGAACCGGACCGGGCCTCCGTGAGTGGACTGCTCGGAGATGAAGTCGATCCCCGTTCCTGTGAACTTGTAGTCAACTCTCGCGTCCTTGACCTTGGTCCAGTGGACGTCTCTCAGATAGTCCCCGTAGTACGGCAACCGGTCGCTGGAGTCCTGCCAGTTCGCGTCGTAGGTGATCCCGGCCTCGTCATCATTAACGACTTCCTCCGAGGCTGGCGGCGTGAAGTCAATGTAGAGGTTACGCGGCTCGATCTCCCAGACGCCCGGCTCGGTCGTACCCACAGAGCCGGACACCAGTTCGGGCAACCCGAGAGCACCGCCGCTATCGAGTTCCCCTTCGTCCTTCGAGCCGATCGAGTTGAGCTCGCCCTCCCACATCTCGCCAAGGACGCCGACCACGCCAGTGGCCGTGACTCGAGCACCTGCCGGAAACAGCCCAGGCGACAGGAAGGTGTTCAGGCTGTCCTTGTAGGCGAGCCCCCATCTGACATCCAACGGCTCTCTGACCTTCAGTGCCGTCTGCAGAGCGAGCGTCACTTTCAGATTCACAGGCGTGGAGCCGGCGACTCCCCGGGTGCATCGATAGTCCATATCGATTTGCGCGGTCTCCGCCTGCGCCGTCATCGAGGGACCGACGACGAACGCCGTACCGGCCAGGCCGAGGGCTAGAGCGGCCATGGTCCTAGGGAGACCAGCTTTCCACCGAATCACCGCATACTCCGATCACAGGACCGCCCTGGCGGGCCTATAGCAAACCGAAGGTAGATCTTAGAGGCAACCGAAGCGGGCCAAAGGGGTCGTTATGACGATGGTTTCGGAGTTGTGACCCTCCGTACAAGCTGATCCCGATCGACCAGGGAGGACCAGAATCGTATTCTGGTGCGGCCAACAGACCCTGGGACCGGAAGGCTTACCCGATGCGGCGAGACCTCTTCGACGAGGAGCACGACCTCTTCCGCGAGACCGTCCGTGAGTTCATGGCCCGCGAGGTCGTCCCCCACCACGCGCAGTGGGAGAAGGACGGCATCGTCCCCCGCGACGTGTGGAAGAAGGCGGGCGAGCTGGGCATGTTCGGCTTCTCTGTACCGGAGGAGTACGGCGGTTCGGGCATCACCGACTTTCGCTACAACGCAGTGATCGTCGAGGAGATCATCCGCGTCGGCGCCACCGGCCTGGGATTCGGCCTGCACAACGACATCATGGCGCCGTACATGGTCGATCTGACCAACGACGAGCAGAAGCAGCGGTGGCTGCCCGGCTTCGCGTCCGGCGAGCTGATCACGGCGATCGGGATGACCGAGCCGGGGGCCGGCAGCGACCTGCAGGGCATCCGCACCACCGCCGTACGCGAGGGCGACCACTACGTGGTGAACGGTCAGAAGACCTTCATCACCAACGGCATCAACTCCGATCTCGTCGTGGTCGTGACCAAGACCGACCCCTCGGCGGGCGCGCGGGGCACCTCGCTCCTGGTGGTGGAGCGCGGCATGGAGGGCTTCACCCGCGGCCGCAACCTGGAGAAGGTCGGCATGCACGCACAGGACACCGCCGAGCTGTTCTTCGAGAACGTCCGGGTGCCGGTGACCAACCTCCTGGGCGGCGAGGAGGGCCAGGGCTTCTTCCAGCTCATGAACAACCTGCCGCAGGAGCGGCTGTCGATCGCGGTGGCGGCCGTGGCCGCGGCGGAGACGGTGCTGGAGCAGACGATCGAATACTGCCGCAACCGTACGGCCTTCGGCCGCAGCATCGGCAAGTTCCAGAACACCCGGTTCCTGCTGGCCGAGCTGTCCACCGAGGTGGAGATCGCCCGCCACTACGTGGACAAGTGCATCCGGGCGCTCAACGCCAAGGAGCTCACGGCCGTCGACGCCGCGAAGGCCAAGTGGTGGACGACCGAGCTGCAGAACAAGGTCATCGACCGGTGCGTCCAGCTCCACGGCGGCTACGGCTACATGCTGGAGTATCCGGTGGCGAAGGCCTGGCTGGACAGCCGCGTGCAGACGATCTACGGCGGCACCACCGAGATCATGAAGGAGATCATCGGCCGGTCCTTCGGCTTCTGAAAGGGCCCCGGATCGGCAAGGCCCCGGATCAGCCGTGCTGCTGTCCCCAGATGAGCAGCATGGCCACCACGAACACGACCATCACGCCTCCGTAGGCCACCGGGCCCAGCCGGAAGAACCTGCGCACCTTGTTCAGCAGCCACGCGAACAGGAACGCCAGGAAGACCAGAAGGATGAGTCCGGTGTCCACACTGATCAGTATGCGCGGGTTTCCCCGCCCCCGCGTGCCCGTCGGCACAAGCGGCATGAGCGGCACAAGCCGCCCGGGAAGGCTCAGCGGGAGTCCTCGCGAGCGCAGCCTTCGAAGATCACCCGCGCGACCAGTTCCGGGTCGTCGCTCATCGGCAGGTGACCGCAGCCGCGCAGCAGCAGCGCCCGCTGCCCCGCCCACCGTGCCGCCCGTACGGCCTGACGGCGCGGCAGCAGCCGGTCGCGGTCGCCCCAGGCGATCGTGACCGGCACCTGGGGCGGCGCGGGCGGCGCGACCCACGCCATCGACTCCAGCGTCTCCTCGAACCCCGCGCACTCGCGCATCGCCTCGGCCGCCGCGACCACGGCCTCGCGCGACAGCCGCTCCGGGTGGGCCACGAGCAGGCTCATGGCCAGCGCCCTGCCCTCGGCCGTGCCGGCCGCGAGCGCGGGCAGCTCGCCCGCCCGCGTCGCCAGCCGCAGCAGGCGCAGCACCGCCCGCGCGTACATGTGCTCGGACCGGGACCAGAACCCGATGGGAGACAGCGCGACGGCCGTGCGGACGTCGGCGGACGACGCCAGGTCGAGCGCGATGTAGCCGCCGAGCGAGTTGCCCGCGACGTGCGGCCGGCTCAGGCCGAGGCCGGTCCAGAACTCGCGCACCGCCCGCCCCAGCGTCTCCGCGTTGTACGGCGTGCCGTACGGCAGCGGCGGAGAGTCCCCGAAGCCGGGCAGGTCCACCGCGATGACGTCGTGCCGCTCGGCGAGCAGGTCGAGGACCGGCAGCCAGCCGTGCCGGTGATGGCCGATGCCGTGCAGGAGGACCAGCGGTGGGCCGCTGCCGCGGCGGTCGTGGGCGAGCTCCATGTGTCCGAGTGAAGCACCCGGAACGACCGGAAAGAAGCGTGCGGCGCGTCGCGTCCGTCGGCGTCAGTTAACGCATTGGTCTTCTGCACCTGCAATCATGTTTCGTCACAATAGTTGAAAATGGAATGAAACCGACAGATGACTATCACTAAGCCGGAGGAAATCACCGGCGCCGTCTCCGACCTGCCGGAGCCGGACGCGAAGGCCAGCGTCGTCGATCTGCTGGAGCGCGGCGGATCGGTCGTGGTGCCCGTCGGCGTCGCCCTCTACGCGCTGCTCTACCTCGGCATCCAGCAGGTCTACGGCATCTTCAACATCAGCCCCGAGCAGGCGGGCATCGACCAGGCCACCATGTTCGGCCGCCTGGTCGGGTCGCTGGTCCTGCTCGTCATCGCCGGCGCCCTGCTCATGGGCGTCGTCGTAGCCGTCGTGTGGCTGCTCGACAAGGTGACCCTCGGTTACCTGTTCCGCCTGATCCAGGCCATCAGGGAGCGCCCGTGGGCCGCCGCGATCGTCGGCGCGCTGTGGTGCGGGGCGACCTACTGGGGCTTCCTCGGCTACCTCGGGCTGGGCGAGGGCGTGTCCATGGCCGGCGTCGTGATCACCTCGGTGCTGATCGGCGCCCTGGCCTTCCTCGTGCCGTTCCGGCTGCTGCGGCGGCGTCCGTCCGGCCGCGCGGGCATGAAGATCGTGGTGGCGGCGTTCACCGGCATCGGGCTGGGCTTCGCGTTGATGGGGCAGATGGAGAGCGACGCGATCGCCGTCGCCGAGAAGGGGCAGCCCGCCAGCATGCTGCTGTCGATGGTGGGCTTCCAGGACCAGTGGGTGGTGCTGAACGACCGCGAGAGCGGCAAGGTGCTGCGCGACGGTGCGCAGGTGCTGCTGCTCGGCGAACGCGAGGGCACGTATGCGCTGTACGACTGCGCGCACCAGGAGACCTTCCGCATCTCCATGGAGGCGACCGTGCTGCGGCAGGTGACGCTCGAACCCGAGCGCCCGGACGGCTACAGCTGCCTCGACCAGAAGCACTGACCTGAAGCCAGAGGCACCGACCTGAAGCGCCCCCGCACCGGGGGGCGCTTCAGCGTCCTACGGCCTTCACCCGCTTACGGCCTTCACCATCTGACGGTCTTCGCCGTCTAACGGCCGCCGATGGGGATCTCGAACCAGACCGCCTTGCCCTCGCGGGTGGGACGGGAGCCCCAGCGGCGCGCGAGCTGGTCGACGAGATAGAGACCGCGGCCGCCCTCGTCGTTCTCCCCCGCGCTGCGGATGCGGGGCAGGCGCAGGTCCTGGTCGAAGACCTCGACCCAGACGGACTCCGCGCCCCGGCGCAGCCGCAGGGTGAACTCCTTGTCGCCGGCGATCTCCTCTTCGAAGCCCGGCACGTCCCACGACTCGTCGAACGGCAGCGGCGGCCCGTCGAGCACCAGCTCGCGGCGCGGCACGCTGGCGCTGGCGGCGTGCAGCACCACGTTGGTCACGACCTCGGAGACGAGCAGGCAGGCCAGCTCCGCGCGTTCCTCGGGCACCTGCCATCCGGCGAACGCCTCGGACGCCATCCGCCGGGCCTCGCTCACCATGATCGGCTGGGCCGGGAACGTGCGCTCCTGGGACTGCAGCTCGGTGCCCGCGGAGCGGACGACGAGGATCGCCATGTCGTCGTCGATCTCGCCGGGGACGGCCACCGTGGCCAGGTCGGCGATGCGCTCGACGGACTCCCCCGACGCCTTGGCGAGCTTCTCCCGCAGGATGTCGAGCGCCTCGTCGTCTACGGCGACTCCCGTGGCGGAGTCGCGCGGCGGCCTGCGGTCGACCAGGCCGTCGGTGTAGAGGAGCAGGGTCGCGCCGGGCGGCAGCACCCGCGTCTCCTCCTTGTAGACCAGGTCGGCGTGCATGCCCTTGGCCCGCACCCCCAGCGGCTGGCCGACCTCGGTGATGTCCAGGTCTCTGACCTCGCCGTCCACGATCAGCAGTGGCGGCGCGTGCCCGGCGTTGGCGAACGACAACTGCCTCGACCACGCGTCGTAGACCATGTATTGGCACGTGACGATCGGCGGGTTGGTGATGTCGGCGCCGAAGTCGTCGCGCTCCGGCGCGGCGACGATCCTGGTCCACTCGTCGAGGCGGGCGAGGATGTCGGCGGGCGGTTTGTCGTCCTGGGCGAAGGCCCGCAGCGCGGCCCTGAGCTGGCCCATGACCGCCGCCGCCTTGGCTCCTCTGCCCTCGACGTCGCCGATCACGATGCCGACGCGGCCGGCCGACAGCGGGATCACGTCATACCAGTCGCCGCCCACCTGGGTCTGGATGCCCTGGCCGTGCGAGGCGAGCGGGGCGGCCGGGTAGTAACGTACGGCGATCTCCAGGCCGTCGAGCGACGGCAGCGGCTGACGCGGGAGCAGGTGCTTCTGGAACGACTCGGCGGTGTGCCGCTCCTCCTCGAACAGCAGCGCGTTGTCGACGGCGAGCGCGACGCGGGTGGCGATGGCGCCGACGAAGTCGCGGTCGAAGGTGTCGTAGTGGGGCGACCGCCGACTGGTGAGGTTCGACAGGCCGAGGTACATGAGGCCGAGCGTCTCTCCGCGCACGCACAGCGGGGCGACGATGGCCGAGGTCATCCCGATCTCGCCGCACAGCCGGGCCGCGCCCTCGCTCGGCGCCGGATAGCTGACCTGGGAGAAGTCTTCGACGAGGATCGTCTCCTGGCGGCGCAGCGCGCTCTCGGCGTAGTGCCCGAGGGGGTATCTGATCTCCGCGCCCACCGGCCGCCAGGTGTCCGGCGGCGGCGTCCAGCCGTTCACGTGCGTGGAGACCTTGCGCACCAGGCGGTCGCCCTCGTTCAGCTCGATGAAGCAGTGGTCGGCGAACTGCGGGACGAGCATGTCCGCGACCCGGTTGAGCGTCTCCTCGACGTACAGGGAGCCGGCGAGCCGCTCGCCGATCCGTTCGAGCAGGCCGAAGCGGTCCTTCTCACGCTCGTTGCTGCGCATCGCCTCGCGCGCGGTGATCACGATGCCGCTCACGGAGCCGGAGGGGTGGCGCAGCGGCACGGCCTGCGCCCGCACGTAGATCGTCGAGCCGTCGCCGCGGGTCACGTCGAACGTGCCCTCCCACACGTTGCCGCGCAGCACGTGCTTGGCCAGTTCGGCCGCGAGCGGATGGTCCTTCTCCGAGATTCCGAGGGTGTGCAGCGACTCCTTGGCCGGAGACGCGCCCACGCGGCCGAACAGCTGCTCGGCGAAGGGGTTCCAGTACAGGACATTGCTGAACCGGTCGGTCACGACCACCGCCATCTCCGCGTGGTCGAGCACGGAACCGGCGGAAAGGTGGTCGTCGGCGTCCTGTGACAGATCTCCCCATCGCCTCATGCCACGACCGTCCCTTGTCGAGGTGGGTTCGCTATGCCGGGCACGGGCGCTCCTGCGATGGCTGGGTCGCGAGAAATGAAAGGACTCCCTAGGGGATTCAACCAGGCACAACTCATTCCGTCATCGTCTGGTGACAAAAACGTGAGAGGCGACGTCCCTCGGAAGATCCGCGGTCGTGGTTCCCACCTCACCATCACCAGTCACCGTTACACCGTTGTCACTCGCCGCGAGCGTGACCTCGCGTCCCGGTTGTATCCCAACTTGCTTGAGTTTAAGCATCACAGCCGGGTCGCTTTGCACTTGTTCGCTGATTCGGCGCACTACAACGGGCACAGGGGCCTGTCCCGCGAGGGTCACCATGGGAGACACCATCTCATCCCCGGTCGAACCGGACTGGGGCACCCCCAGCTCGTCGAGACCCGGGATCGGGTTGCCGTGCGGGCACACCCGGGGGTTCTTGAGAAGGTTCACGAGCCGGGTCTCCACCGACTCGGACATCACGTGCTCCCAGCGGCACGCCTCGATGTGGACCTCTTCCCAGGGCATGCCGATCACCTGCGTCAGCAGGCACTCGGCGAGGCGGTGCTTGCGCATGACGCGGATCGCGAGCGTGCGGCCCAGCGCGGTCATGCTGAGGTGCCTGTCCCCCTCGACCTTGACCAGGCCGTCGCGCTCCATACGCGCCACCGTCTGGCTGACGGTCGGGCCGCTCTGCTGCAGCCGCTCGGCGATCCGGGCGCGAAGCGGGACGATGCCCTCCTCTTCGAGTTCGAAAATCGTCCGGAGGTACATCTCCGTCGTGTCGATCAGGCCGTGTGCGGTCAAGGCTCCTCCAGTCCTTGTAAATCGATGCTACGACCTCCCCCGTGTTCGCAGCCGACCCTATTGGGGAAGCGACCCAGGATGGGAAACATGGGGGCTCAGCGATTCCTTCCGGCGGAGATCAGCCTGCCCGCGCTCAGGGAGGCCGCGCGGCGCTGCAAGGGCTGCGACCTCTACCGCGCCGCAACGCAGACGGTCTTCGGCGACGGCGCCCCCGACGCGCGGTTCATGCTGGTGGGCGAGCAACCCGGCGACGAGGAGGACCGCGAGGGTGCGCCGTTCGTCGGGCCCGCGGGGCGCGTGCTCGACAGGGCGCTCGAAGAGGCCGGCATCGAGCGCGAGGCGGTGTACGTGACCAACGCGGTCAAGCACTTCAAATACGAGCCACGCGGCAAACGCAGAATCCACCGGAAACCCACCGTGGGAGAGATCAACGCCTGCCGGCCGTGGCTGGAGGCCGAGATGCGGCTGGTGGACCCCGAGGTGACTTTGGTGCTCGGGGCCACGGCCGCCCGGGCGCTGCTGGGCCCGGACTTCCGGGTGACCAGGCACCGGGGAGAGCCGGTCCCCCGGCGCGAGGGGGCCTACTACGTGGCGACGATCCACCCCTCGGCGGTCCTGCGGGCGCCCGACCGGGACGAGGCCTACTCCGGCTTCCTCGCCGATCTCACGGTCGCGGCCGGGCTGCCCTGAAAACTTCAGGGGGCCAGGCGCTCCAGGGTCCAGGCCGCGCCGGTCCGCCGGTAGCGGAGCCGGTCGTGCATGCGGTCGGTCTGGCCCTGCCAGAACTCGACCTCCGCGGGCACCACCCGGAAACCGCCCCAGAAGTCCGGCAGCGGCGGGTCCTGCGGCCAGCGCTCGGCCAGCTCGCGGAACCTGGCGTCGAGCTGCTCCCTCGACTCCACGACCGCCGACTGACGGGAGGCCCACGCGCCGATGCGGGAGCCGTACGGACGAGAGTGGAAGTAGGCGGCGCTGTCCTCGCGCGGGAGCCGTACGACGGAGCCCTCCACGCGGACCTGCCGCCTGATGGGATGCCAGGGGAACAGCAGGCAGGCCCGCGGGTTCTCACCGAGATCGCGGCCCTTGCGGGACTCGTAATTGGTGAAGAAGACGAACCCGCGCTCGTCGAAGCCCTTGAGGAGGACGGTGCGAGCCGAGGGGCGGCCACCGGCGGAGCTGGTGGCGACGACCATCGCGTTCGGCTCCGGCAGGCCCGCGGCGACCGCGTCCGCGAACCACAGCGCGAACTGCGTCACCGGGTCGGCCGCCATGCCGGATTCGAGCAGGGGCTCACCCTCGTAGCTGTGCCGGAGCCCGGGGAGGTGCGAAGCGCTGTCCACGGAAAGGTATTCTCGCGTGCTCGGTACACGTCTCGCTCGGTGGCCCCTGCCTGGGGGAACCCCGTTGGGTAGGGCCGGGGGCGCGACAGTCGGGCGCTGCGGGTTAAATTGACCCGCCGGTATCTCGACATCAAGGCTCTGGACTTCACAAGAGAGGGAGGCGGCCGAGAATGTCCGACTTCAAACCCGGGCTCGAAGGCGTGGTGGCGTTCGAGACCGAGATCGCGGAACCGGACAAAGAAGGGGGCGCCCTGCGTTATCGGGGCGTCGACATCGAAGAGCTCGTGGGCAATGTCTCCTATGGACACGTCTGGGGCCTGCTCGTCGACAACACGTTCCAGCCGGGTCTGCCCCCGGCGGAGCCGTACCCACTTCCCGTCCATTCCGGCGACATCCGAGTAGACGTACAGAGCGCGCTGGCCATGCTGGCGCCGTCGTACGGTTTCCGTCCGCTGCTCGACATCGACGACGACCAGGCCCGCGACGATCTCGCACGCGCCTCGGTCACCGCTCTGTCGTTCGTCGCGCAGTCGGCTCGTGGCCTGGGCCAGCCCATGGTCCCCCAGAAGCGCGTGGACGAGGCCGAGAGCATCGTCGAGCGCTTCATGGTCCGCTGGCGCGGTGAGCCCGACCCCAAGCACGTGAAGGCCATCGACGCCTACTGGACGTCCGCCGCGGAGCACGGCATGAACGCGTCCACGTTCACGGCCCGCGTCATCGCCTCCACCGGGGCCGACGTGGCGGCCGCCCTGTCGGGCGCGGTGGGCGCGATGTCCGGCCCGCTGCACGGCGGCGCGCCGGCGCGCGTGCTGCACATGATCGAGGGCGTCGAGAAGATGGGTGACGCCCGCAAGTACGTCCAGAGCGAGCTGGACAAGGGCCAGCGGCTCATGGGCTTCGGCCACCGGGTCTACCGGGCCGAGGACCCCCGTGCCCGCGTGCTGCGGCGTACGGCCAAGGAGCTGGGCGCGCCCCGCTACGAGGTCGCGGCCGCGCTCGAGACCGCCGCGCTCGAGGAACTGCACGCCCGCAAGCCCGACCGGGTCCTCGCGACCAACGTGGAGTATTGGGCCGCGGTGGTCCTCGACTTCGCCGAGGTGCCGTCGAACATGTTCACCTCCATGTTCACCTGCGCCCGGACCGCCGGCTGGGCCGCCCACATCCTGGAGCAGAAGCGCACGGGCAGGCTGGTCCGCCCCAGCGCCAACTACGTGGGCCCGAAGCAGCGCTCCATCAACGAGGTGCCCGGCGCCGCCGAGGTCATCGGCAAGGTCTGAGGCCCCGGGCGCGGGTCGCGGCCCTGCGGCGTGCCACAAGCTCCGAGAGACCGCAGGGCCCGCCCGCGCACCCGTCGGCACACGTGACGGCCCGTTCCCTTCCGGGGAGCGGGCCGTTTCCGCGTACGGCTCGCTCACGCGTACGGCTCGTTCACGCGCACGGCTCACTCACGCGCACGGCTGGCTCACGGGTCCTGCCGCTGAGTGGTCCTGACCCTGACCAGGCCCCGAGGCGTCAGCGGCCGGAGTCCGCGGGCCCGGCTGCGGGCCCGGCTGTGGGCGGGGCCGTGGACAAGGCCGAGGCCGAGGGAGCCGCCGGGGCGTTCGGCACCGGGCGCTCCGCGTCGAGGTTCTGGCAGATGCCTCTGGTGTCCGGGGGCTCGGTGGTCGCGAGGAGCCCGCAGCGGACCGCGACCTCGGACTTCCCCGAATCGGTCACCTTCAGGATCGCGATGGCCTTGTTCTCGGGCTGGTGGACGGTGGCGCCGAAGGAGATGACCCCGCTGGAGCCGTTCCACCTGTCGCGCGGGGAGATGAGGGAGATCTGGTAGAGCACGTCTCCCCTGCTGGGCAGCCCGCCCCGATAGGCCGCGTTGACGCGCTCGTAGAACAGCTTGACGGCGTCGTAGCTGAGGATGAGGTTGTCGTCGGACTCCTTGGCGTGCCGGCCGCCCAGGAGGCCCTGGAGGAAGCCCGTGGGCGCCGCCGCGCCGTCCCGCCACAGTTCGCGGCTCGCCAGCGCCGCGTAGTAGACCCGGACACGCCGGTAGTTCCCGATCTCGGCGCCGCTGTTGGCCACCGCCTTGATGACGTCGTCGCCCGCGAGGACCTTGATCTGCTCCTTGCCGCAGTCCTTGCCCTCGACGTAGCGCAGGAAGTCGAGGAAGTCGGCCGCGCGCCCCGCGTAGAGGAGCAGGTCGGGCCGGTGGGCGCAGGCCCGGCTCACCGCCATGTCCATGCCGGTCCCCCGGTCCTTGTAGGGGACGCTCTCGGTGATCTTGATCCGCTCCGCCCTGGCCTCGCTCACGTAGTCGTCGGCGAGGTTGTTCGTGTAGTTGTCGTTGTCCGTCTGGTCCTTGACGACCACCGCGGTCGGCTCGGGCACGGCGCGGAAGAGCTGCTCGCGGGCGAACCGGACGGCCAGCCGCGCCTGCCGCAGGTTCGACGGCCCCAGGCGGAACACGTACGGCGAGGGGTAGTCGGACCCGGCGGAACCGTCCGGGACGTACCCGAGCCGGTCGGCCGTCGCGGTGGTGACCAGCATCGGGATCTTCGCCGTGTGCAGCGTCCTGATGGCGTCCCCGACGCCGCTGACGCTGCGCTGGAAGCCGATCACCCCGAGCATGCGCGGGTCCTCGGCCGCCATCTCGCTGACCAGCTCGGCCGTACGCCGTCCCTGGGCGAAGTTGGTCCCGGCGTTGGCCACCAGCACCTGGAGGCGGGGCGCGCTCGAGACGCCCCGCTGGTATTCCTCCACGGCCGCCAGCTCCGCCCGGGCCCCGACGAACGCGCTGTCGTTCTCGTTCTCCGCGACGGAGTATTCGCCGAACAGCACCACGCTCACGTACGTCCCGGCCTTCCTGGCCAGTGCGTTGTTGCCGTCGATCCTGGCGACGAGATCCTTTATGTCCTTCGAGGGGAAGATGTCCTCCGGGGCCGGGCCGTCGGCGTTCACGACGCCGACGCACTCCGTGCCGATGCGCTCGACCCACGACAGGCCGCCGCAGTGCGCGTTCCGGTCCTGCTGGATGCGTCCCAGCAGGACGACCGGCCCGATCAGCAGCAGCGCCATCACGCACCAGTAGCCGATCGCCCGCATCCGGGGGGCCAGCAGGTGCGGCCGATAGTCGTCGTCCAGTGGCATCGTGGGCGCGCTGACCATCAGCCGCAGCGGCGGCACCCTCCGCCGCGCCGCCGTCCGCCACGCCGACACGAGCGCGGGCAGGTCCGCCAGCCGGCCGGCGGTGACCGGGCGGCGGCCCGGCGCGAACGACTCGGGCACCGCGGCCAGCACGAGGAGCGGCGGCAGCAGGCCGGTCTCCTCTACCGTCTCCTCCAGGGTGCGCAGGAACCGCTCGTTGACGTCGCCGGGCCAGCGCGCGTCGAGGACGAGCATCGCGTAGAGGCCGCGCCCCCAGCTCGGCCACGGGATCAGCCACTTTCCGTAGGCCTGGCGCAGGTCCTGGCACAGCGCGTGGACGAGCAGCCGCTCGATCTCCGCCTCGCTCGCGTTGGCGATGCGCAGCGCGTACTTCGGCAGGCGTTCGAAGGGCTTCCTGGCGAGGTAGGGCTGCTTCCTGAACCAGCCGTTGAAGAAGGACCCCCGGATCGAGAGCATGGCCTGGATCAACGTGCCGACGACGGCGACGAGCACGCCCAGCGCCCACGGGACCACGCCGACCAGGTCGGAGGCGCCGCCCAGCGACCAGACGGCGAGCGTGCCCACCGGCACCCAGGTGGTGGCCGCGCGGCCGATGAAGTCCGCCGCGGTCCTGCGCCCTCTGTCGCCGCCGTACCTGCCCCTGCGCCAGTCCTTGAGCCGCTCCTTGAACTCGTCCTGGCCCGTACGCGACCGGGGATCGGGCGGCCAGGTCCGGGCGGGCACGTCGACCTGCTCCCCGGGAGGCGGCTCCTCGCGCTGACGCCGCGCCCACAGCACGAACTGGACGAGCGGGAACCGCGGCGGGGGCAGGAACGAGCCGCCGACCGGCTTGCCGAGCTGGCCGTGCTCGCCCGCCAGCGCCTCGACCAGCTCGCGCAGCGTGTCGTACTCCCCCGCCCGCACCGTGGCCTGCGGTAGGAAGTCCTCGAAGGGCTCGGCGAGACGCCGGGCCGTGTCGAACGCGCCGCCGTCGCGGCCGACGACGAGGACCAGAGGCAGTGGACGGTCGGCCCGCCAGATGAACGGCCTGCGAACCAGTGCCTCGATGACGGCGTGCGGGTCGGCCACGCGAAAGTCTCCCGGGAGGCGGAGTGCCGGTCTTCAGGTGGTGTGTGATCTTAAAACCCGACCATGATGTCTCAGAATCCGGACCATGGTCTAGAGCATCCGCAGGTCTCACTAGGCTTGAACCGTGGCTGACATCGTGATTCCCGCTGACATCAAGCCCGCCGACGGCCGCTTCGGCTGCGGGCCCTCGAAGGTACGCCCCGAGCAGCTCGCCGCTCTGGCCGACGCCGGGGCGAAGGTGATGGGCACCTCCCACCGGCAGAAGCCGGTGAAGAACCTCGTCGCCCGCGTCCGCGCCGGGCTCACCGACCTGTTCTCCCTCCCGGAGGGGTACGAGGTCGTGCTGGGCAACGGCGGCACCACGGCGTTCTGGGACATCGCGTCCTTCGGGCTGATCCGGGAGAAGTCGCAGCACCTGCACTTCGGGGAGTTCTCCTCGAAGTTCGCCACGGTCGCGAAGAAGGCTCCCTGGCTCGCCGACCCCTCGGTCATCAAGGCGGAGCCGGGCAGCCACCCGCTGCCGGTCGCCGAGGAGGGCGTGGACGTCTACGCGCTCACCCACAACGAGACCTCGACCGGCGTCGCGATGCCCATCAAGCGGGTCATCGATGACGAGTCGCTCGTCCTCGTCGACGCCACCAGCGGCGCCGGCGGCCTGCCGGTCTCCGCCGAGGAGTTCGACGTCTACTACTTCGCCCCGCAGAAGAGCTTCGCCTCCGACGGCGGCCTGTGGATCGCGCTGTTCTCGCCGAAGGCGCTGGCCCGGGTGACGGAGATCGCCGAGAGCGGCCGGTTCGTCCCCGAGTTCTTCAGCCTCCCGACCGCGATCGACAACTCGGTCAAGGACCAGACGTACAACACCCCGGCGGTCGCCACGCTGTTCCTGCTGGCCGAGCAGCTCGACTGGATGAACGCCCAGGGCGGCCTCGCCTGGACCACCGCCCGGTCGGCCGACTCCGCCTCGCGCCTGTACACCTGGGCCGAGAAGACGTCGTACACCACGCCGTTCGTGGCCGACCCGGCGCAGCGCTCCAACGTCGTCGGCACCATCGACTTCGACGACGCGGTGGACGCCGCGGCGGTCGCGAAGGTGCTGCGGGCCAACGGCATCGTGGACACCGAGCCCTACCGCAAGCTCGGCCGCAACCAGCTGCGGATCGCGATGTTCCCGGCGATCGACCCTGCCGACATCGAGGCGCTGACCACCTGCGTCGACTACGTGGTCGAGCGGCTCTAACGGTTCTCGCGGCGGCCGCCTCTCCGGCGGCCGCCGATCCCGCCGGCGGTCTCCGGACCGTCGGCTTTTTCGTTTCTCCGGCCGGTGGTTTCTCCGGCCTTGTAACGGTGTGCGGCGCTCCGTCCACGCAGGGATGTGTTTTCTCACACGACCGAGGGGAGCGCCGGTGCGCCGTAGACAGACGGGTCCGGCGGGCTTCGCCCGTGATCCCGACGCGTTCGAGGCCTTCTACCGGCGGCATGTCCAGCGCTTTCCCGGGGTCATGGAACTGATCGGAGGAACGAAGTGAACGCCACTTTCGAGGACAGACTGCTCGCGCAGCTCAAGGCGGAGATCGTGGCCCGTGAGGCGCGGACGCGCGTGCCGGCCGTACGCCGGATCGCCCGGCCCCGATACCTGGCCGGCGCCGTGGTCGCCGCCGCCGCGGTGGCCGCCGCCGTACCGCTGGTGGTCGGCGGGCAGACCCCGGCGTACGCGCTGACGAAGAACCCGGACGGCTCGATCAACCTCAAGATCAACGAGTTCCGGGACCCGGACCCGGTCGAGCGGGACCTGGCGAAGATGGGTGTGCACGCCGACATCACCTATCTGCCACTGGGCAAGAGGTGCGCCGACGGGCGCGCTCCCTTCGTGAAGGGCGACCGGACCTCCTTCGCCAAGAAGGACCTGGAGAGCAGGGACCCGGCCGTCCAGGCGCGCATCCGGAGGCAACTGGAGAACACGCCGTCGAGCAAGGCGATCCGGCCGGAGAACGGCATCACCATCCACCCCGAGTTCATCGAGCCGGGGCAGACCGTCATGATCGAGGTCAACGAGAATCCGGTGGAGCCGGACGCCGGCCACCCGGGAGTCGCCTGGCAGTTCTCGGGGCGGCTGACGGAAGGGCCCGTGCAGCCCTGCCGGGTCGTCGACGACCCCACCGCGTTCGAGATCGGGAACGCCACGCCGTCTCCCGGCTCGTGAGCCGTTCGCGGGTCAGATCGTCACGGGCCTGCGGCGGCGCAGCAGCCAGGCGGCCAGCACGCCGCCGATGAGGCCGAACAGGTGGCCCTGCCAGGAGACGCCCGGCTGGGTGGGCAGGGCTCCCCACAGGATCGAGTAGTAGAGCACGGCGACCACGACGCCGAGCACGATGTCGAGGGTCCGGCGGTCGAAGAGGCCCCGGGCCACGACATAACCGAAATATCCGAAGACGAGGCCGCTCGCGCCGATCGTCAGGGTGTCCGGCGGGCTGGTGAACCACACGCCCAGCCCGCTGACCAGGATGACGACCAGGCTCGCCGCGAGGAACCTGCCGATCCCCCGGATGGCGGCCACGAACCCCAGGATCAGCAGCGGCACCGAGTTCGCCATCAGATGGCCGAACCCGGCATGCAGGAACGGCGCGAACAGGATCCCGGGCAGGCCGTCCGTTTCATGGGCGACGATGCCATACCTGTCGAGCCGTCCGTCCTCCACGTAGTCGACGATCTCGATCGCCCACATCACCGAGACGAGCACGATCATCAGGATCGCGCTGCCGAGGGCGCCGGTGAGCAGCGCCGACGTTCGCTCCCGCATCGACCGGCCCGGCCGGGGGAGCCCGGGCCCGGAATCACTCATGCTTTCACCGTACGCAGTCCCGCTCACAAACGAGCGGACTGCCCTGATCCGGCGGGATCATGCCATGGGGTTGCCAGGAGGGCCGGGCGGGAGTATCAAGAACCACCTGGCGTTCCTGTGCATGGACCCGACCGATCCGCAGCACTGGTCGTCCACGAGGCGCAGCGAGGGGCGATCCTGGCCCTGCCCGGCGAGGCGGCGGCCGCGTGCCCGCTCGAAGGAGATCGCATGAACGACACCCAGCCGCTCGCCGGGAAGGTCGCCCTGGTCGCCGGAGGCACGCGGGGCGGCGGACGCGGCATCGCCGTCGAGCTCGGGGCCGCGGGCGCCACGGTCTACGTCACCGGCCGCAGCAGCACGGCCGGCCGCTCCGACCTGGACCGCCCGGAGACCATCGAGGAGACCGCGGCGCGGGTCACCGCCGCCGGCGGCACCGGCATCGCGGTGCGCACCGACCACAGCGACCCCGAGCAGGTGCGCGCCCTGGTCGACCGGATCGCCGCCGAGCGGGACGGGCGGCTCGACGTCCTGGTCAACTCGGTGTGGGGCGGCGACGCGCTGATGGACTGGGAGCATCCCCTGTGGGAGCAGGACATCGACACCGGCCTGCGCGTGCTGCGCCGGGCGGTGGAGACGCACATCATCACGAGCCGGTTCGCGCTTCCGCTGATGGTGGCCCGCCGGAGCGGCCTGGTCGTGGAGGTCACCGACGGCAACACCGCCCGCTATCGCGGCGTGTTCTTCTACGACATCGCCAAGTCCACCGTGATCCGCCTCGCCGTCGCCCAGGCCGCGGAGCTGAAGCCGTACGGCGTGGCGGCGGTCGCCATCACGCCGGGTTATCTGCGGTCGGAGGCGATGCTCGACCACTTCGGCGTGACCGAGGCCACCTGGCGGGACGCGATCGCGCAGGATCCTCACTTCGCCCATTCCGAGACCCCCGCCTACCTGGGACGGGCCGTCGCCGCCCTGGCCGCCGACCCCGGCGTCATGGCCAAGACCGGACGCGCGCTGGCCACCTGGGGGCTCTACAAGGAGTACGGCTTCACCGACGTGGACGGCACCCAGCCGGACTTCGCCGCCCACTGGGCGGACGCGCTGGAGGAGGAGCACGGCCCGCTCGGCGACCCGCTCTGACCCGGCTTCGCGTTCGCCCGGCGTCCGGCCCCTGCGAGCAGCGGGAGGCGGGCAAAGTGAAGCGGCGGGGAGCGGGAAGGGGCGGGGAGCGGGAAGGGGCGGGGAGCGGGAAGGGGCGGAAAGCGGGAAGGGGCGGGAAGGCCGCGAGGCGACGTCTGCGACGGGCCCGGACATGGCTCGGGGCGCCCCTGGACGGAGCGCCCCGAACGGTTCCCGCGGGTCCCTGCGAAGGTGCGGTCTACTCGCCCTTCCAGATGGGGGCGCGCTTCTCGGCGAACGCCGCCGCGCCCTCCATCGCGTCCTTCGAGGCGAAGATCGGGCCCACGATCTCGCTCTGCCTGCGGAACATCTCGTCGAGCGGCCAGTCGGCCGACTCGACGATGACCCGCTTGGTCGCGGCGAGCGCCAGCGGCGCGTTCTTGGCGATCGTGCGGGCCAGTTCGAGCGCGCCGTTGAGCGCCTCGCCCGGGTAGGTGATCCGGTTGACCAGCCCCAGCTCGTACAGCCGGGCCGCCGGATAGTGATCGCCGGTCAGGGCGATCTCCATGGCGGCGTGGTACGGGATCCGGCGCGGCAGCCGCATGATCCCGCCCGCGCCGGCGACCAGGCCGCGCTTGGGCTCGGGAAGGCCGAACTTGGCCTCCTCGGACGCCACGATGATGTCGCACGACAGCGCCAGCTCGAAGCCGCCCGCCAGCGCGTATCCCTCGACCGCGGCGAGGACGGGCTTCCTGGGCGGCGCCTCGGTGATGCCGCCGAAGCCCCGGCCCTCGACCACCGGCATGTCGCCGGTGAGGAAGCCCTTCAGGTCCATCCCCGCGCAGAACGTGCCACCGGCCCCGGTGAGGACGATCGCGGACACGTCGGGGCTGCCGTCCAGCTCGTCCATGGCGGCCGCGATCCCGCGCGCCACCGCGCCGTTCACGGCGTTCCTGGCCTTGGGCCGGTTGATGGTGACGACGGCCACGCCGCCGTCGACGATCTCTACGAGTACCGCGTCCGGCTCGGCGGCCGGCCCGGAGTTGACCTCGGACACCTGACCTCACTCGCCTTACTTGGGCTGGAAGCGGATGCCGCCGTCGAAACGGATGACCTCGCCGTTCATGTAGTCGTTCTCGATCAGCACGCGCACCAGGTGGCCGAACTCGGAGGCCTTGCCGAGCCGCTTGGGGAACGCGACCGGCGCGATGAGCTTGGCCTTGAACTCCTCGGCGTTCTTGTCGCCGATCTTCCCGTAGATCGGGGTGTCGATGATGCCCGGGGCGATGGTCAGCACGCGCACGCCGATGGCCGCGAGGTCGCGGGCCGCGGGGAGGGTCATGCCGATGATGCCGCCCTTGGACGCGGAGTACGCCACCTGGCCCGTCTGGCCCTCGATGCCGGCCACCGACGCGGTGTTGATGACGACGCCGCGGGCGCCGTCCTCGTCCACCGGCTCGGTCTTGGCCATGGCCGCCGCGCCGATGCGCATGAGGTTGAAGGTGCCGATCAGGTTGACGTCGATCACCTTGCGGTAGGACGCCAGGTTGTGCGGCGAGCCGTCCCGGTTGACCGTGCGCTCGGCCCAGCCGATGCCGGCGCTGCTGATCACGGCGCGCAACGGCTTGCCGGTGGCGACCGCCGCCTCCACCGCGGCCTGCACCGACGCCTCGTCGGCCACGTCGGTGTGGGCGAACACGCCGCCGATCTCGTCGGCCAGCGCCTTGCCGCGCTCCGCGTTCAGGTCGGCCACGACCACGGTCGCGCCGACGCGGGCCAGCTCGCGGGCCGTGGCCTCGCCGAGGCCGCTGGCACCGCCCGAGATGATTGCTGCTGCTCCGTTCAGATCCATAGCCGGACCTTAACGCGCGAACCGAATGAAGTTCTACTCGGGGTGCTGCAAAATCGCGGTATCGACGTCGGGGTAGACCTTGATCCGCCGATCCAGGCCGGTCGTACGCAGGATGCGGGCCACCGGAGGCTGCGGCGAGGCGAGGCATACGGCGCCGCCCTCGCTCGTGGCGAGCCGCCAGGCCTCGATGAGCACGCTGAGCCCGCTTGAGTCCATGAACGACAGCTCGGCGAGGTCCAGCACGAGTGTCGGGCCGTCGTCGCGTATGGCGTCCCGTATCTCGTCACGCAGGAACGGAGCCGTGAACAAGTCGAGCTCCCCCTCCACGGCCACCACCACGACGGCGTTGGAAAGCGATTGGCGGGCGAGCCGCAGCTTCATCGTCGGGACCTCCTCAGCTCCGGCCCACTTTACTTATCCATCACCCCGGCTGAGCAGGGACGGCGAAGCCGTAGGGAAGTTCGAGCCGGTGCGCGGCCAGCAACCGCGCGTCGGCGAGCAGCTCGCGCGTCGGCCCGTCGGCCGCGATCACCCCCTCGGACATCACCAGCGAGCGCTCGCACAGCTCCAGCGCGTACGGCAGGTCGTGGGTGACCATCAGCACGGTCACGTCCAGGCTCTTGAGGATCTCGGCCAGCTCGCGGCGGGAGGCCGGGTCGAGGTTCGACGACGGCTCGTCGAGCACGAGGATCTCCGGCTCCATCGCCAGCACCGTGGCCACCGCCACCCGACGGCGCTGGCCGAAGGACAGGTGGTGCGGCGGCCGGTCGATCGCGTCCAGCATGCCGACCCGCTCCAGCGCGTCGCGCACCCGGCGGTCGAGCTCCGCGCCGCGCAGCCCGAGGTTGGCCGGGCCGAACGCGACGTCCTCCCGCACCGTCGGCATGAAGAGCTGGTCGTCCGGATCCTGGAACACCAGCCCGACCCGGCGGCGGATCTCCCGCAGGGTGTCCGCGCGTACGGGGAGCCCGGCCACCTCCACCGTCCCGTGGCCTGCCGTGAGGATGCCGTTGAGGTGCATGACGAGCGTGGTCTTGCCCGCGCCGTTCGGGCCGAGCAGGGCGACCCGCTCCCCCCGCTCGATCGTCAGGTCCACGCCGTACAACGCCTGTGTCCCGTCGGGGTAGGCGTACGCGAGCCTGCTCACCGTGAGCGAGGGGCTGCCGGAGGTCATGTCGTGCTCCACGCCAGTAGGGCCGTCACCGCGGCGAGGCAAGGCAGCATGCCCGCCATCGCCCAGTCTCGCCCAGTTGCTGATATATCCCTAATCGTCGGCATCTCGCCCATGTAGCCGCGGCTCAGCATGGCGAGATGGACCCGCTCCCCCCGCTCGTACGCGCGGATGAACAGGGCGCCCGCCGACTTCGCCAGCACGGGGGCCTGCCGGAGGTCCCGGGCGACGAATCCCCGCGACTCCCTGGCGATCCGCATGCGCCGCATCTGGTCGAGGATCACGTCCAGGTAGCGCAGCATGAACGTCGCGATCTGCACGAGCAGCCGGGGCAGCCGCAGCCGCTCGGCGCCGAGCAGCATCATGCGGGGCTCGGTCGTGGCCGCCAGCAGGATCGAGGCGACCACGCCCAAGGTGGCCTTGGCCAGGATGTTCCAGGCCGCCCACAGGCCGGGGGCGCTCAGCGACAGGCCGAGCACCTGCACCCGCTCGCCGGTGCCGATCAGGGGGATCGCCAGCGCGAACAACACGAACGGCACCTCGATCGCCATGCGCCGGACGATCACGCCGGCCGGCACCCGGGCGGCGACCGCGACGGCGGCCAGCAGCAGCGCGTCGACGGCGAACGCCCAGAAGCGCTCGCGCGGCGTGGCGACCACGAACACCGCGAACGCGACGACCGCCGCCAGCTTGCACTGGGGCGGCAGCCGGTGGACGGGCGTGTCGGCGGGCCGGTAGATCGGGTGATGGTGTCCGGCACTCACTTCGCACTCACCGTGTCATCATCGCCGCCCCGTCCCGCCCGGCACGCGGGCAGGCCGCTCACGGCCTCGGCGGCGCGGTGGCCGTCGTGGCCGTCGTGGCCGTCGTGGCCGTCGTGGCCGTCGAGCTCGCGCGGCTCACCGGGCGCTCGCGGGCGTCATGGCGTCGGTTCCGCGCCTGCGCCGGCGGACGACGTAGAAGACGCCGCCTCCGGCCGCGACCGTCAGCGCGACGCCCGCCACCCCGGCCAGGCCGTTGGACAGCCGCTGGTTCTCCACGCCCTTGACGCTGTATCCGGCCAGCGGGCCGTTCTCCGCCGCGTGCGGCTTCTCCTGCGCGCTCAGGCCCTTGTCGGCCGCCACCTTCTCCAGCCCGTCGGGGGCGCTGGAGGCGTAGAACGAGACGACACCGGCCAGCAGCACGGCCACGAGCGCGCCGCCCACGAGCACCGGGCGCAGGCCCATCCGGGCCGGAGGAGCCTCCGGAGCCGCCGGCCCGACCTCGACGTCCCCGTCGGCGGTGCGCAGCGTCAGCGTCCTGGTCATGCCGCGCGCGCCGTACACGAGGTCGGGACGCACGGCCAGCACGCTGCTCACGGTGAGCGCGGTGATGAAGCCCTCGCCGAGCCCGATGAGCAGGTGCACGCCGACCATCGCGGCGGCGACCGAGCCCGGCTCGATCGGCGCGGTGCCGCCGAGCCAGAACAGGGCAGTGAACACGAGCGCCGCCGTCGGCACGGAGACCAGCGCCGCCACGAACGACGCGGCCACCAGCGTCGGCCGCCCGCGCGGCGCACCCCGCGTGATCAGCCGGAAGACCGCCCAGCCGACGACCGAGGTCACGATCGCCATCAGCGTGATGTTGACGCCCAGCGCGGTCAGCCCGCCGTCGGCGAAGAAGAACCCCTGCACGAGCAGCACGACCGCGACGCATAAAACGGCGGTGTACGGCCCGACGAGTATCGCCGCCAGGGCCCCGCCGAGCAGGTGACCGCTGGTGCCGGCCGCCACGGGGAAGTTGAGCATCTGCGCCGCGAATATGAACGCGGCCACCAGGCCCGCCATGGGGGCCGTTCTGTCGTCGAGCTCCCGTTTCGCGCCGCGAAGGCACACGGCCACCCCGGCGGCGGCGAAGACTCCGGCACCGACGGACACGGGAACGTCGAAGAACCCATCGGGCACGTGCACGGCTTATAACCCCTTCGAAACGGACGAATCTCCTCCCACTTTAGAGCACGAGGTTGTAGTTGCAAATAATTCGCAATTAGCGCTGCCGCAGGTGCCTGGCCATCCGCCTGACCACGGTCAACGGGGTCACCACCCGCACCGACACGCTGAGCCGCCGGTTGACCGCCGTGGCGTACGGCCGGATGGTCCACTGCGCCACTCCCCCTCTCAGCGCGCCGCGCCACCACCGCAGGGGCCGGTCCAGCGCGTCGGCCTCGGCGACCTTGACCGGGAAGCGCACCGGAGGTCCGCCGAGGCCGAGTTCGAGGTAGGCGTCCCAGGTGCCGGGCCGCAGGCCGGCGGTCTCGGCCGCGAACTCCCGCGGCCCGGCCGCCACGGCCCGCTCACGGTGTTCGCGTCCGGACGCCCGTTCACGCCAGATCACCTGCCGTACGGCCGCGGCGGCGGCCTCCTCGCCCACCAGCGCCCTGCCCTCCACGCGCAGCCGCCTGCCCCGCCACCGCGTCCGCGTGAGCCGTACGACTGCGGGGACCCGCACGACGTGCCCCCCGAGGTCGAGGCCGAGATGGCCGTGGGACCGGGTGAGGAAGGGCACCGCGACGACCCCGCCCACCATGTGGGCGGCCGGAACGCCGACGCCGGGTTCGCGGCGGGAGCCGAGCCTGGCGAGCCTGCGCGCCCCCTCGCACTCGACGGCCACGTGGACGTCCCACACTCCGGGCGGCAGCGCCGCCACGTCGAGCACGGCGGTGAAAGAGGCGCCGGTCGCGCCGTGGGTCACGAACGGCACACGCTCCTGGCGCGACGCGCGCTCGCGCAAGACCACGCCCACAGCACCGGTCAACCCCATGTCGCCCGGCAGACCGTCCGACCGGCCGTCCGACCGGCCGCCCGGCAGGCCGTCCATGTCGCCGAGGGCGGCCCATCCTTCGATCACCAGGCGGTCGCCCCGCCACTCGACGCCGGTCAGCCGATGCCGCAGCGGCGCGGCCTCGACGAGCGCGAGCCGTACGAGCCGGTCGGGGTCGTCGAGCGCGGCGACGCGGGCGGCGTCGACGCCGTCGAGACCGGCGCGCACGCCCGGCGTCAGCCACTGGCCGCAGATGTCGGCCACCTCGACGGCGATCTTCTCGCGCTCGGCCTCGCAGGCCGCCAGGAACGGCACCCCGAGCTGGGCGAGCACGTCGCGGCGCAGGTGCCGCAGGAGCAGGCGGTCGCGCAGCGCGCCGGGCGGCACGTGCCGCGCCATGACCTCGATGGGCGTGCGGACCACGCGCAGCCAGCCGAGCGGGTCCCGCGCGGACGCCTCGCCCCCGCCCTCCGCGGAGCGCCGTTCCGCGTAATAGCAGTCCCCGTCCGCGACCACCGAGATCACCCGTGCATGGCAGTACGCGTGGACGGCGAAGGTCATGTCCTCGCCACGCCGCTGCGTCTCGTCGAACCGGATGGCGTGCCGCTCCAGGAAGTCCCGGCGGAAGAGCTTGAAACAGGACAGATCGTCATAGACCGCGGTTAAGGAGGCCCTGTCGGCGCTCTCCCGCAGCCCCTGGCGGGCGCCGGCGATCCTGCCCACGACGACGTCGGCGCCGTTCCGGTCGGCCACGGCGACGAGGCGGGCCAGCGCGTCGGGCGCGAGATGGTCCCCCGCGTCGCAGAAGAAGACGTAGCGGCCGGATGCCCGTTCGAGCCCGCGGTTGCGGGCGCCGCCGGGCGTGCCGGGCTGGGCGTCCTGGATCACGGTGATCACGCGCGGGTGGTGGGCGGCGTAGAGGCCGAGCAGCGCGCGGGTGCCGTCGCGCGAACCGCCGTCGACCACGACGATCTCCTTGGCGACCCGCTGCACGAGCAACGAGGTGAGGCAACGGTCGAGCGACGCCCGGCGGTTGTACGCCGGGACGACGACGCTGACGTCGATCCCCCGATCGACGCGTTGGCCACTCCCCGTATCCATCGCACTTCATTATGTGCCGACGACCCGCCCCACCTCCGTCTCCGCCGCGCCGGGCACTGCATCGCGTTCTCCGCGACGGAGTAGCGAGCCCGGCCGCGACGCGGGAAACTGAGCGCTCACCGAGTCACCGGGGGTTTCGCGTAGATGCGTACCGCGTTGTTCCCAGAGGGTTTCGTCTGGGGAGTGTCCACGTCCGCGTTCCAGATCGAGGGCGCCACCGACCTCGACGGCCGGGGCCCCTCCATCTGGGACGCCTTCCCGGGCGGGGCGTACGGCGACCCGGCCTGCGACCACTACGCGCGCCATGCGGAGGACGTACGGCTGATGCAGGACCTCGGCCTCTCGGCCTACCGGTTCTCGGTCAGCTGGCCGCGCGTGCTGCCCGAGGGGCACGGCCGCGTCAACGGCGCGGGGCTCGACTTCTACGACAGGCTCGTGGACGAGCTGCTCAGGGCGGGCATCGCGCCGTACGCGACGCTGTATCACTGGGATCTGCCGCAGGCGCTGCAGGACGCCGGGGGATGGACCGCACGGGACACCGCCCGCCGCTTCGCCGACTACGCCCAGGTCGTGTCCGACAGGATCGGCGACCGCGTGGACACCTGGTTCACGTTCAACGAGCCGTGGGTCGCCGCCTTTCTCGGCCACGCCTCGGGAGTGCACGCCCCCGGCCTGCGGTCGGCGGCCGACGCCTTCGTCAGCGCCCACCACATGCTGCTCGCGCACGGGCTTGGCCTGGAGGCGCTGCGCGCGCGGGGCGCCGCGCGGGCCGGCGTCGTGCTCAACCTCTCGCCCGTCCTCACCCCCGCGCAGCTCGGGGACATGTCCACCGGCATCCCCGAGGAGGACGCCGAGGCGGTGGCGCGGATCGACGCCCTGCACAACCGCCAGTTCCTCGAGCCGGTGCTGCGCGGCCGCTATCCCGCCGAGCTGCTGCCGCTGGTCGAGAAGGCCGCCGGGCTCGGCCACATCCACGACGAAGACCTCGACCTCATCGGCCGGCCCATCGACCTGCTCGGCGTCAACTACTACGCGCCCATCGCGGTGCAGGCCCAGCCCAGCGCCCCGGCCGACCCGGCCTTCCCGGGCAGCGAGGGCGTGCTGTTCTGCAGCGTGCCCACGGCCGTCACCGCGATGGGCTGGCCCATCATGCCGAGCGCCCTTTCCGTGCTCCTGCGGCGCCTGTCGGAGGAGTATCCCGAGACCGAGCTGATGATCACGGAGAACGGCGCGGACTTCGAGGACGTCGTCACCGCCGACGGCATCCACGACGTCGACCGGATCAGCTTCATCGAGGAGCACCTGCGCGCCCTGCGGGCCTCGATCGACGAGGGCGCCCGGGTGCGCGGCTATCTGCTCTGGTCGCTGCTCGACTGCGTCGAATGGGCGGACGGCTACCGGCGCAAGTTCGGCATCGTCCACGTCGACTTCACCACGCAGCGGCGGCTGCTCAAGGACAGCGCGCTGTGGTATCGCGACGTCATCAAGCGCAACGGGCTCGGGGCGGAGCGGCCGAAGCGGCCCACGCTCGAAACCGTCGCCGCCCGCGCGGGCGTCTCCCGGGCCACGGTCTCGCGGGTGGTGAACGGGGAGGCGCGGGTCAGCCCCGACGTGCGGGCCACCGTGCTGCGCGCGGTCCAGGAGCTGGGCTACGTGCCCAACGCCGCCGCCAGGAGCCTGGTCACCCGGCGGACCGACTCGGTCGCGCTCGTCCTGTCGGTGCCCCGGCACGGCGGCGAGGCGCTGATCTCTGCCGTCGTCCAGTACGTCACCAGCGTCCTCGAAGGGGCAGGCAAGCAGATCACGCTGATGCTCGCCGACACGGCCGAAAGCCACCGGCGCATCGTCCGGCACGTGGAGGCGCGGCAGGTCGACGGGGTCGTGCTCGTCCCCCCGGACGGCCCGGACACGCTCACCGAACGGCTCGCCCGCACCGGGGTGCCGGTCGTGCTGCTCGGCAAGCCCGCGATCGCATCCCTGGTGCCGCACGTGGATGTGGACAACGCGGGCGGCGCGAGGGCGGCCACCCGGCACCTGCTCGACCGGGGCCGCCGTCGGATCGGCGTGGTCTGCGGCCCGATGGACCTCGTCGCCGTACAGGACCGGCTCAACGGGCACCTGGCGACGCTCCACGAGGACGGGCTGCGGCCGATGATCGCGCTCGCCGGCCTCGACGGCGAATCGGGGGCCGCCGCCGCCCGCGAGCTGCTGTCCGGCGGCCAGGCCCCGGATGCCGTGTTCGCGACCTCCGACGAGCTGGCGATCGGCGCGATGGAGGCGGCGCGTGAGAGGGGGCTGCGGGTGCCGGAAGACCTGGCGGTCGTCGGCTTCGGCGACATCCACGCCGCCTCGTGCACGACCCCGGCGCTCACCACCGTGCGGGTGCCCGCCGCGGACCAGGCCCTGGCCCTGGCGCGGCTGCTCCTGTCGCGCCTCGACGGCCGCCACACCAGCTCTGTCGTCCTCCCCACGCGCCTGGTGGTCCGCGCCTCGACATGACCGGACCTGCCGTCGAACTTTCGCGCCGTACGGCATAGGTTGTCTGATGTCGTCCCCCGGTGCGAAGGCAGGTCCAGGTGACTAACGAACTCAGCCACGAGCGGTTCGAGACCCTCAAGCGCGAATTCGAGGCGATCGACGGCGACGGTGACGGCTTCATCACCGAGGCGGAGCTGCGGGCGTACTTTCCCGGTCTGCCGCCGGAGGCGATCGGCGCGCTCGACCGCGACGCCGACGTGGACGCCGACGGCCGGTTCTCCCTGGAGGAGTTCATCCGCCTGACCGGGGCGCGCGACTGAGGCACCTCACCGAGCGCAGAAAAAGTGCGCCTCCCGCAAAAATACGTCTCACGCATCTTTGCGTCTCACGCAATTAGTTGTATGGTGTTCTCGTGAGCAGGGGAGACGAGCGCCCGGGGCTGCGCGAGCGCAAGAAACAGGAGACGCGCATCGCACTGAGCTGGGCGGCGATCAAGCTCGCCGCGGAGCGCGGGCTGGAGAACGTACGCGTCGAGGACATCGCCGCGGAGGCGCGCGTGGCCCCGCGGACCTTCAACAACTACTTCTCCAGCAAGGGCGAGGCGATCGCCGCCAGGCACCTTGACCGCGCCCGTCTGATCGCACAGGAGCTGCGCCGCCGTCCGGCGCCGGAGCCTCTGTGGAAGGCCATCAAGAACGCCGTCGTCACCCAGCTCTCCCTGGGTGCGGAATACGGCGAGGGACAGCCGGACCAGCAGTGGCAGACCGGCATCCGCCTGATGATCAATGAGCCCTCGCTGCTGGGCGAGATGCTCAAGGCCAACGCGATCGCCGAGGAGGAGCTGGCCGCGGCGATCGCCGAACGGACCGGCACCGACGTCGACCGCGACGTCTATGCGCGCCTGGTGGCGGGCGCGGTAGGCGCCGCGATCCGGGTGGCGATGGACCAGTGGCTGCGGGCCGATCCACCGGTGCCCGTCAGACCGCTCATCGAAGACGCGCTCGACCGGCTCTCCGCCGGACTGCCCGAGCCTCTCACATAAACCCCGGGCACCTCGTACAAACCCCGGACCCCTCGTTACAACCCCGGGCCCTGACACAAGGACCCTCCGTACCGCGCTGTGACGTGCCGCGCCGGCACGCCACCCGGCCCTTCACGCCCTGACGCGGACGCTGTACGCGCCCGGCGCCGTCCCGTCATCAGCCATGCCGCGAAGTCGCCACACCGCGAGTTCGCCGTACCCCGAAACCGCCACGCCCCGCCACCGCCATGCCCCGAAACCGCCATGTCTTCCATTCGCCATGCCTTTCATTCGTCACGCCCGCCGAATCCCAAGGAGGACCGCCATGACCACCGACGTCGTGATCGCCGGAGCCGGACCGAACGGGCTGATGCTCGCCTGCGAGCTGAGCCTGGCCGGAGTGCGGCCGATCGTGCTGGAACGCCTGAACGGACAGGCCAAGGAGGACCGGGCCAACGGGCTCGTCGGCCAGGTCGTACGCGTTCTCGACCGGCGCGGCCTGTACGAACGCCTGAGCGGCAGCACCGAGCCGCCCCGGCCGAGCCCGGGCTTCGTGTTCGGCGCGATTCCCCTCGACCTGGGCAGGCTCGACGACAACTCGCTCTACACGCTGCAGGTGCCGCAGAAGCGCCTTGAGCAGATCCTCGAGGAGCGCGCCCGCGAGCTCGGTGTGGAGATCCGCCGGGGACACGAGCTGACCGGCCTCTCCCAGGACGAGGACGGCGTCACCGCGGAGATCGCCGGCCCCGAGGGGCCCTACCGGCTGCGAGCCCGCTATCTCGTCGGCGCGGACGGCGGGCGCAGCGTCACCCGCAAGCTGTGCGCCATCGGCTTCCCCGGGGTGACCAGGGACGACTCGGTCTCCCGCACCGCGCATGTCACCGTGCCCGCCGAGCTGATCGATCCCGCCACCGGCGGGCTGAACGTGCCGGGCTACGGACCGATCCCCCCGTTCATGCACCACCGCACCGAGCACGGAATGTTCGCGTTCGCGCCGTTCCCCACCAAGACGCTCGTCAGCACGACGGAGTGGCACGGGGACGGCGGCGACCAGCCGATGAGCCTGGACGAGCTGCGGGAGAGCGCCCGCCGGGTCCTCGGTGGCGCCGACCTGCCGTTCGGGCCGCCCGAGGGCGCGGGGCCCCACCTGCTGCGCCGCCTCAACGGCGGCAACACCCGCCTGGCCGAGCGCTTCCGGGACGGCCGGGTGCTGCTGCTGGGCGACGCCGCGCATGTCCACAGTGCGATCGGCGGCCCCGGCCTCAACCTGGGCCTCCAGGACGCGGTCAACCTCGGCTGGAAGCTGGCCGCCGAGATCCGCGGCTGGGCCCCGCCCGGCCTGCTCGACACGTACGAGACCGAGCGGCGCCCGGCCGCGGAGCGCGTGGTCATGCACACCCAGGCGCAGGCGGCGCTCATCGCCCCCGGGCCGGAGGTCACCGCGCTGCGCGTGCTGTTCGGCGAGCTGCTGCGCGACGAGCGGACCATCAAGCACATCGCGGACATGATGTCCGGCGCGGACATCAGGTATGACCTCGAAGGAACCCACCCCCTGACCGGCCGTCCGGCCCCCGACCTCGTGCTGGAGACGGAGACCGGCTCCGTACGGCTGGCCGAGCTGACCAGGACCGCCCGGCCGCTGCTCATCGATCTGACGCCGGACGGCACGCTCGCTGGTGCCCTCGACGGCCGGCGCGACCGCGTCGACCTGGTCACCGCGACGACGAGCCGGGAAGGCGTCCCGACCGGGCTGCTGCTGCGTCCCGACTGCTACGTGGCCTGGGCGTCGGACTCCCTCCGGCCCGACACGAAGGAACTCGACACCCTGCGTACGGCCCTGGCCTCCGCCTTCGGCCCCGCTCGCTGAAAGGTCAGGCGTCGCTGGAGGTCGGCCGTCAGCCGGTGGCGGCCGACAGCTCCGGGTTCTGCTGGCGGATGGGCGTGAAGAACGCGGCGACCGCGATCAGCAGGCAGGCCGCCCCCGCCAGCAGGCAGACCACCTCGACCCCGTGGTGCTGCGCGCCCCAGGTCAGCACGGCCGCCCCGGCCGGGCCCAGCGCGTAGTGGGTCATCCAGAAGGCCGAGGTGACCCTGCCGAGCAGGTGGTCGGGGGTGACCTGCTGGCGCAGCGACATCGAGCAGATCCCGGCCACGCTGACGCAGGCGAGATAGGCGGCGGCCGTCACCCCGGCCACCGGGACGCCGGTGGACACGCCGAGCCCCATGATGGCGAGCCCGGCGACCGCGATCGCCCCGATCCACGACGCACCGAACCCCATCCGGCGGCGTACGGGACCGACGAGGAGCGAGCCGGCGACGGTGCCCAGCCCGGCGGCCGCGAGCACCACGCCCACGGCGCCGTCCGACTGGCCGAGGTCGTGCTTGAGGTGATAGATCAGCACGTCGGTCAGCCCGAGCGTCAGGAAGATGAAGAACGACAGCAGGATGGTCAGGGCACGCAGCACCGGCTGCCGCCACAGGAAGCGGGCCCCGGCGAGCAGCTCGTGCCAGGGCCCCCGCGCCGCTTCGTCCGCTTCCTCCGCTGACGGCGCGGGCTGCCGCCTGAGCCTGATCAGCAGGACGCCGAGCGCCGAGACCCCGAAGCTGGCCGCGTTGATCGCGATCGCGGCCGTGGGCCCGAACCAACCCGCCACCACTCCCGCGAGCAGCGGCCCGCCGATCCCGGCCGCGGCGGCAGTGGCGCTCAGCCGCCCGTTGGCCTCGGTGATCCGGTCCGCGTCGACCAGGCCCCGCACCGCCGTGACGTACGCGACCTGGAAGACCATGCCGATCGCCTCGCTGAGCGGCAGGACCACGTAGAGCAGCCAGATTTTCGGCCCGAAGGCCCAGGCGACCGGGACGACGCCATACAGGGCCATCCGCGCCACGTCGCACCAGATCAGCAGGCGCCTGCGGTCGAGCCGGTCGACCAGCACCCCGGCGAAGATCCCCGCCACCACCGACGCGGCGCTCGCCACACCGGTCAGCAGGCCCATCTGCGCGACCGATCCGGTCACGTGCAGCACGAGCAGGGGTACGGCGATGAGGGCGAACGAGTCCCCCGCGACCGACAGCGTCTGGGATGCCCAGAACACGGTGAAGTTCCGGTCACGCCACAGTGATGGTCCTTCTGACACCCGACCATGCTGCCGTACGTCGTCAGGCGCGCGGACGGCGGACCACGGGCACGGGCTGGCCGCGGCGTGCGGCCTCGGCGCGCAGACGCTTGCTCAGCATCCGGCCCTGCCCGGCGAACGACCGGAACCGCTCTCGACCGCTCCCCGCGAGGCTCCAGTCGTTCAGGGCCCGCTCGACCCGTACGCTCAACCGGTCGCCCGTCCCCGTCGCGGTCCCGACGAGCACCACGTTCTCCTGCCACTCCATCGCCGGGCCGTGCCGGTGGAAGGTGAGGCACACCGGCCCCGCGACGGCGTCCACACCCGCGGGCAGCAGCAGGTCGAAGCCCTCCTCTGTGCGTACGGCCGATCGGGTGCGCACGGGCAGCGGCATGCCGCCGGCCATGGTGACGACGGGCTCGCCGAGGCGGGCCGCGCGGCCGGCGAAGGGCCGCCAGTCCGCCGGCGCGACGGACCGGCTCGGCAGCCGGGGGCCGTCCGGGGCGGGGTCGGAGACGGGCGCGGCCGCCGGACCGGGCCGGGTCCACACCTCCGGCGTCCGGGACAGGTCGCCCTCGGGCCACCAGACGATGCGCTCCGGGGTCACCTCCACGTAGACGCGGGCGAAATACCAGGCCAGCCGCTTCGTCAGGAACCACGGCATCCCGGCGAACCCGGAGCCCGTCTTGGCCAGGGACTCCCGGACGTACCTGTCGGTGTTGGCCTGCAGGTCGGCGTCGCGTACGGCGGCCCGGCCCTGCACGAGGACGACGGGCGGCCGGTCGAGGCCGCTGCCCACGGCGGAGGAGTAGAGCAGCGCGACGCGCGGGTCGCGGCGGGCCCGCTCCGCCTTGTCGGGATAGGTGAGGCCGGTGCTCACGTCGAGCGTGCCGCCCGCGCCGACGTACGGTGTGACCGGCCAGGTGACGGGCCGCCCGTCGCGGGTGAGCGAGGCGTACTCGCAGACGACGGCGCGCTCGAACAGCTCGGCCGCCTCGCGCGGCCAGGTGGTCAGGGTGACCATGGCATGACTCCAAGGGATCGGTTTCGCACGTGAAGCGTGCGCTTTTCCCCCTTATGAGCACTTGTCGAGGGCTTGTCGGGCCCTTGACAGCCAGTAGCCGGCGCCCGCCTCCTCCAGGACGCGCACCGCCTCGCGCAGATGGGCCCGCGCTCCCGCGCGATCCCCCAGCGCCAGCAGCGCCTCGCCGAGGTGGCCGTCGTACGCCCCGTCGACCGTGGTACAGGAGCCGTTCACGTGCAGCAGGCCGGCGAAGGGACGGAACGCGTCGTAGACTTCCCGCACGACGTCCGGCTCGCCGAGCCGGATCGCCGCGTGCAGCCGGCACATGGTGGCCGTGGCCCATTGGTAGTCGCGCGGCGGCAGCGGGGTCTCCCGCAGGAGCCGCAGGGCCCGGTCACGCTCGCCCAGGTCCGCGAGCGCGCAGGCCAGGACGTAGGCGAACCCCGCCAGGCCCGTACGGCGATGCATCTCCTCGATCCAGGCCACCTCCGCGACGAGGCGGTCCTCCTGGATCAGCGTCTCGGCCCGCACGGTGAGCATGGCCACCTCGAAGTACGCGAGGTCGGAGAGGGACAACGTCGCCCTGACCGGCTCGAAATGGCGGGCCGGGTCGGGCACTCCCTGGAACAGGTCGAGCCCCACGTGCGCGATCGCCGCCTGCAGCGCCAGCGCCGGGTTGTGCAGGTCGCGCAGCAGGGCGTCGGTCTCCGTCAGCAGCTCGCGCGCCTGCGCCACCCGGCAGTGCTCGACGAGATGGGCGACGAGGTGGAGCTGTGCGATCACCCTGAGCTGGGGCGACAGATCCGGCTCCGCCAGCAGGCGCCGCGCGGTCTCGGCCTTCCGGTCCATGAAGTCCTGCCCCTGCATGGCGAGCAGCCGCAGGTGGAGCACGCGCCGCAGCAGCGCGGGGTCGCCCAGCCGCTCGGCCGCCGCCACGGCCTGCGACGAGACCCGGTCGATCTGGTCCTCGCCGCCGGTCTGCGCCAGCACCACGGCCCGTACGGCCTGCGCGGACGCCCAGGCTGGGGTGTCTTCCGGCAGCTCGCGCACGGCGCGGTCCATCGACTCCCGCAGGACCCGCACGTCCAGGTCGTGCCGGAAGGGGACCCAGACACCATGCCCCATCGCGATGTCGGCGGCCCGGACGGCCCGCTCCGGGTCGTCTCCCGCGAGGGCCAGCGCCTGGCCGATCGCCTCGTAGCCCTCGTCGTATCGCCCGGCGGCGTAGCGGCTCTCGGCCAGGCCCGCCGCGAGCTCGAACCGCTCGGCCGCCCCGGCCCCGGCGAGCTCGGCCGCCGCCAGCGCCTCCTGCCAGGATGCGGCCGCGTCGTCGAGCGCGTGCCTGCGCATGGCCGCACGTGCGGCGCGTGCGGCGTAGTCCATCGCCATGCGGGCCGGCTCCGGGCCCAGCCCGGCCGCCGCCAGCCAGTGCCGCGCGATGGCCGCCGCCTGGTCGTCCCGGTCTCCGTACACCCGGGTGAGCACCCCGGCCAGCCGCGCGTGCACGCCCGCACGCCAGAGGCGGGAGCGGCGCGACAGCAACGCGTCGGTCACCAGGGCGTGCGCGAACGCGTATCCGCCCAGGCGTGTGCCCGACTCACGGAGCAGACCGGCCGCCAGCGCCGCGTCCAGCGACGGCACCAGGTCGCCCAGGTCGCGCCCGGCGACCTCGGCCATGACCCGCGCCTCGAACTCGTCGCCCGCGACCGCGGCCAGCTCCAGCAGGGCCGCCGTCTCCTCGCCCAGCCCGGCCACCCGGTGCAGCACGACGTCGAGCACGCCCTGCGGCAGCTCCTCGCCCGCCCGGGCCAGCTCGGTGAGGAAGAAGGGGTTGCCTCCGGTGCGTCCGCGCAGCTCCTCGGCCTTCCG
Organism: Microbispora hainanensis; assembly: GCF_036186745.1. Taxonomy (NCBI): domain Bacteria; kingdom Bacillati; phylum Actinomycetota; class Actinomycetes; order Streptosporangiales; family Streptosporangiaceae; genus Microbispora; species Microbispora hainanensis. The sequence goes on along the minus strand of NZ_CP108086.1, from coordinate 3,286,566 downwards.
GCTGCCCGGGTCACGGCCGGACAGCTCCAGCACGAGGGCGCGCACCTCCTCGGCCGCGAGCCCGTCGAGCCCCAGCCTGCGCGCGCCGAGCCGCGACAGCGCCGACAGGGTGGCGGTCAGCGCCGACGCCTCGTGCCGCCGGAAGCTGGCCACGACCAGCGGGCCCGGCCGCGCGACGGACGCGACGTGGACCAGCAGGCGCAGCGTCGCGTCATCGGCCGCGTGGACGTCCTCCAGGACGACGGCGACCGGGCCGAGATCGGCCAGGAACGCCGACACCGCCTCGAAGAACCGCAGCCGCGCCCCCTGCGCGTCGTACGCCGGGATCGCCTCGACCCCGCCCGACAGGAACGTGCGGACCTCCTCGGGCAGCACGGCCCCGGGCACCGCGTCCGCGAGATCGCGCAGCACCTGCTCCCACGGCCACAGGGCGGGCGCCGTCTCGTGGCCGGGGCTCGCTCCCCACCCCACCGGGACGCCGGCGGTCGCGCGGAACCTCCTGAGCAGGCTCGTCTTGCCGACCCCGGGCTCGCCGCCGACGAGCACGACCTGCCGGGCCGTGGACGCCGCCCGCACGGCACCGGCCAGGAACTCCAGCGCGCTCTCGCGTCCCACGAACGGCTCGTCGTCCACGGGCCGCCCGGGGGCGGGCCGCCTCGGGGGCGGCGCGACGGGCCGCCTCGGGGGCGGCGCGACGGGCCGTGCCGCCGCGGTCAGCGCGGCGTCCTGGCGCAGCACGGCGGTCTCCAGCTCGCGCAGCCGGGGCCCGGGGTCTATGCCCAGCTCGTCCGCCAGCACCTCGCGCACCCTGCGCAGGCACTCCAGCGCCGCCGCCTGGCGGCCCGACCGATAATGGGCCAGCGCGAGCAGTTCCCAGGCTCGCTCCCGCAGCGGGTGATCGTGCACGAACGGTTCGAGCCGGGCGACCACGTCCGTGTGGCGGCCCAGCTCCAGCAGCGCCCCCGCCAGCCCCTCGACCGCGTCGAGCCGCAGTTGCTCCAGCCGGGCGATCTCGGGCCGCGCCCACTCCTCGGACCGCACGTCGGCGTACGCGTCGCCCCGCCACAGACCGAGCGCCTCGGTGAGCACGGCGACCGCCCGCTCGTGCCGTCCCTCGCCCAGATGCCTCGATCCTGTGGACACGAGGCGGTCGAAGTCCCGCGTGTCGAGGTCGATCCCGGCGGTCATCAGGCCGTACCCGTCCGCCGCGCTGACCAGGACCGTGGCCGGTGCGCCTGCCTTCCTGCCGGGCTCCAGGCGGCGGCGCAGGTTGGAGACGTACACCTGGAGGCTGCCCTGCGCGCTCGCGGGCGGGCCGCCGTCCCAGAGCCGGTCGGCCAGCACGTCCACCGGGAGCACCCGATCGGCGTTCATCACGAGGAGGGCCAGGAGCGCTCGCTGCTTCGGCGGCCCGGCCGGGACGGCCTGCCCGGCCACGACGAGTTCCATCGGACCGAGGACGTTCAGCCGCACGGGCCAATGCTAGGGAGAGGGCGTGAACCGGTCCAGCGGCTCCTGGACGCCCGTGGGGGCCCTTCGTGCCCGGGGCCCCGCGGGTTCACTTCGCGGAGCTCGGCTCGATCTCCGCCCGCATCGGCTGCCAGGGCGACGCGTCGAACACCAGCATGATCGAGACGATCTTGCCGTCGTCCAGGCGGAAATGCTCGGCGGTGCGCTGCGTACCGGCCGGCGTCGCGGTGTGCACGTCGTAGACGAGCGTCGCCTCGGCGTCGCCGTACAGCTCACTGATGAGGTCCACCCCCGTCACGATCGACACGAACCCCGGCAGCGTCGCCAGATGCCCGGCCCGGTCGCCGGAGGCGAAGAACGGGCTCTCGAACCGGAAGGGCTCCCCCAGATGCGCCGCGGCGGCGGTCGCGTCCCCGCGGAATCGGGCCTCGTGATACCCGCGTACGGCGCGGCGCGTCTGTTCCAGGGTGGTCATGGGCGGGTTCCGATCTGACGGAGGTGGGCGGAGAGGCGCTGCTGGTTGACGGCCAGGCGCAGGCACAGATCACGCAGGACGACCAGCTCCTCGGGCGTGAACCCCTGGAACAGCGCCTTCATGGCGAGTTGCGATGGTCTGCGGAAGTCCTCGATCCATGTCCGGCCGGCCGGGGTGATCTCGGCGAGGACCGAACGCCGGTCGCCCGGGTCGGGCACCCTGCGGACCAGCCCGTCGCGTTCGAGGGTGTCCACCAGGCCGGTGACGTTGCGGGAGCTGACCCCGGCGGCCCGCGCGAGCTCGCCGATGCTGATCCCCTGCTCGCGCGCGGCGAGCCGGATCAGCAGGTCGAGAGCGCCCGCGCTGAGTCCTCTGCCCTCGGAGCCATGGGAGCGGAGGCGCTCGACCGCGTGAGACGCGGTGCGGACCGCCGCGCTCGCCTCGAACGCGGGCAGATCACCGTCGTCACCGGCGATCCACGCCATCGCCGCTCTGGCCCGTGGGTCGAAGAGGAAGCCGTCGGGATCGTGCTCATAGGAATCTACGTCCTTCATAGTAAGAACATAGATTAGTACGTACTTCCATATTTTGCGACACACTGCGGGAAAGGCAGGCCGGCGGCCCGGGGTTCAGCGGGGTGGGACCTCGTCGTCGGCGGCCGCCTCTGCCACACAGGCCGCTTCCACACTGCCGGTGTCCGCCTCCACGCAGGCCGCCTCCACGCCGCGGGTGGCCACCTGCTGGAGCAGGCCGAAGAGGGTCTCGCGCTGGTCGTGGTCGAGCGCGCCGAGCACCTCGTCCTCGACCGCCGCCAGCGCGCATTCGGCCTTCGCGAGCCGCTCCGCCCCGGCTTCGGTGAGCTCGACGATGTGCCTGCGGCGATCCTCCGGCGACCGCCGGCGCTCGATCAGCTTCTCGGCTTCGAGGTCGTTGAGCAGCCCGACGACGTTAGTCCCGTCCATCTCCAGCGTGCTCGCGAGCGCCTGCTGGGTGCTGCCGCCCCTTGCCCGCAGCACCGTGAGGGCGACGAGATGGCGGGGACGCAGGCCGAGCGGCGCGAGCACCGACTCGGAACGCAGACGCAGACGCCGCGCGAGGTGTTCGAGCAGCGCACCGCACCGGTGCACCGGTTGTTCAGGCCGTCTGGGCTGTTCGGGTTGTCCGATCTGTTCGACGACGGGCGGGGACGTCATGAATCAACTCTAGCCGACTTGACCTGCGATAGACAGAGAGCTAATCATTGGTCCTGCGTCAACCATCTTCGAAAGGTTAAGAGATGCCTCATCTGTTGCACATCGACGCGAGCATCCAGGGCGAGCGTTCGGTCAGCCGCAAGCTCACCGCGCGGGCCGTCGCCGCCTGGCGCGCCGCGCATCCCGGGGGTACGGTCGCCTACCGCGACCTGGGCAGCAGCCCGCTCCCGCATCTCGACCAGGAGAGCGGCCTTGCCCGGGTGGTCCCGCCGGAGCAGCACACTCCTGCGCAGGCGGCCTCGTGGAGGTTGACGGAAGAGCTGGTCGGCGAGGTGAAGCAGGCCGACACGATCGTGCTCGGGCTCCCGCTCTACAACTACGGGCCGCCGAGCAGCGTCAAGTCCTGGGTCGACCACCTCATCGCCCCCGGGCTGTCGTACGACCCGACGACGAACCAGGGCCTGCTGGGCGGGCGCGAGTTCCTGGTCCTCGCGAGCCGTGGCGGCGGCTACCAGCCGGGAACCCCCCGCGAGGGATGGGACCACGCGGAGCCGTGGCTGCCGCACGGCCTGTCCATGACGGGCCTGGAGCCGCGCTTCATCACGGCCGAGCTCACCCTTGCCCACGTCACACCGGCGATGGCCGAGCTGATTCCGCTGGCGGAAAAGAGCCTCGCGGCAGCGGAGCAGGCGATCGACGACCTCTGGGCCCCCGTCGCCGCATAAGGACTCCGGCAGGACTCCGGCATTCGACCGGCATTCGACCGGCTTCGACCGGCGAAGGCCCCTTCCCGGGCGAGGGAAGGGGCCTTCGCCATCGAAAGCGCGGGCGACCGGCGTTCACCCGCTCCCTCGACGGCCGGCTACAGGAACATTTCGAAGCGGGACGAACTCCCTGCCGGGCCGAATGAGAACTATCGTGACCAGCATGGAAAATGCCCCTCAGCGTCGGGACTCCCCCACGTCTCACCTGCGCGCCTCGGACCAGAACAGGGACCAGGTCGCCGCCCTGCTCGGCGAGGCCCTGAGCACGGGTCAGCTGAGCCACGACGAATACTCCGAGCGGCTCGACAGCCTCTATCAGGCCAAGACCGTGGGAGAGCTCGAGCTCCTCACCCAGGATCTCCAGGTCGAGCGGCACCGCTCCGCCACGAGCCCGGCGTCCTTCACGGCGGGCGCCAGCGCCATCTCCTACGCGCCGGGCGAGAGCACCCAGCCCGACAACGTCGTCGCCATCTTCGGCGGCGCCGAGCGCAAGGGCCGCTGGCGGGTACGGCGGAAGACCACGGCGCTGGCCGTCTTCGGCGGCATCAAGTTCGACCTGTCCGAGGCCGTGTTCGAGGCGAAGGAGGTCGAGATCACCGTCAACGCCATCTTCGGCGGTGCCGAGATCATCCTCCCGGAGGGGGTCGAGGTGCGCTGCGAGGGCGTCGGCATCTTCGGCGGCTACGACGTGCACAACAGCCCGGACGCCGACCCGTCGGCGCCGGTGATCGTGATCAAGGGCATGGCGCTGTTCGGCGGAGTCAGCGGCAGGTTCCGCCGCCACCGCGACCGCTGACCTCTCGAGGAGGCCCCGCGAGGAGCTCTCAAAAAATGGGTGGACGGCACTGATAGCGTCCTAAAACGTGACAATCCATGACATCGACTGGCATGTCGCGTACGGATGCGCCGAGGTGGGGGCGACGGACCCGGCCGGCGACGCCACCGGGGACCGGCGACGGATTGTCAGCGGTGCAGGCGACCGGCCCGCGCAGTTCGGCCTCGCGCCGTGACCTACCGGCACGCGACCGTCCGGGCGGACTACGCCGATCTGGCCGGCGGCGCGGTGCTGCACTCGGCTCCGGGGTTCCCCGCCTTCCCCGTACGGCTGGCCAGCGAGATGTTCCAGCGCGCGATGGCGCTGCGAGGCGGCGGCAACGCCACGGTGTGGGATCCGTGCTGCGGCAGCGGCTATCTGCTGACCGTGATCGGGCTGCTGCACCGACGCCGGATCTCGGCCGCGCTGGCCTCCGACATCGATCCGGCCGCCGTCGAGCTGGCCGAGCGGAACCTGGCCCTGCTGACGCGCGCCGGGCTGATGGCACGTGCCGCCCATCTCGGCGAACAGGCCGCGCGCTGGGGCCGCGCCTCCCACACCACGGCGGCCGAGGCGGCGCACCGGCTCGCGGACACGCTCAGCGGCGACGGCGGTGACCTGCCCAACGCCGTGTATCAGGCCGACGTTTTCGACGCCGGCCGGCTCCGCCGTTTCCTCTCCGTACGCCCGCCGGACGTGGTCATCACCGACGTGCCCTATGGCGAGCAGACGTCCTGGCACGGCCCCAACGGCGCGGACGGGGTCGTCGGCATGCTCGACACCCTCGGCTCGGTGCTCGGCGAGAACGCGGTGATCGCGGTGGCGGTCCGCGGACGGAAGGCGCCGCGCACCGACCGCCTGCGTACGTGCGGGTCCTTCAAGATCGGCACCAGAACGGTCGCCCTCCTGCGGCCCGAACCCTGAGGCGACGGAGCCGGCTACGCGATCCCGGCGGTCGCCCACCTCCGGCGGATCAGTTCGGCCGGCTCGGCCGTGTCCCACGGCCTGGACGGTAGGTCACAGGCCAGTGGCGCTGCTGCGGCGTTCGATGAAGACGACGTCGCGCCAGCGGCCGTGGTGGCGGCCGATGCGGTGGCGGGTGCCGACGACGCGGAAGCCGGCCTTCTCGTGGAGGCGCAGGCTGGCGGTGTTCTCGGGGAAGACGCCCGACTGGATGGTCCAGATGCCCGCGGTCTCGGTCGACTGGATGAGCGCGTTCAGGAGCGCCGGCCCGATTCCCCGGCCGCCGTGGTCTGGGTGGACATACACGGAGTGCTCGACCACCCCGGCGTACACACAGCGGGACGAGACGGCGCTGACCGCGATCCAGCCGACGACCTCCCCGCTGGCGGTGTCCACGGCGACGTGCCGGTGAAGCGGCAGCTTCGCGGCGTCGAACGCCCGCCAGTCCGGCGCCGTGGTCTCGAAGCTGGCGTTCCCCCCATCGAGACCGGCCTGGTAGATCGCGAGCACCCGCGCCGCGTCGCTCTCCCGCATCGGACGGATGGTCACGCCGGACGGCGCCGCGGGCGTGGCCGCCCGGATGATCGCCGAGTGGAGCCCCCCGGCCGCGGCGTGCGTGCGCGTGATCGTGTACGTGGTGAACCCGGCCTTCGCGAGCAGGGCGCGATACTCGGATTCGGTGAGGGTGCCGACGGTGCAGCCGACGAGGCGTTCGGCCTCGGCACGCTGGGCGGGGTCGAGCCCGTCGTCGGCGATGACGTCGGAGACACCGAGCCTGCCGCCGGGCCTGAGGACGCGGAAGGCCTCGGCGAGCACCCGGGGTTTGTCGGCGGACAGGTTGATGACGCAGTTGGAGATGACGACGTCCACGCTGTCATCGGGAAGCGGGACGTCTTCGATGTGGCCGTGCAGGAACTCGACGTTGGCCGCCCCGGCCTCGGCGGCGTTGGCCTTGGCCAGCTCGATCATCTCGGGGGTGGCGTCCAGGCCGTACGCCTTGCCGGTCGGGCCGACCCTGCGGGCCGACAGCAGGACGTCGATGCCGCCGCCCGATCCCAGGTCGAGGACGGTCTCGCCGGGCTGGAGATCGGCGACGGCGACCGGGTTGCCGCAGCCGAGGCTGGCCCGGAGGGCTCCGTCGGGCAGGCCGGTGGTGTCGTCGTAGCCGGCCGCGCCGAAGCATCCGCCGGTGACCTCCTGCGGCTCGACGACCCGCTCGCCCGCCTGCGCGGCTCTGGCCAGTTCGCCGTAGCGGGCGACGACGCCGGCTCTGACCTCTTCCACGTTCTCGGACATGAGCCTCTCCATCTTTGATGGTGCCCGTGGTCAGGCCGTACCGGCGAGGGCGGGCGACGCCGGGCCGATCAGCGCCGACATGCGGGCCAGGACCTCGGGCTTGATCCAGTAGTACACCCAGGTGCCCCGGCGTTCGGAGTCGATCAGCCCGGCCTGCTTGAGCACCTTGAGGTGGTGGCTGATCGTGGGCGGGGTCAGGTCGAAGGCCGCCGTCAGGTCGCACACGCAGGTCTCGCCGCCCTCGTGGCAGGCGATCAGCGACAGCAGGCGCAGCCGTACGGGGTCGGCGATCGCCTTGAACAGCGGCGCCAGCTCGGCGGCCTCGCTCTCCGACAACGGCGCGCACGCCAGCGGCGCGCAGCAGGCCGCATCGGGCACGCCCGCGTCGATGATCGGCAGCTCATGCTTCGACATGTCTCTAATTTGACACAGGTCTATGCAGAGCCACAAACTCCGGGTATCCATTGATTAGAAGTTCATCGAAGCAAGCAGTCAGTCCGGCCGCTATAGGAGGACACCCATGTCCCGCGTCCAACTCGCTCTGCGCGTCGCCGACCTCGAAGGCTCGATCGCGTTCTACTCCAAGCTGTTCGGCGTCGAGCCCGCCAAGCGGCGGCCCGGGTACGCCAACTTCGCCATCGCCGAGCCCCCGCTCAAGCTCGTCCTGCTGGAGGGCGAGGCGGGCGAGCCGACCCGGATGGACCACCTCGGCGTCGAGGTCGAGGACACCGCCCAGGTCACCGCCGCGACCGAACGCCTGAAGGAGGCCGGCCTCGCGACCTTCGAGGAGAACGACACCACCTGCTGCTACGCCCTGCAGGACAAGGTGTGGGTCCACGGTCCCGGCAACGAGCCCTGGGAGGTGTACGTGGTCAAGGCCGACGCCGACAGCCTCACCAAGCAGGCCGACCCCGTCTGCTGCGCCACGGACGATGCCCAGAACGAGACGGCGAGCACGGACAAGTCCTGCTGCTAGGCAGGATCGACGACGGTCCTGCCTGTCCGTGTGGCGTCAGAGAGACATCCAGCAGTACAGGTGGTGCCGGTGCCGGGTGGCCCGTACCGCGAGATCGCGCAGGTCGTGGAGGAGCTCTGCGAGGTCGGCCGGGTCCGCGTGGCCCCAGAACTCCTCCGTCTCGGACCAGGGCTGCGCTACGGCGCGGATCCGGTCATCGGTGGTGGCGGCGAGTGCCGAGGTGAACTCGTCGGTGACGGTCATGACTCCCTGCCCTCCGTCCTCGCTGAATCTCAGCGGGGCGGAGTGCCGGGGCCGCGCGGTGATGTCCTCGTATCGGCCGCCGGTGAGCAGCGCTTCGAGAGTTCCCATCATCACGTGCGGGTCGATGTTCTTGAGTTCGGCGCTGTCCTTCGGCTCCACGCCGGGAGGCCGGCAGGTGGGACCGGCCGGCCAGTCGAAGACGTCCACGGCCTCGCCGTCCGTGGCCGCCCTGAAATAGTCGTAGAGGACTCCCATGATCGGGCAGAGTGCCAGGAACCGGGCTGACTGTCATCACCACAGCTCCGCCGTCGCGAGCCGCGGCGGCGGGAGCGCCTTCACCAAAGCCCGCCCTCATCGTGGACGGAATGTCATCCCTGCCCCGTCTCACGCCAGTTGATCGACCAATCGAGATCCTGGCCCTGATATCGGATCGTGGGAGTGCCTTCCACTCCTCTGCTGAAGCCCAAGGCGGTGACGTCGTCGGCCCGCTTCGCGGTCTCCGGAGACGTGAGACACTCGGCGAACTCCTCGGCCGGAATGCCGACCTTGCTCGCGAGCTGCACGAGCTGCTCGTTGGGGAACCCGCCCTTCTGTAACTCGTCCGGCTGGTGGGCGTACAGCTCGTCGTGATATCTCAGCCATTTGCTCGGGTCCCGGACGCAAAGTGAGGCGATCAGAGCCCGTCGGGAGTTCTCCCGAGTGATCGGCATGTCGTCCTGGAAGATGGTCATCGGGTGGATCATGACGGCTATCTCGCCTTTGACGGCCAATTCCCGCACGAACGCGCCGTTGTCGCCCTGCTCGAACTCCAGGCACACCGGGCACTGGTAGTCCTCGTAGATCTCCATCGTGGGACCCGCCACATCGAGCTGAGCTATGCGGACGGTGCCATCCTGCTCCAACGTGACCAGGCGGTCGACGAGGGCGGCAGGCACGCCGGCAGGTGGAGCCGCGGCAGGCGTTTCAGGCGTGCCGCACCCTGCCACCACCGCCGAACATGCAAAAGCAACAAAGAACCTGAGAAGCCGCTGCGGACGCGGAGCCATACACACCTTCAAGATCTCAACAAGTGCCGAAGCGGCAACTCTAGTGAGCCAATTTCATCCTCGGGAGGCGTGTGCTACCCGATGGTTCTGAAGGACCGCGATGGCTTTGACCAGGTGGCCGGTCTTGCTCGGGCTACATCGCAGCTTGCGCAGGATGCGCCAACTCTTGAGCTGGGCGTTCGCGCGCTCACCAGGCCCGCGGAGCTTGGCGTGTGACCGGTTGGCCTGCTTTTGAGACTCGGGCTTGTTCCTGCCCTTGTACGGCGTGATCAGCACCTCGGCCCCGGCGCCCTGATAGGCCTTGTCGGCCAGGGTGATGATCCCGGCTTGGTCGAGCGCGCGCAGGATGCCCCAGATCCGGGCGGCGGTCAGGTCGTGGGTCTTGCCTGGCAGCGCACCGGAGGTCCACACGATGGTCCCGTCCGGTCCCGCGATGACCTGCACGTTCATCCCATGCACGCGATGCTTGCCCGAGTAGTAGGGCCGGTCGGCCTTCACTCGGTCGGTGCGGATGAGCGTGCCGTCCAAGACCAGGTAGTGCAGGCCGTCCTTCGTGGCCTTCCGCAGCGCCGTCGCCAGTTTCGGTGATCGAGCCGACAGCAGGGCGACGGTTTCCTCCACATACCGCCACGCGGTGGCCGCCGACACTCCGAAACCCGCTCCGACCTCGGCGAATGTCTCGCCCTTGCGCAGATAGACCAGCACCAGGAGCGCCTGCTGCCCGGGGTTGAGCCGCCGCCACGTCGATCCGATGGCCTTGCGCCGCCTGCGGATCAGTCCGGCCACGTAGTTCAGCGTTGAACGCGACAAATCGACGGCAGCACGATAGAACAGCACCCGAAGCTCCTGGCGATGACGGTGATGGTTGTGGTGATCAACCCGTCTACCAGGAGCTTCGCCACATCATGAGGAAAACCCGAGCATCGCGATCATGCTGTGACCGGCTTAGCCGCCCGGCGGATGAAAAACGTTCAGTGATCTATGCGCATATGGCTCCACCCTGTTTGCGGGAGACCACCACGACATGCGCTGGCGAGATCACCCAGCGGGATCCGTTTCTCTACCTCGGTTCGAGTACGCGCGTCATCCAGATCGTGTTGCCGCGTTCGGCGTCCTCGGTGATGCGGCCGCTCCAGTGGAAACCGAGCTTCTCGAGGACGCGGAACGAGGGGGCGTTCCACTCCCGTACGGTCGCCCAGAGCCGTCGCCGCCCCGTACGCGTCGCGGCTTCGACGATCGCACGCGCGGCCTCTGTCGCGTACCCATGGCCGTGCGCTCGTCGTGCCAGCTCATAGGCGATCTCGGGTTCGTCGAAAGACGCCTGGCCGACGGTCAATCCGCAGTACCCGATGAACTCACCGGTGTCTCGCAGCTCGATCGGCAGCAATCCGAGCCCTCGATCCGCCATCAGCGGGTTGTCGACGAGCCGGCCGCGCATGTCCTCGACCGTCGGGCGCCCCTCGGCGTCGATCCGCCGTAGCGCTCGCGCATCCCGCTCAAGCCACAACCCGCGATACTCCTCGGCATCCGACGGCATCCACCGCCGCAGCCGGAGCCGCTCGGTCACCAACTCCGCCGGCAGAGCGTCATAGATCGCCACCCGACCAACCTAACCGGGCGCATCCAATCCTCACGTCCTCGCGTTCTGAGCAGGTTCCGCAGCCCCCGGGACAGCTCCCGCGTACGGCACCGACCGGCCTCCCGCCCTCGTCTGCTTCAACGACACCGGGCACCTCCGAAAATCCTCTGGGAAAGTTTCAGCACGTGCCCGATAAAGCCGCAGGTCACCTCGCAGGAGAACGGCGACGAACAACGCGACCTATACCGATATCACCCGCGCTGCAATGCTTCGCAGTGGAAGTTCGGCACGACATCCACGGTCAGGAGATTAAGTGCGGAAACTCAGAGCTTTAGCCGTCGCCGGCGCTTTGGTCAGTGGGCTGACGGTCACCGCGACCGCCGTCCCCGCACACGCCGATACGCTTCGCAACGTCTACTACTACTCGTCCGACTGCTATCGGTACGGGGACTACGGCGTCCAGAACCACTTGTGGGACTGGTACCACTGCGAATACCAGTACAACTTCTGGTTCCTTTACAGCGTCCCATAAATCTCTCCACGGCCCCGACCGGATTCAGCCGGCCCGGGTTCCCTGGTCGCCGGGCAGAAACAACCTGGCCCGGCGACCAGCCCGTTCATTCGCCTGATACAGCCCGTCGGCGGCCGAGCCGAGCATTGGGCCATGCCTGGATATCATCGCCGATCATGACGTCATGGAGTGTGAGATACCGCGCCGGCGAATGCTTCGCCGTCTGGGACGAGCTTCGTGCGTACGGCCCCGATGGCGTTCCCGATGCGCTTCACGAGGACGCCGAAGAGGTCGCGCGAGAGACCATGAGACGCGTCGCGGCCAACGTGGACGTCATCGTGGAGCGGCTCACCGCGGTGGGCTATGCCTTCGCCTATCCCGAAGATGCCCGGCAGACCCCCATCTCCAGGCTCTTACCTATGGCGAGACTGGGAATCATGGGGTGGCGATTTCGAGCAGGGGTGCGCCTGTACTGATCCCGGAGAAGAGCACCGCTGTCGATTTCACTCGGAAGGAACGTTTTTCATCCGCCGGGCGGCTAAGCCGGTCACAGCATGATCGCGATGCTCGGGTTTTCCTCATGATGTGGCGAAGCTCCTGGTAGACGGGTTGATCACCACAACCATCACCGTCATCGCCAGGAGCTTCGGGTGCTGTTCTATCGTGCTGCCGTCGATTTGTCGCGTTCAACGCTGAACTACGTGGCCGGACTGATCCGCAGGCGGCGCAAGGCCATCGGATCGACGTGGCGGCGGCTCAACCCCGGGCAGCAGGCGCTCCTGGTGCTGGTCTATCTGCGCAAGGGCGAGACATTCGCCGAGGTCGGAGCGGGTTTCGGAGTGTCGGCGGCCACCGCGTGGCGGTATGTGGAGGAAACCGTCGCCCTGCTGTCGGCTCGATCACCGAAACTGGCGACGGCGCTGCGGAAGGCCACGAAGGACGGCCTGCACTACCTGGTCTTGGACGGCACGCTCATCCGCACCGACCGAGTGAAGGCCGACCGGCCCTACTACTCGGGCAAGCATCGCGTGCATGGGATGAACGTGCAGGTCATCGCGGGACCGGACGGGACCATCGTGTGGACCTCCGGTGCGCTGCCAGGCAAGACCCACGACCTGACCGCCGCCCGGATCTGGGGCATCCTGCGCGCGCTCGACCAAGCCGGGATCATCACCCTGGCCGACAAGGCCTATCAGGGCGCCGGGGCCGAGGTGCTGATCACGCCGTACAAGGGCAGGAACAAGCCCGAGTCTCAAAAGCAGGCCAACCGGTCACACGCCAAGCTCCGCGGGCCTGGTGAGCGCGCGAACGCCCAGCTCAAGAGTTGGCGCATCCTGCGCAAGCTGCGATGTAGCCCGAGCAAGACCGGCCACCTGGTCAAAGCCATCGCGGTCCTTCAGAACCATCGGGTAGCACACGCCTCCCGAGGATGAAATTGGCTCAAGGCTTCCCCTTCTCCTTGCGCCGGATGAATTTCACAAGGCGAATGTCAGCGGTGGTGAGCAGAACATCCTGCTTCCGAGCACGAGACACAGTGACACACCCAGCGCACGCCTCGTCGGCCCGGGGCGACCCCCAACAGAGCCGGCTAGATCTTACGGTCCGCGTCCTTTTCGGCTTCTGCGACGAGTTCGACCAGGTCGGCCAGGATCTTCGGGGTCGCGGCGATGGTTACTCGGGACCTCATCGTGTGCGGGGTGCCGTTGATGTCGGTGACGATGGCTCCGGCTTCGCGGGCGATGGCGACGCCTGCGGCGGTGTCCCAGGGGTTGTTGGACAGCATGATGCAGGCGTCGATCTTGCCGTCGGCGACCCAGGCGAGATCGACGGCGGCGGAGCCGAACATGCGCACGCGCTGCACCCGGGCGGCGAGCTGGTAGTTGAGCGGAAGCCGGACGCGGTTCCTGGCCTCGGCGTCCTCACCTACGGCGTAGTCGCCGACGGAGACGATGGCGGCCTCCAGGGCGTCGGTGATGCTCGCGCTGATCGGCCGGCCGTTGGCGGTGGCTCCGGCGGCTTCCGCTGCCGCGTAACGCGTGCTCAGGAAGGGGAGGTCGATCACGCCGAGGATGGAGCGGTCGTGGTCGATCAGGCCAAGCGAGGTCCCGCACAGCGGGATGCCGTGGGTGAAGTTGGCGGTGCCGTCGAGGGGATCGAGCGCCCACATGATGCCATCGCCGGCATTGGTGATGCCTTCCTCCTCTCCCAGGAACCCGATCTCCGGGGTTTCCCGTGACAGGAAGTCGCGTACGGCGTGCTCGACGGCGTAGTCCACTTCGGTGACCATGTCGCGGTCGCCTTTGGCGGTGACCACTCCGGGGAGCTTGGTCGTGATGATGTGGCCGGCGATGGTGACGGCCTGCTCGGCTAACGGCAGCAGCGCGCGGGCGTCAACGGTCATACGGGTGTGCTCCGCTCCCACCTAGAGATGAAGACCTGCTCGAAGACGGGAAACAGCCCGTCGGCGGCGGTGTTGCCGCTCACGACGAGCGTAGGCGAGCCGGCTCCGCAGGCCGCCGGGAGGCCCCGGACCGTAGGCTCGGGGCACAACCGCGCTCTCCCGACGCCGGACGGCCCCGCCCTCGTGCTGACCTCCGCGGAAATCAGGGTGGCGTTGGTCTGCAGGTGGTGGCGGATGCGGCGCTGCTCGCACGACTCCTCGAACGGGGCCGGCATCGCGGTGAACCGGCTGACGCCGATGGTGAGCGGTTCCCCGCCGTGCCACACAATGTGATGCCTCCGCACGGTGATTGCATTGCCGCCGGAGTCTTACCTTCGGGTCAGCCCCGCAGGGTGGTGATGACCTTCTCGATACGCCGCTGACGCGTCTCGGGCTTCTTCGCGCTCTCGACGGCGCGTACATGCTCACGCTTGCGGCTGTACGCGAGTTCGTCGTACGCGGCACGGGCGACGGGGTCGGCGTCCAGAGCCTGTGCGAAGTCCTCTGGCTCGACGACGACGCGCGGCTCGGTGTCGAGCTCCAGTTCGACCTCGACCTCGTCGCCGATCGCGACACCTGCGGCCTGCCGGTTGGCATTGCTGAGACCGAGCAGGTGGCGGCCGCGTAGGAGGGCGACCCGGCTCTTCCAGGAGTGCCCGTTGACTGTGATCGTCACGGGCGGCCGCGGGCCCCCGCCGAGCGCCGCCACCACCTCGGACGGAACTTCCAGGCCCCGCATGGGCTCAGGTGGCTCAACGTGGGTCCGGAACTTCATGATCTTCTCCTGTTCGTCCTGCCGGTTCACCGGCACTCGGGGTCACAGCCGTCCGGGACGGCGGCGGCAACACGCCCCCGCCGTCTCGGACGGCTGTGTGGCAAAGTTCGCGACTACTCCGCGTACGGCTGGTCGGTTCCCTGGTCGCTGTAGCCGAGGCTCCAGATGTAGCCGTCCGGGTCGGCGAAGGTGCCGCCGTACCCGCCCCACGGCAGAGCGCCAGCGGGCTTGAGGATCGTTGCACCGGCCTTCTCGGCCTCCGCCATGACCTCGTCGACCCGCGCCTGGCTGCGAACGACGTAGGTCAGGACCAGTCCGCTGAAGCCACTGCCTTCCTTGTCCGTGCCCACCTGAGCGGCCAGGCCGTCACGACTGTAAAAGCCGACAGGCGAGGCTCCGTCCGATTCGAAGAACACCGAGATGCCGAAGTCTTTCTGGATCTTCCAGCCGAGCCCCTCGACGTAAAACCTCTTGGCCCGCTCCATGTCCCGGACACCAAGAAGGATCGAGCTGACGTGCGCTTTCATGTCTTACTCCATTAGAAGAGATGGTTACGTGGTGCGGGTGATCATGTGCCCGGTCAGGCATCCAGGCAGGTCCCGGACGCCACCCCGGCGCGTGTGTCACTCGACGATAGAAGCGGCGGCCCGACCGGCGCTTCTTCAAACCTGACCGATGCCGCCGGTAACCCTGGCGGACACGCCGTTCTGGGTGGCCTCGCTGATCGTGGAGTCCTGGCTGCGCCAGGAGGAGAAGGTGTTGCCGGAGGGGAAGCCCGCGCTCTTGCGCCGGTTGCGTCGGGTGGCGCTGTCGCGGCCGACGACCTCCTCATTCAGCAGGACACGAACGACTTCGGCGAGGTCCCAGCGTTGCGCGCGGGCGGTGGCCGGCACCTCAAAATTGCCCTCGAGCACGCGCCTGCGGCACCACACCCAATATGGCTGACGTCGCCGACTTGGCTGAACAACCCTCGCGAAGTGGCTCCCAAAGGCACGGAAGAGACTGGATGAGCCGCGACAGCACAAGGCCCCTGACAGCGAAACTGCTGTTCAGGGGCCTGTCGCACGAGAGCCGCCTTGGGGAATCGAACCCCAGACCTTCTGTTTACAAGACAGATGCTCTGCCGATTGAGCTAAGGCGGCCTGTTACCCAGACGAGTTTAGTGGGCCCGGGGCCGTACCGTCACGATGAAATCACCGGCGACGATGCTGGGCGACCTCGTAGAGGGCGATCCCGGCGGCCACACCGGCGTTCAGCGACTCGGCGGCGGCGTTCATGGGGATGCGGGCGATCTGGTCGCACGCCTCCTTGACCAGGCGGGACAGGCCCTTGCCCTCCGAGCCGACGACCACGACGAGCGGCTCGGTCGCGAGCTCGACATCGGCGATGTCCACTGTGGCGGTGCCGTCGAGCCCGATCACGAACAGGCCCTCCTCCCGGTACGCCTGGAGCGTCTGGGTGAGGTTCGACGCGCGGGCGACGGGGAGGGTCGCGAGGGTGCCGGCCGAGGTCTTCCACGCCCCGGCGGTGACGCCCGCCGAACGCCGGGACGGGACGAGCAGCCCGTGCGCGCCGAAGGCGGTCGCCGAGCGCGCGATGGCGCCGAGGTTGCGCGGGTCGGTCACGCCGTCCAGGGCGACGATCAACGGCACCTCGGCGGCGTCCCTCGCCCGCTCCACGAGCTGCTCAGGATGCGCGTAGTCGTACGGCGGGACCTGCAGGCCGATGCCCTGGTGGACGGTGCTCTCGGTCAGCCGGTCGAGCTTGTCCCTCGTGACCTCCAGCAGCGCGATGCCGCGGTCGGCCGCGAGCTTGATGGCCTCACGCACGCGATCGTCGTTGTCGATCCGCTGCGCCACGTACAGCGCGTTGGCGGGCACGTGCGCACGCAGCGCCTCGAGCACGGGGTTGCGCCCACCGATGATCTCGGGGGCGTCCTCCCGGCGCGTACGGCTCGGCGTACGCGAGGACGAACTCCCGCCGCCCCGGGCCTCGCGCTCGATCCGCTCGGCGCGGGCCTTGTCCTTGTACCAGTGCCGCATGTGCGCGGGCGGCGTCGCTCCCTTGCCCTCAAGGGAGCGCCTGACCTTGCCACCCGAGCCCTTTGCCGGCCCCTGCTTCTTCGACGGCTTCCCTGAAGCCCTTCCCGCCATGGTCTCTAGCGTAGGGCCACGCCTACTGTGCCAGCTCCCACCGCGGGCCCTGCGGGGTGTCCTCGACCACGATCCCTGCCGCCGCGAGCTGGTCGCGGATCGCGTCGGCCGCCGCGTAGTCCTTGCGGGCTCGCGCGGCCTGTCGCTGCTCCAGCGCCACGGCCACGAGCGCGTCCACGACCTCCCGGAGCCCCGAGTCGCCGGTCGTACGCCACTGCGCCGACCTGGGGTCGAGGCCGAGCACGTCGAGCATGTTCTGCGTCTCGGCGAGCAGCCGGGCGACCTGCTCCTTGTTGCCCTGGGCCAGCGCGACGTTGCCCTCGCGGACGACCTCGTGGATCACGGCGAGCGCCTGCGAGACGTTCAGGTCGTCATCCATGGCGTCCACGAACGCCTGGGGCAGCGGCGCGGCGGCGTCCACGTCGTGGATCACCTCGGCCGCCCGTGTGACGAACCCCTCGATCCGGCGGTAGCCGGCCGCCGCCTCCTGGAGCGCCTCGTCGGAGTAGTCGATCGGCGAGCGGTAGTGCGCCGCGACCAGGTAGTAGCGGAGCTCGACCGCGCGCACCTTGCGGAGCATGTCGGGGATCAACAGCGAGTTGCCGAGCGACTTGCTCATCTTCTCGCCGCCGAGCGTGAGCAGCCCGTTGTGCAGCCAGTAGCGCGCGAAGCCGTCGCCCGCCGCCTGCGACTGGGCGATCTCGTTCTCGTGGTGCGGGAAGATCAGGTCGACCCCGCCGCCGTGGATGTCGAACGTGCTCCCGAGATATTTGGTCGCCATGGCCGAGCACTCCAGGTGCCAGCCGGGACGGCCCTTGCCCCACGGCGTCGGCCACGTGGGCTCACCGGGCTTGGCACCCTTCCACAGCGCGAAGTCGCGCGGGTCGCGCTTGAGCGAGTCGGTGTCGGTGTCCCCCGCCGCCCACATGTTCTCCAGCTTCTGGTTGGAGAGCTTGCCGTATCGGTCGGCGTAGGACATCACGTCGAAGTAGACGTCGCCACCCGCCGCGTACGCGTGACCCTTGTCGATCAGTCGCCGCATCAGCTCGATCATCTCGGGCACGTGACCCATGGCCCGGGGCTCGACAGTCGGCGGCAGGCAGCCGAGCTGGTCGTACGCCCAGGTGAAGGCGCGCTGGTTGCGCTCGGCGACGACGAACCAGGGCACGCCTTCCTCGGCGGCCACCCTGATGATCTTGTCGTCGAGATCCGTGACGTTGCGGCAGAAGGTCACGTCGTAGCCCTGCCGCGTCAGCCACCGGCGAAGCACGTCGAAGTTCACGCCGGACCTGATGTGCCCGATGTGCGGCGGAGCCTGAACGGTCGCACCACACAGATACATCGAGACCCGGCCGGGCTCGACCGGTACGAATTCACGGACCGTACGCGTGCTGGTGTCGTAGAAGTGCAGGCTCACGAAGGCAAGGCTAACGCCTGGCAGCACAGCACAGGGCTAGTTGGGCGTCCGTGAACGGCTTGATGCGGCCGATCATGGAAACTTCCGACACATAAGTCCCGATATAACCCGAAACAAAACCCGTCACGATCTGTACGGCCGGCCGCGCGGGCTTCATCGGACCGGCACGAAGCCCGGCCGGACACGCAGCGTCGCCAATACCGCGCCGGACCGGAGCCGGACCCGGAGCCGGAGCCGGATCGGAGCCGGTTGCCCTGAGCTGGGGCCGAACCGAGCCGGACCGCGCCAGGGCGGGCCGGAACCTAACCGGACCCGGGGGTGCCAAACCGAGCCGCGCGGGAACCAGATCGGGGGCAGCCGGGGGCCAGGACCCGAAGCGAGCCGGGCCAAGGCAGGGCCGAGCCGGGCGGGGCCGGGCGCAACGAGAGCGCGTCGAAGGTTCCCGGCGCGGTCGTTGATTACCGTCACGAAGCCGATGATCACGATTACCGACACGAAGCGGGTGATCACGCGATTGCGATCGATCGTCACTCCGATTCTGTAGGCTCGAAACGCCATGGACGTGACTCCCCCCGGCGCGGCAGGCACGGCCTCCCGCCCGTCCCGAAACACCCCCTCCGGATTCCCGCTGGTGCTGCGCCGCCTGGCCATCGGCCTCGCAGGCGCCGCCATCGCGGTTCTCGCGGGGATCGCCTGCGCGCTGTCCTTCGACGACCTGCGGGCTCTGGCCGTCTCCGGGCGTGCCGAGCCGCAGCTCGCCTACCTGTACCCCTCGGCGTTCGACGTTCTGCTGGTCGTCGCCCTGGTCAGCGTGCCGTTGCTGCGGGGCGCGCGCTTCCTGGTCCGCTTCCAGGCGGGCTTCGTCCTGATCCTGCTCCTGGCGTCGGCCGCCGCCGCGAACGCCGCGACCGCCGTCGGCATCTCCTTCGACCCCGACGCCTCCGCGCTCGTCGTCGCGTTGGCGCCCTGGGTGATGCTCGCCGTCGGACTGTGGCTGCTGCTGCTCCTGCTGAAGCACGTGCGCACCAACCGGGCCGATCTGGACGACGACCTTGATGACGAGTCCGACGACGACTCCGATGACGACCTGGTGCCCTTCGACGGCGCGCGCGAGCGCCGGACCGCCGTCACCTCTCCCTATCCGGTGGCCGCGCGAGAGCGCCCCACATCCGCGCCCGACGTCACCGCCCCCTCCGGCCCCGAAAACCCGCACACCGCACACCCCGCTCCCGCGCAGCCGCACCCCGCTCCCGCGCACCCGCACACCGCTCCCGCGCACCCGCACACCGCTCCCGCGCACTCGCACCCTGCCCCCGCGCACCCGCACACCGCTGCCGTGCACGCCGTCGCCGAGGAGCACGGCGCGCCGCCCCTGCAGCCGGTTCCCGAGGCCGTGGCACCCCCCGGCTACGTCCCTCCGCTGCCGGTCAGCCCGGTCTCGGAGACCGTCGCGCCGCCCGAGCTCGCCCCGCCGCTGCCCGTCGCCCCTCCGCAGGCCGAGGATCCGCAGGCCGAGGATGAGGACGGCGTACGGCTGCCATCCGAGGCGATCAGGGAAGACGTCTCCGAACCCGCGCAGGAAACCGCATCCGAGACCGCATCCGAGACGGTCGCGGACCAGGCGGATGACGAGCCCGATGCCCTGCCGGTCGTACCTCCGACGGCGGCGCCCCACACCCCGCCCGTCACTGAACAGGCCGAACCGGCCGCCGCAGAACCTGCCATCACGGAGCCCGTCGTAACAGAACCGGCCGCCGCAGAACCTGCCATCACGGAGCCCGTCGTAACAGAACCGGCCGCCGCAGAGCCGGCTATGACGGAGCCGGCCGTGACGGAGCCCGGCGCCGAGACGGCCGCCCAGCCCGCTCCGGAGGCACCCGCCCCCGCCGAGACGGGTGGCAGCCCGGCGCAGCCCCGCCGCAACCGTCCCGTGCGCTGGGGCGACCTCGTACGGCCGCACACCGGTGACGTCCTCGTGCACCCCCGCCCCAAACCGGACGAGCCCGCCGACGCCGAGCCTGAGCGGGCCGAAGACGAGGCGGGCGTCGACACCCAGCCGCTCCGCCAGATCAGGGACGTGCCGGATCCCGCCCACGCGTCCGACTGCGCCGATCCCGGCGAGCAGGACGGCGGGCGCGAGCCGTACGCCGCGCAAGGCGGCCAGGACGCGCCGGAAGCCGGGGACACCGGGAAAGACACCGACGGAAACAGCGATGTCCCGATGGCGCCTCCGTCCGGTCGGATGCGCAGCACGCCCCGCCCGCCCGCCTGACCGCCCCGGCTACAGCACCCCGCCGCACAGCGCCCACCTGAACGACACCCACCTGGACAGCAGCGCTCCATCTGCTGAAGCGCGTAGGCCCGCCCGGCTGGAGAACCAGCCGGACGGGCCTGCGCGCTAGGGGGTGAGGGCGGGGGGCCGCCCCACCGAGTGAATGCCTTACACCCGCGACCCTCGCTTGAGGCCGGCGACGATGCCGACGCCCACGACGGCCAGTACGACCTGCATGACCAGTTCGATCCAGTCGATGCCATCCGTCGTCGCCACGCCCAGGACCTGGGCGATCGCGGTGCCGATGAGCGCCGCGACGATACCGACGACGATCGTCAGGATCCAGCCGATCGGCTGGCGGCCCGGCAGGAGCAGTCGGCCCAGAGCGCCGATGACCGCACCGATGACGATGGCGCCGAGAATGGACTCGATTGTCATATCGACCTCCCGATGAGGGTGACCCTTTCATCCTCGGACAGTGGGCTACCCCATGGAAGGGAAATATGCGTCCCATGAAAGAAAAAAGAGGGCGGCGGCTCGATTCCGCGCCTTGGTTCGAGCCGCCGCCCACGCGTTAGTGAGACGCTCCGGGTCTCATTCTGGTTGGCATGTCCGATTGGAACGGAACATTCATGCCGAGAGGACCTTCAGACCGGGATGATCAGAGCGGTCGCGATGGCCGCGACGCCCTCGCCGCGACCGGTGAGCCCGAGGCCGTCGGTCGTGGTCGCGCTGACGCTCACCGGCGCCCCTGCGGCGGCCCCGAGGGCCTTCTCCGCCTCCGCACGGCGAGGTGCGACCTTCGGGCGGTTCCCGATGATCTGGACGGCCACGTTGCCGATCTCGAATCCCGCCGCCCGCACCTGGCGGGCCGCCTCCTCCAGGAGGGTCACACCGGCGGCACCCGCCCAGCGGGGATCGGAGGTGCCGAAGAGCGCGCCCACGTCTCCGAGCCCGGCCGCCGACAGCAGCGCGTCGCAGCAGGCGTGCGCCGCGGCGTCGCCGTCGGAGTGACCGGCAAGCCCGGTCTCCCCCGGCCAGAAAAGGCCGGCGAGGTGAAGCTCCCTACCTGATGCGAAAGGGTGGACGTCGACTCCGACGCCCACCCTTGGCGATGTGATGTTCAGGAGTTCAGCACCTCGTCGAGCAGGGCCTCCGCCTTGTCCTCGTTGGTCTTCTCGGCCAGCGCGAGCTCGCTGACGAGGATCTGGCGGGCCTTGGCGAGCATGCGCTTCTCACCGGCGGACAGGCCGCGCTCCTTGTCGCGCCGCCACAGGTCACGCACCACCTCGGCCACCTTGTTGACGTCCCCCGACGCCAGCTTCTCAAGGTTGGCCTTGTAGCGGCGGGACCAGTTGGTGGGCTCCTCCGTGTGCGGCATGCGCAGCACGTCGAAGACCCGCTCGAGTCCCTCTTGGCCGACGACGTCGCGCACACCGACGAGCTCGGCATTTTCCGCTGGTACCTGTACGGTCAGGTCGCCCTTGTCGACCTTCAGCACCAGGTAGGTCTTTTCCTCACCCTTGATGGTTCGGGTCGTGATGGCCTCGATCCGAGCAGCCCCATGGTGGGGGTAGACGACAGTGTCGCCGACCTGGAAAGTCATGTGACGAGTACCCCTTCCGCTGTACTCCAGGGTACCACGCGGTTACCGCCTCCCGGAACAGTGAAAGGAACATAACTGCAGGTCAAAGCCTCGTTTTGGGGCTTGACAAGCCATCCACTCTGTGAATCGGCATACAGGACATACCGGGTGACCTGCACTGCTGCGGCCTGTGGACCGGGAGCCGACGCCGGACCGGTGACCGGCGCGGATAAGGTGATTGCTGCCCATACACGTGCGTACCAAGGAGACCTCGAACCGTGACCAGCAGCAGCCGTCGCAGGGCGATCGCCGTTGCCGCGCTCCTCGCCGCCGCCATCCCTGCACTGGCCGCGTGTGGCGCCGGTTTCGACGCCAACACCAACGCGCCGTACGCCCCGAATGAGGCGGGTGTCCTCTATGACGGCGACGGCCCCGACAAGGCATACGGCAAGAACGGCGTCATGATCCCGCAGGCGTTCATCCTCGGGCCCGACTCCGGCCAGCAGCTCGCCGAGGGCGGGTCGGCGCCGCTCTACCTGACTCTCCTGAACAGCACGGGAACGGACGACCAGCTCACCAGCATCGTCCCCGAGGAACAGAAGGCCACCTCGGTCAACGTGCAGAGCCCCATCGACCTCCAGCCGGGCGTGCTCGTCAAGACCCCCGGGGTCACGGTCGACGGCCTGAAGACGGCGCTGCGCGGCGGCGAGAGCATCAAGCTCTCGCTCCAGTTCAAGAACGCCGGCGACATCTCGCTCACCGTGCCGGTCATCGCCCGCAGCCGCGAGTACGCGACGCTGCCTCCGGCGCCGACGGCCACGCCCACGGCCCCGCCCGCCACCGGGAGCCCGGTGCCGTCGGACGCCGCCACCCCGGAGACCACCGAGGGCACCTCCACTGGTACGCCCGCCGAGAACGCCGGCTGACGGCCGTGCGGACGTCCATCTGGACGTCCTGTAGACGCGCAGGAGCCCCTGTCCGGCCGGACAGGGGCTCCTTTCCGTCCGAGGGGCCGCGTGAGCCGTACGAGCCCTTACAGGCTCACTCGTCGGCGGGGTCGAACTTGTAGCCCAGACCACGCACGGTGAGGATGCAGCGGGGGTTGGACGGGTCGGCCTCGACCTTGGCCCGCAGCCGCTTCACGTGCACGTCGAGGGTCTTGGTGTCGCCCACGTAGTCGGCGCCCCACACCCGGTCGATGAGCTGACCGCGGGTGAGCACCCGCCCGGCGTTGCGCAGCAGCACCTCCAGCAGCTCGAACTCCTTCAGCGGGAGCTGCACCTGCCGGCCGCGCACGGCCACGATGTGCCGGTCGACGTCCATGCGGACCGGTCCCCCGGTCAGGACGGCCGACTCCACCTCCTCGACGTCGCCCTGCCGGCGCAGCACCGCGCGGATGCGCGCCACCAGCTCGCGGGACGAGAACGGCTTGGTCACGTAGTCGTCGGCGCCGAGTTCGAGGCCGACGACCTTGTCGATCTCGCTGTCCTTGGCGGTCAGCATGATGACCGGCACCTTCGACCGCTGCCTGAGCGAGCGGCACACCTCGGTGCCGGGCAGGCCCGGGAGCATCAGGTCGAGCAGGACGAGATCGGCGCCGTTGCGGTCGAACGCGTCCAGCGCGTCGGGGCCGGTGGCCGCCACCGCGACCTCGTACCCCTCTTTCCTCAGCATGTACGACAAGGCGTCCGAGAACGACTCCTCGTCCTCGACGACGAGTACCCGAGTCACTGAGCGGCCTCCTGGGGAATGGTCGTGCTTGGTACGGGGACCGCCTGACCGCCGAACGCGGGAAGGCGAAGAGTGAAGGTCGAGCCGGAGCCCTCTTTGCTCCACACCGTGACCTCGCCGCCGTGGGCGACGGCCACGTGTTTGACGATCGCGAGACCGAGCCCGGTGCCGCCGGTGGCCCGGGACCTGGCCGCGTCGACGCGGAAGAACCGCTCGAAGATGCGCTCCTGCGCGCTTTCCGGGATGCCGATGCCCTGGTCGCTCACGCTCACCTCGACCGTGTCCCCGGCCGGCCTCGCGCTGATCACGACGCGGGTGTGCTCGGGGCTGTAGGCGACGGCGTTGTCGATGAGGTTGCGCAGCGCGGTGACGAGCAGCTCGTCGTCGCCCCAGACCTTGAGGCCCTCGGTGCCGCCCGCGACGAGCGCGATGTCCTTGGCCGACGCCTTCGTGTTGCACCGGTCGATGGCCTCGTGCACGGCCTCGTCCACGGACACCTGCTCGGGCGCCGGGATGGGCTCCCCGCCCTGGATCCGCGACAGCGTGATCAGGTCCTGCACCAGGTAGGTGAGGCGGGCGGCCTCGTGCTGCATCCGGCCGGCGAACCGCCGTACGGCCTCGGGGTCGTCGGCCGCGTCCTCGACGGTCTCGGCGAGCAGGCTCAGCGCGCCGACCGGCGTCTTGAGCTCGTGGCTGACGTTCGCCACGAAGTCCCTGCGCACCGCCTCGACCCGCTGCCGCTCGGTCTGGTCCTCAGCGAGCACGAGCACCTGCCCGTGGGTGCCCAGCGGAGCGACCCGCACCGCGAACGACGTGGACTCCTGCCCGAACTTGCGGCCGGCGGTCTCGATCTCGCTCTCGCGGATCTCGCCGTCCCTGCGGACCTTCCTGGCCAGTGCGAGTAACTCGGCCGCCATGAGCGACTCACCGCGTACGAGACCGAAGGCCCGCGCGGCCGAACTGGCGCGCAGCACGCGGTCTTCGCGGTCGAGGACGACCGCCGAGGAGGGCAGCACGGCGAGCACCGACGCCACCCCCGGAGGCAGGCCGTCGTCCACCGGTTCCGGTGTGCGGGGCTTGTCCGCCTGCCGTCGGATCGCGAGCATGACGAAGGAGCCGAGGACGAATCCGCCCATCGCCGCCAAGCTCGCCAGCAACTCGTTCACATTCAGCAGCCTAGGCGGCATTTCTGGTTGTTCCACCTGCCCGACCTGGCACTACGCCCTGTTTCCGGAAAAGTTCATCCGGCGGTCGGAATTCGTTCACAGACGCGCGCGTAGCGTGGCGGCCATGCGCGACGCCTATCACGAAGAGCTTGCGGCCCTGACCGACCGCCTGGTGGAGATGACCCGCCTGGTGCGGTCGGCCATGTCGAGGGGGACGACCGCCCTGCTCGACGCCGACCTCCAGCTGGCGGAGAGCGTCATCTCCCAGGACAACGAGGTCGACCGGCTGCACCAGGAACTCGAAGCCTCGATCTTCGAGCTGATGGCCACGCAGCAGCCGGTGGCGGTCGACCTGCGTAACGTCATCACCGCCCTGCGGATGGCCGCCGATCTGGAGCGTATGGGCGACCTCGCCGAGCACATCGCCAAGCTCGCCCGCATGCGCCACCCCGAATCCGCCATCCCGGCCGAGCTGCGTGACACGTTCGTGGAGATGGGCGCCATCGCCGAGAACCTGATCACCAAGGCGGGCAGCTGCATCGCCTCCCGCGACATCGATCTCGCCAAGGAGCTGGAGGAGGACGACGACGCGATGGACCGCCGTCACCGCCGTCTCTTCCGCGTCCTGCTCTCCAAGGACTGGGAGCACGGCGTCGAGGCCGCCATCGACATCACGCTGGCCGGCCGCTACTACGAGCGGTACGCCGACCACGCCGTACGCGTCGCCGCCGACGTCGTGTACCTGGTCACGGGTACGCGCGACCTGGACGCCCCCGCCGGCTGACTCAGCCGCGTACGGGGCGCGAAAGCTCCGGTCCTCGGGGGGCCGGGGCTTTCGCGTATCCGGCGAATCGCCGGATCGCGGGTCGTCTGACGCACGTGCCGAATAGTCTTCGCTCTCGTGCCGAGACGATCATGGGTGCTCTGGGCCGCGGCCATGCTGACCGCGGCGGCTCCCGCCCTTCTCTTCTGGGTCGTGTCCGTCGTGACCGGCGACGACGGCAGCCGGACCTACATGACGATGTTCCAGGGCACCTGCCTCGGATGGGACATCCACGATCAGTTCTTGCTCTGGGTGTATCCCGTCAAGGCGTTCCCCCTTTTCTCGTACGGCGGTGCACCGCTGATCGTCCTGGGCTTCGCGGGCTGGTGGCTGAGCCTGCGGCGCGGGCGCGCCGGACTCGGCAGGATCATCGGCCGGTGCGTGGCCGTCGTCCTGCTGGCCCTCGGCCTCCCCGACTTCCTGCTGCCCACGCTGGATGCGGCGCTCGGCCAGGCGTGCCTGGACGCGTGGGGGCCGCCCGAGAGGTTCTCGGCGCAGATCGCGTGGGGGCTCTACGACTGCGTCGCGCCGGTCCTCGTCCTGCTCGCCGTACGCGCCCCCCGGCGCGCGTACGTGCGTCGCGGCCCGGTCGCCCGTACGGCGGCGGCCGTCCTGGCGGTGACCGCGGTCGTCCTGCTCCCGGTGGCGTCGGCCCCGCCCGGCGAGGTGAGCGCGCAGTGGGAGCTCGGCTGCACCGGATTCGGCGACGGCACGGTCCCGAGAGCGAACGCGGCGGAGAAGGACTTCCTCTGCGCGGTCCGCGACCACGACCACCGGTACGGCTCGGGTCTGGGGGTGTGGGACGGAGTCTCCGACCAGGACGTCCTCGCCCAGGGGCGCCATCTGTGCGCGTTGGCGACCCGGCACGGGGGCGACACCGGCGCGCGGGCCGTCCAGGAGGCCCCGCAGGCGTCACTGGCGATCGTGCTGCCGAGCCTGTGCCCGGCCGTGGCCCGCGCGCGGCAGGCGGAGGAAGACCGGTGGCAGGCGGAGTCGGACGCGTACGTCGCCCGGGAGGAGCGCGCCTGCGCGGCGCATCCCCGGCACCGGCCGAAGATCAGGCCCGTACGGCAGCGCCGGGCCACCATGTGGACCGAGTTCTGGACCATCGACGGCTGGGAGGAGGGCCACGAGGGCGAGGGCGGTCCCCCTGACCTGGTGAAGGACCTGGTGGGAAGCGGCCGGGGCGCGCTGGCGATCTGGGCCGCCGACGAGGCCGGTTCCGCCTGCGTGACCGTGGAGTCCTACACCCGGCGTCCGCCGCTGGAGGTCAGAGGCTGGGAGGAGGTGGTCGAGGTCGGGTACGAGAGCCCCACCGGAGCCCTGGCGCTGTCGGACGGCTACGGGACGAGGCTGAGGGGGCTCACCACGCGCGGCCCGGGTTCCTACCGGGTCCGGGTCCACCTGCGCGGCCGCGAGCTGGTCTACCAGGTGGCCTATCCCCCGGACGGCGCGGTGGAGCTCCTGGTCCAGGTGTTCCCCGGTAAGGCGAAGAAGCCGGTCGTCCACAAGTGACAGCGGTCGTCTGCAAGTGACAGAAGGCCGCGCCCCACAGCGGGACGCGGCCTTCGTGACAGACGTGAGAGGTTACTTCTTGCCCTGGTTGGCGACGGCCTCGATGGCGGCCTTGGCGGCCTCCGGGTCGAGGTATTCGCCCTTGCCGACCGGGCGGAAGTCGGCGTCCAGCTCGTAGCGCAGCGGGATGCCGGTGGGGATGTTCAGGCCCGCGATGTCGGCGTCGCTGATGCCCTCCAGGTGCTTGACGAGCGCGCGCAGCGAGTTGCCGTGCGCCACCACCAGCACGTCGCGGCCGGCCGCCAGGTCGGGCACGATCTCGTCATACCAGTACGGCAGCATGCGCGCGACGACGTCCTTGAGGCACTCCGTGCGCGGCACCAGCTCGGAGGGCAGCAGGGAGTAGCGGCCGTCGCCGAGCTGGGAGTACTCGTCGTCGTCGGCGATCGGCGGCGGCGGCACGTCGTAGGACCGGCGCCACAGCATGAACTGCTCGTCGCCGAACTCCGCGCGGGTCTGGGCCTTGTCCTTGCCCTGGAGCGCACCGTAGTGGCGCTCGTTCAGCCGCCAGGAACGCTTGACCGGCAGCCACAGCAGGTCGGCCGCCTCAAGCGCGAGGTTGGCGGTCTTGATGGCCCGGGTGAGCACCGAGGTGTGCACCACGTCGGGCCGGATGCCGGCCTCAAGCAGCAGCTGACCGCCGCGCCGCGCCTCCTCCTCGCCGGTCGGCGAGAGTGTGACGTCCACCCAGCCGGTGAACAGGCCTTTGACATTCCATTCGCTCTCGCCGTGCCGCAGCAGCACCAAAGTCGCCATACGGCCAATCCTATCGGCGTGCGGCAGAGGCCCCGTTGGTCAGGACTCGACCACCCGCGCGAAGGCCCGCAGGTTGGCCAGCGACTCGCCGCGCTTGACCCGCCACTCCCACTCGCGCTTGATGGACGACGCGAAGCCCAGCTCCAGCGCGCGGTCGAACGACTCGTCCGAGTAGGTGAGGACGCAGCCGAGCACCCGGTCGATCTCCTCCTCGGTCACCGCGTCGAGCGGCAGCCGGCCGACCAGGTGCACGTCGCCGGTGGCGTCGACGGCGAAGTGGACACCGTACATCGAGCCGTTCTTGTGCAGCAGCCAGCGGTAGAACTCGGCGTGGTTCTCGTCGGGCTGCCGGCAGAAGAACGCCTCGATGTTGAGCGCCTGGTCGCCGATGACGAGCCAGGTCAGCGTGGCGAGCTTGTGCTGGCCCGGCAGCCTGACCAGGAACGCGCCCGGCTTCGGCCGCTCGTAGGACAGCTCGGCGGACTCCAGCGCCGACGCGATGACCGCTTCCAGATCCGGTCTCATACGCCCCACACTACGAGCTGACCGCGACGGGGGTCTGGTGGAGCTGGGCCATGGCGCCGGCGTAGACGTCGGCCAGCCGGGCGGCCGTCGCCGACCAGCCGAAGCCCGTGGCGTGGTGCACGGCGTTGGCGGCCAGCTCGGCGAGCCGGTCCGGACGCCGTGCCAGCACGGCGAGCTCCCGCGCCCAGTCGTGCGGGTTGTGGCCCGCCACCAGCACCCCGGACACGCCGTCCTTGACGGCCGTGCGCAGGCCGCCGACCGCCGCGGCGACGACCGGCGTGCCGCACGCCTGCGACTCCAGCGCGACCAGCCCGAACGACTCGTTGTAGGAGGGCACGACGGTCACGTCGGCGGCCCGATACCAGTCGGCCAGCTCCGGCTGCGGCGCGGGCGGCGCGAGCCGTACGACGTCGGTGATGCCCAGCTCGGCCGCGAGGTCGCTGAGCAGGGAGGGGCGGGCGAGGCCGTTGCCGCTGGGCCCGCCCACGCAGGCCACCAGGAGCCGCGAGCGCAGCGAGGGGTCCTCCACGAGCATCCGGGCGGCGGCCCTGAGCAGCACGTCGGGGGCCTTGAGCGGCTGGATGCGGCCCACGAAGAGCAGCACGTGGGCGTCCTGCGGCAGGCCGAGACGGCGGCGTGCCGCACCCTTTGACGCGGGCTGGAAGACGGCGAGGTTCACGCCGGGGTTGACGACCGCCACGCGCTCGCGCGGCGCGCCGTACAGGCTGATCAGCTCCTCGGCCTCGGCGGCGGTGTTGGCGACCAGGCGGTCGGCGACCTCCACGACCTGCTCCTCGCCGAGCACGCGCACCGCCGGCTCGGGCTTGTCGCCCTCGGCGAGCAGGAGGTTCTTCACCTTGGCCATCGTGTGCATGGTGTGCACGAGCGGCACGCCCCAGCGCTCCTTGGCCAGCCAGCCCACCTGGCCCGACAGCCAGTAGTGCGAGTGGATCACGTCGTAGCGGCCGGGGTCGTACATCGCCTCGGTGCGCAGCACGCCGGACAGGAAGCCGCACAGCTGCCCGGGCAGATCGGCCCGGTCGAGCTCCTCGTACGGCCCGGCGGTGACGTGGCGGACGAGCACGCCCGGGGTCAGCTCGGCGACCGGCGGCAGGTCACGGGCCGTGCGGCGGGTGAAGATCTCCACCTCGATGCCCAGCGCCGCGAGCCGTTTGGCGACCTCGAGAATGTAGACATTCATGCCGCCCGCGTCCCCCGTGCCTGGCTGGTCCAGCGGGGACGTGTGCACGCTGATGGTCGCGACGCGGTTGACCCGACGCCGTAACACCGACACCCGAACCACCTCCGAGAGCGTTATAACCACCAAAATCATCACCGGATTCCCCGACATCTGTGAGCGCCGGGGGTCCTGAGAGGATGTCGCCTGCCGATTGAGGCGATATGGAAGGACGATGGCGGTGACGATGACCAATCCCGCGACCGGTCCCGCGACCGGTCCCGCGACCGGTCCCGGGGCGACCGAGACCGTGGTCAGGACCGCGGTGGTGACCGGCGCGAGCAGCGGCATCGGCGAGGCGACGGCCCGCCGGCTCGCCGCGGAGGGATACCGGGTTGTGGCGGCGGCGCGACGGCGCGACCGTCTCGACGAGCTCGCGGCCGAGGTGCCCGGCATCCGCCCGGTGACGCTGGACGTGACCGACCAGGCGTCGGTGGACGCGCTGGCCTCCTCGCTGGACCGCTGCGACGTCCTGGTCAACAACGCGGGCGGCGCGTTCGGGCTCGAACCGGTGGCCGAGGGCCGGGTGGACGACTGGCAGCGCATGTACGACGTGAACGTGCTCGGGAGCCTGCGCATGACCAGGGCCCTGCTGCCGAAGCTCATCGCGTCGGGCGACGGCGTGCTCGTGATGCTCACCTCGACGGCCGGGCTGGTGTCGTACGAGGGGGGCGGCGGCTACTGCGCGGCCAAGCACGCGCAGACCTCGATGACCGAGACCCTCCGCCTGGAGCTGTGCGGCGACCCGGTGCGGGTCGTCGAGATCGCGCCGGGCATGGTGAAGACCGACGAGTTCGCGCTGACCCGCTTCCGCGGCGACGCCGAGCGGGCCGCCAAGGTCTACGAGGGCGTCCCCGACCCGCTGACCGCGGACGACGTCGCCGACGTGATCGCCTTCGCCGTGACCCGCCCGTCGCACGTGAACATCGACAGGCTGGTCGTCCGGCCCCGCGCGCAGGCCGCCCAGCACAAGGTGCACCGGGTCGCAGCGGGGACATGAGGCCGGCGCGCCCGGGCCGGCCCGTCGGCGCGGTCACGCGGGGCACCACCGGGCACAACCGGCTGCGCCGCTGCGACCGCTGGATCGCCGCCGTGTACGGCCCGCTGCTGCGCTCGGCCAGGGCGGGGGCGGCGCCGCTGGTCGTGGACCTCGGCTACGGCGCGTCCCACACCACGACGACGGAGCTGTTCACCCGGCTGCGCCGGGTCTGCCCGACGGTCGAGGTGGTGGGCGTGGAGATCGCCCCCGAGCGGGTCGCGGCGGCCAAGCCGTACGAGCGGGAGGGGTTGTCGTTCGTCAGGGGCGGCTTCGAGCTGCCGGTCCCCCGGCCGCCGATGATCGTGCGCGCCTTCAACGTGCTGCGGCAGTACGGCGAGGCCGAGGCGTGGGAGCACTGGCACCGGCTGCGGGCCGGCCTGCATCCCTCGGGCGTGCTCGTGGAGGGCACCTGCTCTGAGGTCGGCCACCGGGCGACCTGGGTGGCGCTCGGCGCGGAGGGGCCGCGCACGCTCACCCTCGCGGCCCGGTTCACCGGCTTCGGACGCCCCTCCGACCTGGCCGAACGCCTGCCCAAGACGCTGATCCACCGCAACGTGCCCGGCGAGCGGATCCACGCGTTCCTCGCCGACTGGGACCGCGCCTGGGCGACCTGCGCCTCCTTCGGCGCGTACGGCACGCGCCAGCGCTGGATCAAGGCGGCCGAGCTGCTGGCGCGCGACTGGCCGGTGGAGACGACCCCGCCGACCGGCGGTCCCGGCCGCTGGCGGCTCGGCGAGCTGACCCTGCCCTGGAGCAGCGTCTCCCCCCGCGGTTGACGTACGAGGCGGTTGATAACGTCCGGCCCATGCGTTTCGTCCTCGACCCGGAGATGACCCCCGAGCTCTTCGAGGAGCTCCTGAGCTGCTGGGCGGAGGTCACCAACGCGGGCGGCGCGGTGGGCTTCGTGCCTCCCGTGACGCCGGAGGACATCAGGCCGACGGCGGACCGGGCGTTCGCCCGCACGCGCGCCGCCGCCGGGCCGCAGGCCCCCGACAGCCTCCTCGTCGGCTTCGGCGACGACGGCGCCCCCGGCGCGTGGCTCATCCTGGGCGACAACGGCTCGGGCCTGCGGGCGCACTGGCGGTGGCTGCTGCGCGTGCAGGTCCACCCCAAGCACCAGGGCAAGGGGTATGGCCGGGCGCTGCTGCTCGCCGCCGACGACGCCGCCAGGTCGCTCGGCCTGGAGGCGTTGCAGCTCACCTGCCGCGGCGGCACCGGGGTCGACCGCTTCTACGCGAGCGTGGGCTACCAGGAGGTCGGGCGGGTGCCCCGCTCGATCCGGGTGACCCCCGGCGACGACCGCGACGAGATCTACATGCTCAAGTGGCTGTGAAAGTTTTGGCCTAATGCTTAGCCAATGTCCTGTAGAGCCGATTCGAACACGGCATAAGCTGCGGTGTTGAACAGTACGAAGCGCACCTCTTCCACCACGGCCGGGGCCGCCTGCCGTACCGCGGTGATCGCGACGCGGGCGGCGTCCTCGACCGGCCACCGGTAGATCCCCGTGGAGATCGCGGGGAACGCCACCGTGCCGGCGCCCAGCGCGTCGGCGACGACGAGCGACTCCCGATAGCAGGAGGCGAGCAGATGGGATCGGTCCTCGCTCCGCGAGTGCACGGGCCCGACCGTGTGGATCACCCATCGCGCGGGCAGACGCCCGGCGGTGGTCGCGACCGCCTGCCCGGTCGGCAGCCCTCTCCCGTAGCGGGAGGCGCGCAGCGCCCGGCACTCCTCGAGGATCTCGGGGCCGCCGCGCCGGTGTATGGCTCCGTCCACCCCTCCGCCGCCCATGAGCGAGGAGTTGGCCGCGTTGACGATCGCGTCCACCCGCTGCTCGGTGATGTCACCTTCGACCAGAACGATTTTCATGCCACCCACCTCTCTACAGGACGTAGTACTACCCCGGGTAGGCTGAATCACGTGAAGGGACTGGGAGAGCTCGAACGCAGCATCATGGACATCCTCTGGGCGGAGAACACCCCGCTCACCGCCCGCGAGGTGGGGCGCCTCATCGAAGACCGCGACCTCGCGCCGACGACCGTGATGACCGTGCTCGACCGGCTGGCCCGCAAGGGCTTCCTCAACCGCACCCGCGACGGCCGCGCCTGGCGCTACCAGCCGGCCGCGAGCCGTGACGCGTACGTCGCCGAGCTGATGCTCGAAGCCCTGGACCTCACCGGCGACCGCGACGCGGCGCTGACCCGCTTCGCCCGCGCCGTCTCCGGGTCCGAGGCCGAGATCCTGCTGAAAGCCCTCACGGAGCTGGAGGAAGAGTGATCGCGGCGGCGGTCCTCGCGGCGCTCGCGATGATCTGCGCGGTCGCCGCGTGGCGGCTGACGTTCGCGCGCTGGACCTGGCGCGCACCGCGCACGGCGATCCTGCTGTGGCAGTCGCTCGGGCTGACGTGGGGGCTCGCCTCCATCGGCGCCCTGCTCGCCTTCGCGCTCGACCCCTACCGCAAGGGCATCGTGCACGGGTTCGCGGAGTTCCTGCTGAGCGTGGAGTTCGGCGCGCGACAGCCGTACGACTACCTGCGGCTGGCCGCGCTGATCGCCGGCCTGGCGCTGCTCGCGGTGCTGGTGACCCTGCCTCTCGCCGCAGGCGCGCAGACGCTGCGGGCCCGCCGCCGCCACCGGCTCCTGCTCTCGCTGGTCGCCAGGGACGAGCCGGCCGTGCCCGGCGTGCGGGTGGTCGACTTTCCCGGGGCCGCCGCCTACTGCCTGCCGGGGCTCAAGTCGGAGGTCGTCATCAGCGACGGGACGCTGCACCTGCTGTCGTCCGCGGAGCTGGAGGCCGTGCTCGCGCACGAGGCCGCCCATGTGCGCGAGCGCCACGACCTGGTGCTCCTGCCGTTCGCCGCGCTGCGCCGCGCGCTGCCGTGGTCGAGGCTGGTCCGCGACGCGCAGGCGTCGGTGGAGCTGCTGGTCGAGATGGCCGCCGACGACCGCGCCCGGCAGCGGTGCTGCCCGCGCAGGCTGGCCACCGCCCTGCTGCGCTTCGGCGCGTCGGCGGCGCTGCCCACGCCGCAGGGCGCGCTCGGCGTGTCCGCGCCGTCCAGCGTGATGGCCAGGGTCGACCGGCTCGTACGGCCCGAGGTCACGCTTCCGGCCGCCCACCGCTTCCTGATCCTGGCCATCTCGGTGGTGCTCGCCATCAGCGCCCCGCTGCTCTGGCTGCTTCCCGGTTGACCCGGCTCTTGCCCGGCCATGGGTGCTAGCTGGAACTATCCACCGTGTTTGCAATTGCAAGCAGCGCGAGGCAGACTGGGGGCATGGAACTGCCCAAGGTCGCCTCGCTCGGTGAGTACATCCGCCAGCAGCGGCAGCAGGCGAAGATCTCGCTTCGTCAGCTCGCCGCGCAGGCAGGTGTGTCCAATCCTTACCTGAGCCAGGTGGAACGGGGCCTGCGCAAGCCGAGCGCGGAGATCCTGAACCAGATCGCGAAGGGTCTGCACATCTCCGCCCAGGCGCTCTACGTCC
Source organism: Microbispora hainanensis (assembly GCF_036186745.1). Taxonomy (NCBI): domain Bacteria; kingdom Bacillati; phylum Actinomycetota; class Actinomycetes; order Streptosporangiales; family Streptosporangiaceae; genus Microbispora; species Microbispora hainanensis. The sequence goes on along the minus strand of NZ_CP108086.1, from coordinate 3,252,263 downwards.
AGGCCGGTCTCATCGAGGACCGCGAGCCGCACAGCGACGTGCTGGCCGCGATCCGGGCCGACGTCACGCTCACCGGGCGGCAACGCCAGGTGCTGATCGACATCTACGAGTCGTTTCGCAAGGAGAACCGGGCCGACTCCGCCCAGCCGCCGCAATCGGCTGAGCATCTCGGGGACGACCCGGTTCTCCCACGCGACGGCATTACACCGGATTCGAGGGAAGGATAACCCATGACCATCACAACCCAGGCCAAGAAGATCACGGAGTCGAAGCCGTTCTACGCGCTCACCGGCGCCGGCGACTTCGCCGTGGAGAAGGCCCGCGCCTACGCCTCCACCGTGCAGGACAAGGCCGAGACCGTCGCCCGTGAGTTGCCCGAGAAGGCCAAGGGCTACGCCTCCACCGTGCAGGACAAGGCCGAGACCGTCGCCCGTGAGCTGCCCGAGAAGGCCAAGGGCTACGCCGCCGACGCCGCCGCCCGGGTCACCCGGCTGTACGACGACCTGGCCAGCCGTGGCCGCAAGGTCGTCAGCCGCGTGAGCGGCGAGGCCGCGCTGGAGCTGACGGAGGTCTCCGAGACCGCCGAGCCGGCGATCGCCGCCAAGAGCACCACCAAGCGCACCGGTCGCGCCCGCGCCACTGCCCGGAGCTGATCCGCGGCCAACGCGAACCACACGGCGGCGGCCCGCCTTCCCTCCGGGGGAGGCGGGCCGCCGCCGTTTCGCTTCCCACGGGAACCGGTCCTTCGCGCCCGCGCCACGTGTCGGCGCCGCCCACTAGTCTGGGGGCGTCAGTGACTGTGACCGTGTGGGAGCGTCCATGTTCGGGCTGTACGGCATCCTCGACATCATCTTCTGGCTGCTGTCCGTCGGGGCCTTCGTGTTGTCCGGCTGGGCACTGGTGCACGCCCTGCGGATCCCCGCGAACGCCTTCCCCGCGGCCGGCAAGCAGACCAAGCCCCTCTGGCTGATCATCCTCGGCCTTGCGACGCTGTTCACCTTCGCCGCCGCGATCAATTACCTCGGCATGGGCATGGGGCTGCCCAACATCTTCACGATCGCCGCCGTCATCGCGGCGGGCATCTACCTCGCCGACGTGAAGCCCGCGGTCAACGGCTACCGGGGCGGCAGCGGCAACCAGGGGCCGTACGGACCCTGGTGACAGACACCGGGTGACAGGCCGGGTGACAGACACCGGGTGACAGACACCGGGTGACAGGCCGGCCGAGGCGCCGGGCTCAGAGCCAGTCTCGGGCCCGGAACACCCGATAGAGCGCCGCCGAGGCGACGACGATCAGCGTGGTGGACGTCCAGAACCCCAACGCGTGCCCGAAGCCGGGAAACGGGATGTTCTGGCCGTAGAAGCCGGTGATCAGCGTGGGCACCGCGATGATCGCGGCCCAGCTCGTCACCCGCTTCATGATGAGGTTCATCCGGTTGCCCTGCATGGTCAGGTGCGTCTCGCGGATGTTGCTGACCAGGTCGCGCAGCGACTCCGTCCACTCCGTGGCCCGCAGCACCTGGTCGTACACGTCCTGGAAGTACGGCGTCATCTCGCCGTCGCCGATCAGGCCGTTGCGGCGCAGCAGCGTGTTCACGGCCTCCCGCATGGGCATCACGATCCGGCGCAGCGTGACCAGGCTCTTGCGCAGCTCGAACGTGCGCCGCTGGTCCTCGGAGCTGACGGGCCGGTCGCCGAACACCGTGCCCTCCAGGTCTTCGACCTGCTCGTCCATCGCCTCGACTGCCTCGAAGTGGCTGTCCACCACGTAGTCGAGCAGGCCGTGCACCAGGAACGCGACGCCGTGCCGGGCCAGGTCCGCCCCCTCGTCCCAGCGCCGCATCACCTCCTCGATGGAGAAGTCGTCCGACTGGCGCACGGTGACCAGCGCGTTCTTCGTGATGAAGGCGGCGGCGGGGGCGACGCGCACCCGGCCCGACGCGCTGTCGAAGGCCGCCGCGTAGACGCTGAGGAACATGTGGCTGTCGTAGACGTCGAGCTTGGGCCGCTGCCGGTGCTGCAGCGCGTCCTCCACGGCCAGGGCGTGCAGTCCCAGCTCCTCGCTGATGGCGTGGAGGTCCTCCTCGGTGGGGGCGCACATGTCGAACCACACCACCGCCGACGGGTCCCTGACCTTCTCGGAGACGTCGGCGACCGGAAAGCCCTCGGCCTCCAGGGTTCCGTTCCGGTAGACCCGGGTGTGTCCCATGGACGGTAACCCTACCGATCCGGCGCCCCCGGCAGGAGGCGCCGGAATCCCGGCGGCGGAGCCGGGGCTGGGGGTCGCGCGGGGCACGGCGGCGGTGTCCGGGCGGCGCCGGGTCAGCCCTTGGCGAGCTGCTGGAAGCGGACCATGTTGCCGGCCGGGTCGCGGAAGGCGCAGTCGCGGACGCCGTACGGCTGGTCGATCGGCTCCTGCAGGACCTCGGCGCCGGACTGGCGGATCTTCTCGAACGTCGCGTCGCAGTCGGGGGTGGCGAAGACGACGGCGCGCAGCCTGCCCTTCGCGAGCAGGTCGCTCAGCGCCGCGCGCTCCTCCGGGGAGGCGGTCGGGTCGGCGTTGACGGTTTCGAGGACGATGTTGACGTCGGGCTGGGACACCGGGCCCATGGTGAGCCAGCGGGCGCCCGCGTATCCGACGTCGTTGCGGAGTTCGAGGCCGAGCACGTCCCGATAGAAGGCGAGCGCCGCGTCGCCGTCGTCGACCGTGATGTAGCAGTAGTGCAAGGTGAGTTCCATGCCCACGACGCTATGGCCGGGGGTGTTCCCGGGGCTTCTCGATTCCTGACCGGTTGGCCGGTTCGCATCCGATCCTCGGTTGGAGCACCGGGACCGGTAGGGTTGCGGCTCATGGTGGATCTCGCGCGCCGGCTCGGACTGGCGGCACTGCTCGCCGTCCTCGCCGCATCCCCCGCGCACGCCGTCGCCGCACATGCCGTCACCCCAGCGGAGGCCGCGGCTCCGGCGAAGGACGAGGTGACGATGGAGCTCCGCAAGAACGGCGTGCTCCACGTGAAGGAGGCGGTCACCCCCGCCGGCGAGACGGTGCGGCGCACGCCGCTCACCCGGATCCGCTACGACGACGGCCACGACCGCGTCTATCGCATCTCCAACGTCAAGGGCGGCTCGTACGACGGGGAGACCCTGACGTTCAAGGGCACGGTGGAGTACGACGTGACCGGCGCCGTGACGCCCACGGCCTCGGGCGAGGAGCTGCGCTGGTTCGCGGTGTCCGGCCCCGTGCAGGACGCGGTCGTCACCGTGACCGGCCCGGGCCGGGTGCAGAACCTGTCCTGCTTCGCCGGCGAGCCGAGCTCGGCCATCGCCTGCACCAGCGCCTCGGTCGAGGAGACCGGCACCACCTCGACCTTCGAGCAGCAGGGCCTCGGCGAGGGCCAGGCGCTCACGGTCGTCGTCGGCTACCCGAAGGGCGCCACGGGGGCCGGGCCGATCCTGGAGCGCAGGTTCGAGCTGTCCACCGCGTTCACGCTGAACGCGGTGACCGGCGGCTCGCTGGCCGCGCTGCTGGTGCTGCTGCTGGGCGGCATCGGGCTGCTCTACTGGACGCGGGGCCGCGACGCCCGCGTGGTCGGCAGCGAGTCCGGCCCGGTCAGCGGCCACCGCGACGGCCGCTTCAGCCCGCCCGACGACGTGCGTCCCGGGCAGATCGGCACGCTGTTCGACGAGCAGGCCGACGTGGTCGACGTGACCGCGACCATCGTGGACCTCGCCGTGCGCAACTTCCTGCGCATCGACGAGCAGCCGCGCCAGACCTACGACACCCCCGACTGGTGCCTGGTCAAGCTGCCCGGCGCCCGGCTCGGCGACCTGCTGCCGTACGAGCGGGCCCTCCACGACGCGATCTTCGACGGGCGTGACCGGGTGCTGCTGTCGGAGCTGCACGGGTCGTTCGCCGCCCGCCTGGCCACGGTGCGCGACGCGCTCTATCAGGACGTCGTGACGCAGGGCTGGTTCGCCCGGCGGCCCGACTCCACCCGGTCGCGCTGGACGACCCTCGGCCTGGTGGTCGTCGCGCTCGGGGTGATCGCCACCGTCGTGCTCGCCTGGCTCACGACGTACGGCCTGCTGGGGCTGGCCCTGATCATCGCCGGAGCCGCACTGGCCTTCGGCGCCCAGTACATGCCGGCCAAGACGGCCAAGGGAGCGGCGGCCCTGGCGCACACGCTCGGGTTCCGCGACTACCTGGCCGGGGCGGCCGTCGACGACATCCCCCCGGGCCAGCGCGTGGAGCTGTTCTCCCGCTACCTGCCCTACGCGGTGATCTTCGACAGCGTGGACCGGTGGGCGCGGGTGGTCAGCGCGTTCGACGGCAACGGACGGCAGACCGACCACCTGTACTGGTATCAGGGCCCCGCCGAGTGGGACCTGTCCCGGTTCGCCGACTCGATGCGGACGTTCGTCATGACCACCTCAGGGGCGATCTCGACCTCCCGCCAGTTCCGCTCCCTCTGAGCCCTCTCCCTCGGGGCCCTCTCCCTCGGGGCCCTCTCCCTCGGGGCCGGGCCCCTGCGAGCCCGGGTCGAGGCCCCGGCGACGCCGGTAGTGCCGGGCGACCCTGGCCCGGTTGCCGCACCGCGCCGCCGAGCACCAGCGCCGGCGTGGGTGGGCGGGCAGGAACAGCATCACGCAGTCGTCGGCCTCGCATTTCCGCACGGTCGTGACCGCCGGGTCGGTCAGCAGGTCGGCGACCGCCTCGGCGAGCACCGCCGCCAGCCGGGCACCCCACGGGCCCTCCCGGTGCGGCACGGCGGTCACGGCGGCGCCGTCCCAGGCCAGCTCACGGACGGCGGGCGCCGCGCGCTGCGCCCTGTTCAGACCGCGCAGCGCGCCTTCCGGCGGCCGCAGGCCCCGCCTCACCTGATCGATCGCGGCCGCCGCATGCTCACGCACCTCATGCACCAAAGCCAGATCGTCGCCGGTCAGCCGCGCCTGCCCGTCCTCCGGGAGCGCGCCGGCCAGCCGGTCCGCCTGCAGGCTCAGCCAGGCGCGCAGCCCCTCGGCGGTGGCGATCAGGTCGGCCTGGCCGTCCGGCGTGCGCGGCCGGGTGTTGACCAGGTCGAGGGCGAGCGGCTCCCCGGTGAAGGGGACCAGGTCGGTCATGCGGCTAATGCTAATACAAACGATTGACACATTAGGCAGGCGATCGCTAGAACTAATGCATCACCGACGCAAGGAGGCATTAGTCATGACGCCGTTCGCTGTTCCGCACACGCTCCACCGGCATGTCGAGGTCGGGGACGTGCGGGTCTTCTACCGTGAGTCGGTGCCCGACGAGGGCGGCGAGGACGCCCCCGTGATGCTGCTGCTGCACGGGTTCCCGTCCGCGTCCCACCAGTTCCGCCGGCTCATCGACGTGCTCGGATCCCGCTATCGGCTGATCGCGCCCGACTACCCCGGGTTCGGGCACACCGAGACACCCCCTGGCTTCGCGTACAGCTTCGACGCCCTCGCCGATGTGATGGAGGGCTTCGTCGAACGGCTCGGGCTGACCCGGTTCGTCATGTACGTCTTCGACTTCGGCGCCCCGGTGGGATTCCGGCTGGCGACCCGGCACCCCGAGTGGATCACCGGTCTCGTCGTGCAGAACGGCAACGCGTACGAGGAGGGCCTGTCGGACGGCGCACGGGACTTCATCGCGCTGCGCCCCGACGTGGAGGGCGACGAGGAGAGGGTGCGGGCGCTGCTGACGCTGGAGATGACCCGCGGCCAGTACGAGAGCGGCACGGCCGATCCGCGGCTCGTGGCCCCGGACGGATGGACGCTCGACCAGCACTTCCTCGACCTGCCGGGGCGCAAGGAGGCCCAGGTGGCGCTGGCCTTCGACTACCACACCAACGTGGCGCTCTATCCGCGGTGGCAGGCCTGGCTGCGCGAGCACCGGCCGCCGACGCTGATCACGTGGGGCCGCGACGACATGTTCTTCCCCGAGCCCGGGGCGCACGCCTACCTGCGCGACGTGCCCGACGCCGAGCTGCACGTCATCGACACCGGTCACTTCGCGCTGGAGGACCGGCTCCCCGAGATCGCTCCGCTGATCGCGGCGTTCCTCGACCGCGTGTGGAAGTGACGCGCGTCAGGCGGGGCGGACGCGGACCTCGCCGACCGGGGCCCCGCCGCCGAACAGCGGGGAGGTGGCCAGCCCGGCCAGCTCGGTGGCGTCGATCCCGGCGGCGCGCAGCGCGGCGACGGTGACCGGCACGCGGGCCCGGCTGCCACCGTCCACGATCTTCACGGCCCCGGCCCGGCCCTCGGCGTCGGCGAAGGCGTCGAACGCCTCCGCGCCCGACTTCACCAGCAACCCGGGAACGGCCCGCATCAGCAGGTTCTCGGCCCGGGTCGTGCCGCTCGTCCACTCGGGGTGCGCGCGCATCGCGTCGGCGACGCGCCGCTCCGGCGAGCCGGCCGGGGCGAGCGTGAGGGCGCGGAAGGCACGCGCCACGCCCGCCATCGAGACGAAGAACAGCGGCGCGCCGCAGCCGTCCACGCCGGTCGCCGCGACCCGCTCCCCGGTGAACTCCTCGACCGTGGCGCGGATGGCCCGCTGCAACGGGTGACCGGGATGGCGGTAGTCGTCGGTCGGCCAGCCGTTGACCACACAGGTGGCGAGCATCGCCGCGTGCTTGCCGGAGCAGTTCATCAGGATCCGGCCGGGCGCGCCGTGCTCCCGCAGCACCTGGCGGCGCGCCTCCTCGTCGAGAGGCAGGTCCTCCGGGCACCGCAGGAAGGTCTCGTCCAGCCCCGCGCCCGCGAGGATCTTCCGTACGCCGTCGATATGGAAGGGCTCGCCGCTGTGGCTCGCGGCCGCGAGCGCGAGCAGCTCGTTCTCCAGCGGCAGGCCCGCCCGCACCATCGCGAGCGCCTGCAGCGGCTTCATGGACGAACGCGGCGACGCGAGGCTGGAGGTGTCCCCGCACACCAGAACCGGGTCGCCGTCCGCCCCGATCACATGCACGCGTGCGCGATGCACCGACTCGACGAACCCCGACCGCACGACCTCGACCACCATCTCCGACATGACGGGCAGTCTATGGAGCCCTCGGACATGGCAGAATTCGGGGCCATGCGTGCGGTCGTACAGCGGGTCAGCTCCGCGTCCGTTGTGGTGGATGGTCAGGTCGTCGGCGCCATCGACGAACCCGGTCTGCTCGTGCTCGTGGGCGTCACCCACACCGACGGGCGCGCCGAGGCGGCCCGGCTCGCCGCCAAGCTGTGGGGGCTGCGCATCCTGCACGGCGAGAAGTCCTGCTCCGACATCGGCGCGCCGCTGCTGGTGATCAGCCAGTTCACGCTGTATGGCGACGCGCGCAGGGGCCGCAGGCCCACCTGGCAGGCCGCCGCGCCCGGCCCGGTGGCCGAGCCCCTGGTGGACGCCGTGGTGGCCGAGCTCCGGACGCTCGGCGCGCGGGTGGAGACGGGCGTCTTCGGCGCCGACATGAAGGTCGGCCTCACCAACGACGGCCCGATCACCCTCGTCCTGGACGTCTGAGCGCCGCGGCCTTCCCGGGCCTGTCATCATGATCGGATGCGGGATGCGTGGAGCACCTGGGGACATGTCGTCGTCGCGACCGTGTGCGCCGTTCCCGTGGCCGCTCTCGCCGTCCTGCTGCTCACTCGCCGCCGCGCCCGCCGGGGGCATCCCGCTCCGCTCCGGACGTCCGTCGCGGATGTGGTCATGGTGGCCGGGACCGCACCCTGGATCTGGATGATCCTCACCCCGGGGGTGGAGGAGGGCGTGCACGTCGTCCCCCTGGTGGACCTGGCGGGCCAGCTCGCGCTCCTGTCACCGGGTGCGGCGGTCGTGCAGATCGGCGGCAACCTCCTGGTCTTCGCCGCGCTCGGCGCGATGCTCCCGGTCCGCTCCGCGCGCTTCGGCTCTCCCGCGGCGGTGGCCGCCGTCGCGGCCACCGCTTCGCTCACCGTCGAGCTCCTCCAGTTCGGCCTGCGGCTCGGCCGGGTGAGCTCCGTGGACGACGTGCTCCTCAACGCGGCGGGCGCGGTGCTCGCCGCGCTCTGCACCCGGCGGTGGTGGGCCCGCCGGACGGGGACCAGGTAAACAGGCCCGGTTGAACGGGGGTTATCGGATCCGGCGGCGCAGGGCGGGGTCGATCGTCACGTTGCGCCCGGCGTCCGGCGGCACCACGACCTCCTGGCTCGCCGCCACGCCGCCGGCCAGCAGGTCGACGTCCACCGGCACCGTACGCTTCACGACCGCGAGGGCGATCGGGCCGAGCTCGTAGTGGCGGGCCGACGAGCCCACGAAACCGATCTGGCCCGGCGCGGCCGAGCCCTCCACGGCGGCATCCGGCTCGGCCTCGGCCGGCGCGCCGACGCCGAGGGTCACCGGTGCGCCGTGCGGCGGCAGCTCGTCCACGCTGCCGTCGAGATGCAGGAACACCAGACGGCGGGGCGGGTGGCCGAGGTTGTGCACGCGGGCGACCGTCTCCTGACCCCGGTAGCACCCCTTGCTCAGGTGCACGGCCACGTCGATCCAGCCGACCTCGTGGGGGATCGTCTTGTGGTCGGTCTCGAATCCGAGCCTGGGCACGTGGGCGGCGATGCGCAGCGCCTCGTAGGCCCACAGGCCGGCGGGGCGCAGGCCCAGCGCCTCGGGGAGGCCGCCCAGCCGCTCGCGCGGCACGAGCAGGTCGCCGCCGATGGCGACGGCCCCTTCCACGGATGTTCCGGCGTTCGCGTCCGGAGACGGCGGGGCGAGCGAGACCACCGCGTAGTCCGAGGTGACGTCGGCGACCTCGACCCGCAGCATGAACCGCATCTTCTCCAGGAAACCGACCAGCTCGGCCGAGGTGCCCGGCTCGACGTGGGCCCACACTGCCTCGCCGTCGTCCACGAGCGTGAGGTGGTGCTCGACGCGGCCCTGCGGGTCGAGCAGCAGCGCCTGGGCGGGCGTGCCCGGCTGGAGCGTGTCGAGCTTCTGCGAGCTGAGGCTGTTGAGCCAGCTCAGCCGGTCGGGCCCGCTGACCCGCACGACCTCGCGGTTGCTCCGGTCGACCAGCGCCCGCCCGGCGGCCAGTGCGCGCTGCTCGGCGTAGGGATCGCCGTAATGGGCCGCGACCGTCTCGTCCGGCGCCTGCGCGGCGACCGCGCCGGGTGTGTCAAGCAAAGGGCTCCGCATGTGTCCAAGGCTATTCGGTCCCCCACAGCGGTCGCGGCGACGGACGGCTCGCCTGTGGACGACCCCCTGCCTGTGGACGACCGTCAGAGCGGCACCCGCCGGAGGGCGACCAGCGCGACGTCGTCCTCACGGGCGCCGAAGGTGGCGATCAGCCGGTCGCAGAAGCCCTCCAGGTCGTCGCCCACGTCCTCGGCCTGCTGGCGGGCGATCTCCAGGCTCTCGTCGAGCAGCTTGTCGCGGTCCTCGATCAGCCCGTCGGTGAACAGCAGAACGGTGGCGTCGTCGGGCAGCCGCACCCGGTCCACCCGATACTGCTCGTGGGCCACGCCGAGCAGCAGGTTGCCGAACCGGTGATAGGCCGCTCCCGCGCCGGCCACCAGCGGCGGGATGTGCCCGGCGTTGACGATCTCGGTCTCCCCCGTCGCGGGATCGATCAGCATCAGGCAGACGGTCGCCGTCATGCCGGGGTGATAGCGCCGCAGGACGGCGTTGAGCAGGCTCATCGACCGGGCGGGATCGACGGCGTCGATCACCGACGCCCGCAGCGCGTAGCGCAGCTCGGCCATCACGGTGGCGGCGTGCAGCGAGTGGCCCTGCACGTCGCCGAGCGCGACCAGCACCCGGTCGCCGAGGGGCAGGACCTCGTAGAAGTCGCCGCCCACCTCCACGTTGTCCACCGCGGGCTGATAGCGCACGCTGATCCGCAGGCCGGGCACCCGGGGGATCGCGGCGGGCAGCAGGCTGCGCTGCAACGTGAGCGAGATCATGTGCTCCTCCGCGTAGGCGCGTGCCGCGTCGACCGCCAGTGCCAGCGCCTGGCCGAGCTGCCGCAGCAGGCTCAGCTCCTCGCCGTCGAGCGGCGCGTCCGTCTCCACCCCGAGGAACACCGGTGACCGGCCCGTCTTCGTACGGCACAGCACGCCCGCCACACGGGCGACGATGTCGCTGTCGGGCACGAGGCGGGCCCAGGTCTCGTTGTCGACCTCGAACGTCTGCACGCCGGGGGACTCCCCGATGGAGATCGTGCTCAGCCGTTCCAGGGTGTCGGGATGGACCAGCCGCGGCGCCGCGTGCTCCCCCGGCCGGGCGGAGAACCTGCGCACCCTGCCGTCCGGCGGGATCGCCAGCACCCGCGAGTAGCGCTCCAGCAGGCGGGAGCAGCCCTCGGCGGCCACCGACAGGAGCGACTCGAAGTCCTCCGCCTGGTTCATCTCCAGCGTGATCTCGGCCAGCTCGCTGAGCCTGGCCGCCATCCGCTCGGCACGCTGCCGCGCCCGGTAGTAGCGCAGGGTGGCCCGCACGGTCGCGGCGAACTCGTCGGGCTGGATCGGCTCCGACAGGTACGCATCGGCTCCGCGTTCCAGCCCCTCGGCGCGGTCGGCCGGAGTGACGGCGTTGCCGGACACCTGGATCACCGGGATCGAGGAGGTCTCCGGGTCGGCCTTGATCTTCTCGCACACCTCGATGCCGTCCACGTCGGGCATCCGTACGTCGAGGATGACGAGGTCGGGCTTGAGCTCGCCGACGAGGGCCAGCGCCTCCTCGCCGCCGCCGGCCTCGATGACCCGGTGCCCGCCGCGGCGCAGCCAGCTCGCCAGGATGTAGCGCTTGGTGGGGACGTCGTCGACGACCAGCACCGTCGCCGCGATGTCAATCTCGGGTGCCATGCCCGTCCCCCTTCACGTTCCCGGCGCTCACGTTCCCAGCGCTGTCGCGTACGGCCTCCCGGATCGCCTCCAGAAGCCGGTCCCTGCGCAGCCCGTGCTTCGGCAGCAGCACAGGATGCAGCGGCCCCCGCTGCTCGAGCGGTCCCGGCTGCTCGGACGACACGTGCGGCGGTCCCGGCTGCTCGGACGCCACCGACACGACGACCACGGGAATGCCGCGCAGGGCGTCGTCCTCGGCCATCCGGTGCAGCAGCGCCGTGCCGTCGAGGCGCGGCATGAGCAGGTCGATCAGGACCACCTCCGGAGGCCGCTCACGCATCAGCTCCAGGGCCTCGACGCCGTCGGCCGCCTCGTCCACCGCGGCCGCGAACCCGAAGAGCATCCGCCGGGCCGCCGCGCGGAAGCCCGCGTCGTCGTCGGCCACGAGCACCCGGCCCACCTCCGGACCGGACGTCCGGTGCGGCACCCGCAGCGTGGCCGTGGTGCCCTCTCCCGGCGTGCTCGCCAGTTCCAGCGTGCCGCCGAGGGCCTCCGCCAGCCTCCGCGCGTACGGCAGGCCGAGACCGGTGCCCTTCGCCCTGAGCTGCAGCGACCCGGGCACCTGGTAGAACTCCTCGAAGACGCGCTCCAGGTGCTCGGAGGAAAGGCCCACGCCGGTGTCGGTGACGGTGAAGACGACCTCCGCCATGGCGGTGTCCACGACGGCCGCCAGCCACACCTCCCCATATTCGGTGAACTTCAGCGCGTTCGACAGCAGGTTGCGCAGGATGGTGGTCAGCATGCCCTCGTCGACGAGCATCTCGCCGATCTCGCCCGGCACGTCGACCGACAGCGTGACCCTGTCGGCCGGTCCGGTGGGCTGGAGCGTCATGCGCAGCTCCTCGGCCAGGGCGACCACGTCCACCATCGACGGATGCGGGTCCAGCCGCCCCGATTCGGCCTTGGCCAGGTCGAGCAGCTCCCCCACCAGCGCCAGCAGGGTCTCCGCGGACGTGCCGATGAGCGTGATCTGGTGCTCCTGCTCCTCGCTGAGCGGATCGCCGCCCGAGCCGAGCAGCAGCCGCACCAGCCCGATGATCGAGTTGAGCGGCAGTCGCAGCTCGTGGCTCACGCTGGCCCAGAACCGCTGCCTGGCCTCGGCCGCCTGCCGGAGCTGCGACGACTTCTCGTCCAGCTCGGCATAGAGCGCCACGACGCCGCGGTTGGTCTCCTCCAGCTCGGCCGACAGCTGGTTGTAGAGCGCCAGGACGCCCTGGTTGGTCTCGGTCAGCTCCGCGTTGAGCCGGAGCACCTCCTCCAGGGTGGCGGCCAGCTCCCTGTTCTGCTCCCGCAGCACGTCGAGGGCCGCCGTGGACGGCGAGCGGCGGGCCAGCTCCGCGCGGATGCCGTCGAGCGTACGGCGGCTGTGGTGCCCGGGCACCCGCTTCACCAGCGTGACGCGTCCCTCCTCGGCCGAGAGCGTGACTTCGTCGACCATGCGACCGGCCAGCTTCACACCCTCGGTCTGCCCCACGCCGGCGCCGCCGGGATAGTCCACGGTGATGACCAGCCTGTCCTCGCGCAGGTCGAAGACGACGACGCTCCCGGCGCCCCGGGTCAGCGCCTCACGGCCGATCTCGCTGAGCGCCGTCGCCACCCGGATCTGGTCCTGGGATTCCAGCCCGACGAGTTCGGCGATCCAACGGCCGAGTTGCCGTACGGCGAAGACGTCCTGCTCCCTGCGGATCTCCACGCGGGTGAGTACCTCGCCCATCACTGCCCCTGTTTGACCGTGACGACGCAGGCGTCGTCCCTGCGGCTGCCGGCGTCGCGCAGCAGGGTCGCGCCCACCACGGCCGGGGAGTGGGCGAACAAGCCGGGGAAGGAGGCGGGGTCCCAGCGATCGGTGAGGCCGTCGGAGTGCAGCACCACCGTGGCGTGCGGCGGCAGCGCGTACTCGTACTGCCGGGGACGCCTGCCCTTGTGCCCGGCGATGCCGGGCAGCGAGATCATCCCCTGACGGCCCTCGGCGTGCGCGATCCAGCCCGAGACGTTGCCCAGCCCGGCGAACGTGACGCTCTCCCGGCCCACCCGCACGACCGCGACCGCTCCACCCCGGGTGTGGCCCAGCCCCTGATGGAGGCGTTCGAGGGCGGCGGCCGGAAGAGCGTGCGGCTCCTCCATGAAGATCCGTACGGCCTCGCGGGAGGCGTGCGCGGCGGGGTCGCCGTGGCCGAGGCCGTCGCAGACCAGCACGCTGACCGTGTCGCCGTCGTCGGCGAAGGCGAAGGCGTCGCCGCACACGCTCTCCTCGCCGATGGGACGGCGCAGCCCGCTCACCCGCAGCGGCGGGCCGGGCTGCCCGTCCGGGGTGAAGTGCATGACCAGCACCGTGCCCCTCCCGGGCACCGAGTAGACGTCCCAGCCGGTGGCCATGCGGGCGATCGCCCCGAGGCCGATGCCGAGCGTGCCCGAGGTGGAGTAGCCGTCCCGCAGGGCGCGGCCGAGGTCGGCGATTCCGGGGCCCCGGTCGACGGCCACGAGCTCGACCGCGCCCGGCCGCTCCGGGTGGGGGCGTACGAGCACGGCGCCGTCCACCGCGTGCTTGACCAGGTTAGAGACCGCCTCGGTCACCGCCACCGCGACCTGGCCGGTGTGGTTCTGGTCGAACCCCGAGGCCGTGGCCAGCCCGACCGCAGTCCTGCGCACCGCGCCGATCACGCTCGGATCGGCGGTGGACACCCAGACGTCCTCATACCGGTGCGTCATCGTCATGTCACCGGCCCCACTTGGTGACCGTGACCCGGGTGCCCTCGCCGGGCGCGGAGACGAGGTCGAACTCGTCCACCAGCCGCCGCGAGCCGCTCAGCCCGAGTCCCAGCCCTCCGGCGGTGCTCCAGCCCTCGGTCAGGGCCTGGTCGATGTCCGGGATGCCCGGCCCCTCGTCGGTGAAGACGAGCCGCAGGCCCGGCCGCCGCCCGCCCTCAAGCACCTCGATCAGCACCCGGCCTCCGCCGGCGTGCACCAGGGCGTTCCTGGCCAGTTCGCTGGCGGCGGTCACGATCTTCGTCTGGTCGACCAGGGAGAGCCCGATCTCCGCCGCGAGGGTCCTGGTCTGCTGGCGCACGACGACGACGTCGCCGTTGGTGGCGATGGGCAGCTCCCGGGTCGCGCTCACCCCGCGCCGTCCCTGACGTGTTCCAGCATCGCGACGCCCTTCTCCAGGTTGAGCGCCGTGCGCACGCCACCGAGCGACAGTCCCAGCTCGACCAGTGTGATCGCCACCGCGGGACGCATGCCGACCACGACGGTCTCCGCGTCGAGCATGCGGGTGATCGCGGCGATCGTGGAGAACATGCGGCCGATGAACGAGTCGACGATCTCGACGGCCGTGATGTCGATGATGACCCCGCGCGCACCCGTGGAGACCACCCTGTCCGCCAGGTCCTCCTGCAGGGCCAGCACGCTCTGGTCGTCGAGGTCGATCTGGATCGAGACGATCAGGATGTCGCCGAGCTTGAGAATCGGCACACGTTCCATCAGGCGCGCTCCGCCCTGACCGCGACCCGCGTCTTCGCCGCGCCCGTGATCTCCACGCCGCTCCGCTTCAGCGCGTACGACAGCGCGTCGGCCAGCGAGGCCTTGGTGACGATGTCGCCGAACTCGATGCCCAGCGTGACGATCGTGTGCGCGATCTGCGGGCGGATGCCGGAGATCACGCACTCCGCGCCCATCAGGCGGGCGGCGACGACGGTCTTGAGCAGGTGCTGGGCGACCTGCGTGTCGACGGCGGGCACGCCGGTGATGTCGATGACCGCGTGCTCCGAGCCGGTGTCGACCAGGGTCTGGAGCAGCTTCTCCATGACGACCTGGGTGCGGGCCGAGTCGAGCGTGCCGACGAGCGGCACGGCGACGATGCCCTCCCACAGCTTGACCACGGGCGTCGAGAGTTCGAGCAGCTGCTCGGCCTGGTCGAAGATGATCCTCTCCCGGGCCTCGGTGTAGGTCTCGAAGGTGAACAGGCCCAGGTCGTCGACGAGCCGGGAGAACCACACGAACCCGCGCAGCGCCTCCGGGCCGCCGTCGGCCTCGGCCGCCTCGTACAACGCCTCCTTGAGCGAGAAGACGAGCCGCGCCGTGTCGGCGGGCGTGTGCCCCTGCCGGACGCGGGCGCGGGAGAGCTCGGCGAGCAGCCCGCGTACGTCGGCGAAGTCCCCGGCGTCGCTGCTCAGAGCGGTGCGCAACGCCTGGTAGAGGTCACGGAGGTCATCGGGAGACGCTCCGGACAATTGGGTCCATCGCCGGAGCAACGGCTCCTCGTTGGACAGAAAAAGTTCGACTATGCGCCGCCTGGCGGCCTCCGCGGGAACGGTCACCCTCATCTCCTGACGATCGGCGTATGCGCCACTCGTCACGCTACCGGCACCCGAGCATAGCCCCCAAAACGGACCAGGATACTCATAGGCGACATTTGCTGCAATACCCGAAAACCGTCAGATGGCGGACGTCGGTCGCGAAGCCCAGTTCCTTGTCCAGGGCCGAGACGAGGCCGTCCACCATCTCGGGGGCCACCTCGGTGACCTCGCCGCACCCCCGGCAGACGAGGTGGACGTGGTCGGCCTCGGAGGCGAGGTGATAGGTGGGAGCACCGTGACCGAGATGGGTGTGGGTGACCAGCCCGAGCTCCTCCAGGAGTTCGAGGGTCCGATAGACGGTCGAGATGTTGACGCCCCTGGCCGTCTGCTGCACCCGGCAGCAGATGTCCTCGGGTGTGGCGTGTCCCAGCTCGGTCACCGCTTCCAGCACGAGCTGGCGTTGGGGGGTGATCCGGTAGCCGCGGGCCCGCAGCTCCTCGTGCCAAGTCTCGGCCATGCCCAGAGTGTAAGTCGTGCTCCGCGGGGCGTCTTCTCGGCAGCGGCGGAGGGGCGGGAACGTCACCGCATAAATTGTTTGCCCGCCCGCGGGACGATCGCATAGCGTGAAGGCACGCAGAAGGGAGGTGGTCCAAACAATGGTTGATCATTCTTGGGCTAGCGAGGTGGCTGTCCGCTAGGACTCGTCCATCTGGACCTTCCGTCTGGATGTCGGACGACATCCTGGCGAATCCTCGACAGACACCGGAACCCCGGGCAGCCGGCGGCCGCGGACGACTACCGTCCCGGCCATGGTCCAGCCGGCCCGCCTCAAACGAGGCGGAGCGCGCCCGGGGTTCTTTTTTTCGCTATTCGGACTCGAAGTCGCCGACCCGCTTGAGCTCCGCCGAGGCGTGCGACTGCAGCGGGTGCCCCATCGCCGCCATGTCGTAGGCGTACATGAGGTTGCCGTTGACCAGGCCGTAGAGCCGGTGACCCGCGTTGTACTCCTTGGCCGTCGTGGTCCGCGCGACCACGTCCGTACGCAACTCGATCTTGTGGAAGACGACCTCTCCCACGTAGATCTCCACGATGCCGGTCGGGTGCGCGAGGCACACCTCGATCTGGCGCTCGGGCTGGATCCGCCAGAACCCCGTCTCGGTGGACAGGGGCCGGACCTTGTCGCCCTCGGCGTCGAGCAGCCACGTGCGGCTCTCGTAGG
This sequence comes from Microbispora hainanensis, assembly GCF_036186745.1. NCBI lineage: Bacteria > Bacillati > Actinomycetota > Actinomycetes > Streptosporangiales > Streptosporangiaceae > Microbispora > Microbispora hainanensis. Next base: position 3,235,889 of record NZ_CP108086.1, on the reverse strand, counting down.
TCAGGAACGGCTTCCCGGTGTGCCCGAAGACGATCTCCTGGCCGAAGTTGGCGCTCTCCATGGTGGGATATCCGATCACCCCGGCCCCCTCCCAGCGGCCCAGGAGGAAGGCGATCGGCTCGAGGTCGGGATGTACGTCCATAGACACGAGCTTAGAGGCGCGCGAGCAACCCCTCGCACCATGCGCGGCATGCGCCGATTGCCCAACTTGTACGGCATGCGCCGACACACCACCCACCCCCGGCGGACTAGGCTCAACACCATGGCGAGATCACTGGTGATAAAGGTGACGGCGGGGGCGGACGCCCCGGAGCGGTGCAACCAGGCGTTCACGATCGCGGCGGCCGCGCTGGCGAGCGGTGTCCCGGTCTCGCTGTGGCTGACCGGTGAATCCGCGTGGTTCGCGCTGCCGGGCCGGGCCAAGGAGTTCACCCTGGCCGAGGCCGCCCCGCTGGAGGACCTGCTCGACGCCGTGCTCGCCGCGGGCAGGGTCACGCTGTGCACCCAGTGCGCGGCCCGCAGGGGCATCACCGTTGACGATGTGATCGACGGCGTGCGCATCGCCGGGGCCTCCACGTTCGTCGAGGAGGCCCTGGGCGAGGGCGTGCAGGCGCTGGTCTACTGACCTGGCTCTGCCGGCGAGCCGTGGTTCGCCGGCGGGTCAGCTCGGCAGCACCGCGCGCAGGCGTTCGTCGCGCAGCGCCTGATACCAGCGGTCGTCGATCGGCGGCAGCGGCCCGGCCACCCAGCTCAGCAGCAGGTCGGCAAGCGCGGGGTTGCGGGCGAGCGCCGGCCCGTGCAGGTAGGTGCCGATGATGCGGCCCGCGTAGCAGCCCTCGGTGCCGTCCCCGTTGCCGGTGCCGACGATGGTGCGCGACAGCGGGCGCACGCCGGGGCCGAGCCTGGTCACGCCCATGTGGTTCTCGAAGCCCGTCAGCGTGGGCAGCCCCAGCGCGGGGTCCACCTCGGCGGCCAGCTCGCCGACGGAGCGCCGCTCGCCCCGCCCCGAGCTGATGTCCAGCAGGCCGATGCCGGGCACCGGCTGCCCTTCCTCGCCGCCGAACACCGTGCCCATGATCTGGTAACCGGCGCAGACCGCCAGCAGGGCGGCGCCGCGCTGGATCGCGGCGTGCAGGCCGCCGTCACGGCGCAGCCGCTCGGCCCCGAGGATCTGCGGCCGGTCCTCGCCGCCGCCGATCAGGTAGACGTCGCCCTGCTGCGGCACGGGGTCGGACGACCGCACGTGGATGGTCCTGGTCCGGATGCCACGGGCCCTGGCCCGCTGCTCCAGCACCAGGACGTTGCCCTGGTCCCCGTACGTGCTGAGAAGGTCGGGATAGATCCAGACGATGGACAATTCAGACTGCACGGCCGAACTCCGCTCGGATCTGCTGGAACGCGGTGTAGTTGGCGATCACGTCGATCTTGCCGGGCGCGAGGAGGCCCACCGCCTGCTCGAACGAGTCGCAGAGCTGGAACGGGACCTCGGCCACGGCAAGCCGCAGCGCGAGGTCGCGGCGGCGCTCGCCGGTGACGAGGACGGGCCTGCCCCGCAGGATGCGGTAGTCGACGTCCCACAGCCAGGAGGTGTCGCGGCCGTCGGGCCCCTGCGCGTTGACCGACAGGATGATCGGCAGCGCCGGGTCGGCGACGTCGAACGCCTCCAGCCACCCGGCCGGGTTCTTCGCCAGCAGCAGCCGCAGCGACCGGCCGTCCCGCTCCACGGTCGTGTAGCGCCCGGCGACGGAGGTGACCGTACGCAGCCGGGGCAGCGCCCGGGCGGGGTCGAGGCCGAGGGTCTCGGCGACCGCCAGCGCCACGGCGGCGTTCGCCCGGTTGGCCTGGCCGGGAAGCTGGAGGTCCAGGCGCCAGTGCTGGCCCCGGGGATCGGTCACGTACTCCCCGTCGAGCACCCAGCTCGGCTCGGGCCGGCGGAAGGCGCACTCACGGCACGCCCAGTTGGTCTCGGCCATCTGCGCCGCGGTGAGGCCCTGGCCGCCGTTACCGAAGCCGGAGCGGTCGAGCGGGCCGCCACACTCGGGGCAGCACCACGAGTCCTCACGCCAGCGCTGCCCCGCCGACACCCAGGTGACCCGGGCGGCGGTGGACGCGCTCCAGGTGACCAGCGGGTCGTCGCAGTTGGCGATCACGTGCACGGGCCTGCCGGCGAGGGCGCGGCGCCACTTCTGGGCCAGCAGCCAGATCTCGGCCGCCCGGTCCATCTGGTCGCGGCTCAGGTTCATGAGGCAGACGATGCCGGCGTGGGTCGTGTCGAGGACCTCGGGGAGGTATTTCTCGTCGACCTCCAGCACGCCGTACGGCGCGTCCTTGTTGGAGGCGAGCGCCGACACGTGGCCGGCGGGCATGTTGGCGCCGAAGGCGTTGGTCGCGACGTCGCCGAGCTCCTGCAGCGCCGAGGTGATCAGACGCGTCGTCGTGGTCTTGCCGTTCGTGGCGCTGACCAGGACGAGCTTGCGGTCGGCCGCGAGCTTGCGCAGCAGGTCGGGCTCCAGCATGAGGCCGACCCTGCCGCCGATCACCGAGCCGTCGCCACGCCCGGTGGCCCTGGACAGCGTCGCGGCCGTGCGGCCCAGGGCGCTGGCGAGCTGCGCCCGCAACGGAAGCTGACTCATGCCGAGATCCTAACCGCGCCCGGCGCCTGCCCGACGCCCGCACGCCGCCCGCACGCCGCCCGCCCGACGCCTGCGCCGCTCTACGGCGTCCCGCGGTCACCCGGCCGCGTGGCCCGATAGGAGGTCGCGGAGCAGCGCGATCTCGGCCCCGTGGTGGATGATCTCCCGGTTCACATGCAAGATCACTCGGCGTCGGTGAGGCCGGACATGCGTGGCCGGAGCTGGTTCTCCCAGTGCCAGGTGAGCGGGGACGCGAGTCGCCGCAGGCGAGGTGAGGGCATGGGCTCTCGGGACTCCTTACGGGGCTGGGGGATCACGATCCGAAGGACAGCTCCGCGGGGGTGTCGCCGTCGAACGGCAGGACGAACCGGCGCGGCCAGGACAGCACGGTCTCCAGCCAGCCCGCGCTCATCGTCTGGGCCACGTATTTGACCCGTTCGCGCGGCTCCACCCCGATGGCGACCGTCGTCACGTCGCGCTGGATGCCCTCGTGCTCGTCGTCGCCCAGGATGACCCGCCAGGCCAGGGCCCGGTTGCGGTCGACCTCCATCGACAGCGGGTGGTGGCGCAGCGCCTTGGCGCGGTGGCCGAGCAGCTCGGTGCGCACGCCGACGGCGACCCCGCCCTCGGCCGGCTCGGCGCCGTTGACCCCCTGGTGCGGGTACGGCCGGCCGGCGGGGTCGGTGCCGAACAGCGGATACTCCATCGCCGGGGCCGGGCTGCGCAGGTTGGGCGCCGGATGCCCGAACGGGAACAGCCGGTCCACCTCGTGCAGCCAGCGGACCTGGGGAATCACCCAGGCCGCGCCCGGCCGCTCGCCCGCCCGCATCGGCGGCTCGCTCTCCCCGCCGTCCGCCTGGCCCGCCGCCAGCAGCCCGGCGGCGACCTCGGCGGCCTTCTCGGTGAGCAGCGCGGGGTCGAACCACGTGCGCAGCGACCAGGCGCGGCGCGCGACCGACCGCTCGACCAGCGTGGCCAGCAGGCACTCGCGCCGCTTGGCCGGCAGCTCCGCCCAGATGTCGGCGAGCACGCGCGGCACGCCCGGCAGCGACCGGTTCGTCACGAACGCCAGCACGACCGTGTCGGTCCAGATCCGCAGCCACGCCCACTCCGGGGCCACCGCGAGCAGGTCGGCCTCGCGCAGCTCGACCAGCGTGCACGCCTTCCCCGTACGGCACTCGCGCCCGCAGGCGGCCGAACGGCGCCCGCAGATGGGCGGCACCGGGCCGAGCGTCTCGCGTTCGCGGTCCTCGCCCAGCGGCACCTGGACGCGCAACGGGCGGTCCATGCCGTCGGCGAACACCGCGGCGAAGCCCGGCTGGAGCGACACCACCTGACGCGACTGGTCCTCGCTCAGGTTCATCGCCGCCCCGACGAGCGCGCGGTCGTCCTCGGCCGGAAGCCGGTGCACGACCTTGAGCGCGGTGTTCTTCACCACGTCGGAGACGAGCTTGGTGGGGATCTGCTCGGCCACGATGATGCCCTCGCCGTACGCCCTGATCTCGGCGAGCATCCCGGCCAGCAGCTCGACGGCGTGGGTGGAGGCCCGCTGGGAGCCCCGGTCGCGCAGCAGCCGGTGGGCCTCCTCGATGACGATGACGTGCCGCAGGCCGCCCGCGCCGTCCTCGCCCCGCGGTTCGGAGCGGGCGCGCATGCGCAGGTGCTCCACGATGCGGATGATCAGCGTGCCCATGAGGAACGCCTTGTCCTCGTCGTTGGCCACGTCCTCGATGGCGAGCACGACGTTGCGCTGGAGCAGGCCGCCGATGTCGGCCGGGTGGCCTCCCTCGAAGAATCGGCCCGCGCTGCCGACGCGCAGGCTGCGCAGGCGCAGACTGATGAAGCCCTCGACGTCGGCCTGGACCTCGTTGCCGTAGCCGATCTCCTGGATGACCTCCAGCGCCTGCTGCTGGAGCTGCTCCAGGGTGGGCACGGCCGGCTGCACGGCGGCCCCCGGGATGCCGCCGCCGGTGACCACGTCCCAGCCGTTGGCCTCGTAGACGCGCTGCAGCGCCAGCGACATGATCTGCGGGAACGGCTCCTCGGCGTCGAACGCCGCCATGAACAGCGCCCTGACCATGTCGATGTGGGCCTGCACGGGATAGCCGGGCTCGGGCGCGAGCGGGTTGACGCTGATCGGCACGTTGTCGGGCGCCGAGGGGTTGATGACGGTCAGCGGCGCCAGGTGCTCCACCCGGCCGGCCATCGCGGCGTACTCCGACTTGGCCGGCTCGATCGCCAGCCACGGGATGCCCGCCTTCGTGAGCTGCTCCAGCAGGTGGCGTACGGTCTGCGACTTGCCCGAGCCGGTGGCGCCGGTGACGAAGGCGTGGCGGTTCAGCGTGGCCAGCGGCACCCGGAACGTCCCGACCGCACGGTCCTGCCCGTCGACGATCGCGCCGAGATCGACGGTCTCCGCCGGCCCCTCGATCTCGGCCTCGCTCGTCACGTCGAAGAAGCCCGCGTCGAGCACCCGTACCCCCGGCACCTCGCGGCGCGGCAGCCCGGCGAGCGCGGCGAGTGCCCCGGCCGTCGCCGCGAACGGCGCCGCCGCGCCGTCGGCCGAGTCCTGGAGGTTGACGGCCAGCGCCTCGCCGAAGCCGTACACGGACTCGCAGGCGCCGTCGCCCGACAGGGCGGGCAGCGACATCGCGCTGCGCAGCCGATAGGGGTGATGGCTCATCTCCACCGAGCCGACCAGCACCGGCGCGATCTGGCGCAGCTCGTCGGGGCCGGCCGCGCCGGCCAGCACCCTGACGTTCCACAGCCCGGCCTCGCGGAAGGCGTCGAGCTCCTGCATCCTGCGCTCGGCCCGCTCGGCGTCGAACCGCGACCGCTCCGAGGCGTCGCCATACTGGCGCAGCACGTTGAGCTGGGTGCGCAGGTGGGCCACCTCGGCGTCGAGCAGGTCGGTCGGCTCGGCGACCACCACCCACGCGAACGGCCGGGACATGAGCGTGACCAGCGTCGACTCGAACAGCGTGGGCCGCTTGGTCTCGTCGGGCTCCGGCTCGCGCCTGCCGTACAGCGGCGGGGCCTGCCGGCCGGGGCACGGCGTCCAGACGAGGTCGGCAAGGTCGGCCAGCCACTCGTCGCCGATCTCCACGCCGCGCGCGCCGCCGGGGAACAGCAGCGGCTGCGGGCCGGTGACCGGCGGCTCCGGCGTGGTCGCCGCGCGCTTGGGCGGCTTGGGCGGTGTGAGCGGTCCCGCGTTGGTGATGAGCTCCAGCGGCGCACCCGAACCCCGCGACAGCCAGCCGATGACGAACGGCCGGTTGCGCTGCGCGGCGGACAGGACCGCGGGGAGCACCGTGACGAAGTCCCACTCCGCGGACGAACTACGCGATGGGGCGGTGATCGCCTGAATCCGGTACCACGGCCCGCTCAGGGGAAACGGCTGCATCAGACCCCTCAGGTGACGACGAACAGGGGAGAGACTCCTCGAACGATCACGGCCGCACACCCCTGTTGACGATGCCCTTACCGAGAGCGGACGGTGTCATGGGCGCGTACGACGTTTCGGAGGCGGTCATGACCGCTTGCGCCAGTCGAGGCGAGGCGGCGGGGGCCCGACCGTGGGGAAGCGCAGCGGGGGAACGTCGGGCAGCACGGGCAGCACGGGCGGCACGGACATCTGACGCGGGCCCCCTCATGACCGCTTGCGCCAGTCGAGCCGGGGCGGCGGGGGCCCGACCGTGGGGAAGCGCAGCGGGGGAACGTCGGGCAGCACGGGCAGCACGGGCGGCACGGGCGGCACGGGCGGCACGGGCGGCACGGACATCTGACGCGGGCCCCCTCATGACCGCTTGCGCCAGTCGAGGCGAGGCGGCGGGGGGCCCAGGTTCGGGGGAACGTCGGGCAGCACGGGCTCCTCCGGCTCCGGCTCGGGCTCCGGGGGCGCGAGGGCGGCCCGCCGGATCTCCTCGAACTCGCCCAGCGTCGTCTTGGGGAAGGTGAGTATCGCCGGGTTCGCGTCCGCGAGGCGCACCTGGCGTCCCTCCGCCGTCGAATAGGTGACGATCACGGAGGTCGTCGGGAGCTGCTGGAGCTGGTGCGGCTCGACCAGGAACTCCCGCGACCGCTGGAGGACCCCGTCGGCCACCGTGGGCGCGCGCCGCCCCCACTCGGTCGACTCGGTGATGTCCTCGCGCAGGTCGCCCTCGCCCTTCTCCTCCCCCTCCGTACGGCTCTCGCCGACGGTGGAGGTGTAGTAGCCGCTCGGGCCGTTCACCGCCGTGCTGAACGTCTCGGTGAGCTGGGCGAGCTCCAGGCGGTGCTCGGTGCCGACGTGCTCGCTGGCCACCCGGGCGTCCTCGGCGTTGCCCAGGCGCATGAACGCGACCGCCGCGTGTCCCCGGCCGAGCCGTTCCCGCACGGTCGGGGTGAGGCTGCGGTAGGTGAGCACGAGCCCGGTGCGCGAGGTCTCGCAGGCGTCCATGAGCCGGTCGAGCACGTCGCCGCGCAGCTTGTCCGCGCCCGCCACGATGATCGTGTGATACCAGGGCCGCTCGCTGGCCGGCGACTGCCGCAGGATGTGCGTGAGCGCGGTCGCGACGTAGGTCCCGAGCACCCGGTTGCCGAAGACCCCCGCCTGCCGGTCCATGCTGACGACCCGCAGCCGCGCGGGCGGCAGCCGTACGGCCTGGGAGCCCAGCGTCTCCAGCTTGCGCAGCTGTGACTCCAGCGCCCAGGCCCGCTCGATGACCACCCGGTCGGCCACGCCCCGGCCGAACAGCGTGCCGATGCGTTCGAGCTGCGACGCCGTGAGCAGGCCGTCCTTCATGTCGTCTCGCGGGTCGCCCACCTGGGCCAGCGCCCGCAGGGCGGCGGTGACCTGGCTGATCGTCGCGTTCTCGCCCAGGACCTCCAGCACGCGCTCCAGGATCGCGTTGTCGAAGCCGATGTCCCTGCTGGTCTCCTCGCTGACGCTCACCACGTGGGCGAGCACGTCGGCGAACGCCTCGGGCTTGAGCGTCGCGCCCAGGTCGAGCCGGGGCAGGTCCACCGGGAGGACCCAGACGAGCGGGTCGTCCCCGCCCCTGCGCGCCAGCTCGATCAGGTCCTTGGCGATCGCGCCCTCCGACAGGTCGAGCACGGTCAGGTGGCCGCCGCTGTAGAGCCGGGTCGCGCCGATCAACGTGACCAGCGCCGACCAGCCGGTCAGCGTGCCCCCGGCCACGTCGACCCGGTCGATGTCGTCGGGCACCGCCACGGCATACCAGGTGATCTGCCGATCGAAGCGGTTCTTCTTCTCGGCCCAGTCGCGGTATTTCGCGGCGTGCTCCTCCTGGGCCATGACGATCTCGCGCTGGCGGCGTTCCTGCTCGCGCAGCGCCTTGCGCCGGCGCTCGTCGAGCCGCTCGTTGACCGTACGGTCGCCCTGCCGGATGGCGTAGGTGCAGATGGCGGCCACGCCTCCGGCGGCGACCAGGCCGAGCAGCACGAACGACCAGGTGAGCAGGCCGGTCACGCCGAGGACCAGGATCCCGGCGGCCACGACGGCCATGAACGTACGGAAGATCTTGACCGGGCGGTTGAGCAGATCCTTCTGCAGCCGCTCCCGGTGGACCCACTCGGTGTCCACCGGAGGCTCGGTGACGTCCTCCCTCGCCGGTCGCTTCGGCGGCGGTCCGGGATCCGGGTACAGCAGTGCGTACTGCCAGCCCAGGTAGATCCGGTCCGCCTGCAACTGGGCATGCTCGGGGTGCGGGTCGCCCACGGGCCCTCCATGTCCGCCTCGGTCTCAGCGTAGGAGCTGGAAGCCCTGTCAGGGCGCGCTTCTCGCCATTCGGACGTATTTCCGCGCGAGGGACCGCACCAATGCGACCAATGGGGCAACTGTGGTCGTACTACGATCGCTTGCCATGACGTCATCCCCCAATGGCGCCCGCCGACGACGCCCGGTCCTCGTCCCGGTCGCCACCGCGCTGGCCGTGGTGGGCATCGGCGTCACCGCCGCACTCGGCGGTTTCGAGGAGGCCCCGGAGAAGCCGCCGCCCACGGTCTCGCCCGGGGACGTGATCGACCAGGGGCAGTTCCACACCCAGTTCATCAAGGCGATCGACACCACCGAAAAGGGCGACTTCGACACCGAGAGGCGCTATCTGGAGCTCGTCCTCAAGGTCACCAACATGGGCACGGAGACCGCCTCGGTCGGCGTCATGCCCGAGCCCGGCAAGGGCTTCCATCAGAGCACGACCTTCGCCAGCTCCCTGCTGCGGACCCGCCCGGAGATCAAGACCAAGTACGGCCCCGACGTCGCCGTGCTCAGTCTCGGCGTCGAGAGCCACCAGCTGCAACCCGGGATCACCACCACGGTCGTGGTGAAGTACGAACTCGAGCCCACCGCGATCGCACCCTCGGAGATCAGCCTCGACGTGGGCTCGTTCGCGTACGAAACGGTCGGCATGCGCGACCAGACCCATTACTGGTTCCTCGTCGGCGAGAACGAAGACGGCGAAGGCGACTTCGAGCCCGACGTCGCCGCGCGGATCACCCTTCCCGTGCGGAAGGAGAGCACCTGATGACGATCACCCAGGTGGAGAGCCGCACGGCACGGCGCGCGGCGCGGAAGAAGCCGCCACGGCGCGGTGTGGGGCGGCGGATCGCCGCCGGAGTGGCGGGAATCGTGCTCGCGGCGGCGGCGGTCTACGCACAGCAGAACTTCTCGGTGTCCTTCGAGCAGCGCACCTCCTATCTGACCTACAAGGGCCGGATCGGCGAGACGGTGGAGACCAAGCGCTTCACCGTCAAGGCCCTGTCGGTCACGGCCGCTCACGCCGTGGACACCACGGACTACTCCAACAAGGTGTCCAAGGTGGCCACGAGCAACCTGTTCCTGCTGGTCGACGTCTCGGCGACGAGCGCGCGCGAGCCCTTCAAGCTGAGCAGGCTCAGCCCCCCGGTCCTCCTGACCGCGGACGGCCGGCGCTATGACCCGACGGACAAGGTCAGCGACTCCCTGACGCTGTTCAACAAGTACATCCAGCCCGGGTTCTGGTCGAGCGGGCTGCTCGTCTTCGAGGTGCCCGAAGACGCGGTGCTGGGCGCGCACCTCGTCTTCATCCCTCCGGTCAGCCCGCTGGTGCGAGACAACTACGCGCCCGAGGCGCAGATCGACCTGGGGCTGTCCGGTGCCGCCGCCGGCCGGCTGATCTCACAGGCGGAGGACTACCACTCTCTCGTGAGCGCGAGCCGATGACCAAGACGCCCATGGACGGAACCCCGCCGAGGAACGGCCCCGACGCCCGCGACTGGTTCGCGCCCCCGGCCGAGCAGCCCTCCGACATCACCTACAGCGGGGCACTTCCCCCGCCCGTACCGACGGCGCCGCCCTCCATACCCATCCCCGGCACACTGAAGCCGCCGACCGACCTGCGGGTGTGGCCGCCCCTTGAACCCGAGGAGCCCGAGGGGGAGGACAGGTCCACCCAGCCCTTCCCCGCGCTGCGGACGAACCGGCAGCCGCCGCCCGGGGCGCTCGCGCCCGCTCCGTCGTCCGCTGAGCCTCCCGCGGAGCCGCCCAGGATGCCGCCCAGGATGCCGCCCAGGGTGCCGCCCGCGGCAGCGCCCGCGGCAGTGCCCGTGGAGGTTTCCCCGGAGGAGCCGGCCGCGCCCAAGCGGCGTACGAGCCTGCTCGTGGGGGGAACCGTGCTGTCCGTCGTGCTCGCCGTCGGCGCCCCCACGGTGTTCGGCTACCAGGCGTACAGGTACGGCCGGCCCGCCGACATCGTCCAAACCGTGCAGCCCGGCCAGGCGGGAGTCTGGCAGCACGTGTCATGGCGGGCCACCGTGGAGAAGATCAAGGATCCCACCGGCAAGCCGGAGCGGTCCGATCGCCAGTGGCTGAAGATCCTGATCACCAGGACCGCGCTCGACGCCGAGGGCGCCATTCGCCACGGAGCACCGGCGGAGGTCAAGTTCACCGACCGGGCCGGGCGCACGTGGCAGGTGGAGAAGGTGAACGACGAGACGCCGCCCGACGTCAAGGACAACAAGATCGGCACGCCCTATCGGCTGGAGATGATGGGCGTGGTGCCGCCGCCCGTGGCCGACGAGGTCGAGGTCGTCCTACGGCCGAGCAGTTACCGCGACGTGCCCGATCAGTCCGCCGAAGACTTCGTGAAGGCCGCCTTCAGCTCGACGGAGCGGGACGATCACGTTCTCCGGTTCCGGCGATGAGCCTGCGGCGGGTCGCGGCGAGGTCGAACGTGGCGGCGATCAGGCACATCGTCGTCAGGGTCACGATCAGGTCCACGACGTAGACGACCGGCTCACCGGTCGCGAACCACAGGTACGGCTGCTCGCTTGCGGTGAGATAGCGGCCGGCCCTGAGGAGATAGTCGCCGCCGATGTCCAGGCCGACGTAGCAGAGGGCGAACAGCCCGAACAGCGGGGCGCCCCCGCTCACCGTCAGGCGCAGTGAGTTGAGCAGCGGGATCCATCGCGCGGTCCAGCCGGCGCTCAGCTTCGCGAGGGCGAGACGCGTCCAGTTGTGGGTGCGCTCCAGGTGGACCGCCGCCTGCTCCAGGCGCGTCCCCCTGATCGTGGTGCGGGTGTCCTCCGCGTACGCGCCGTAGACCAGGATGCCGATCGTCAGCCATGTGAGCGGGATGGCGAGGGCGTCGACGACGTGCGGCCACACGCCGCCCAGCCACTCCGCGGCCGGCTTCCATCCCGGGACGCTCTCCTCGGCGTTGGCCGCGAAGTCGTGCCAGGCGGCGACGGCGGACCGCTGACCGATCCAGTCGGAGCGCGCCCCGACGGCGGCGGCGATCGCGTTGAGCCCGTAGAACGCGAACGCGAGCTCCCCGAACGTGGCGAGGATGCCGGAGAAACGGCCCTCCCCCGCCTCGTGGCGACGGCCGAAGTACCACTTGACCACGTACGCGACGATCATCGTCGCCAGGGAGACCTTCGGATCGAGGTTGAGCAGCCCGGCCGCCACCCCGCTGTCGTTGCCGCTTCCCGCGTCGAGCACGTAGCGGTCCGGCTGCCGCATCATGTCGATGTCGGCGAACTCCCGGGCGTCGTCGGCGACGAACCCCCAGGTCGTGTAGATGCCGGCGAAGACGAGCGCGGTCCGGTTCAGCGCGTTGAGCAGGCTCTCCTTGGCCTCGCCACCCGCGCGCCGGGCCTGGGTCTCCATCAGCGCCTCGCGGACGACGTACAGCATGCCGACGGTCGTGGCGAGCGACGTCATCACGACGAGCGTGAACAGGAACATCGTCAGGACCAGCCGGGCCTGATACCACGAGCCGTGCGAGATGGTGGCGGCCAGCAGGAGCAGCGCCCACCGCACCAGCCGTCCGGCCGAGAACCAGAGGATCAGCGGCAGGGCGCATCTGGCGAGGATCCGCAGGGCGTTCAGCGGCAACGCGTACGGCGAAATCGTCCAGGAGGCCCGGCGCGGCGCGGCATCCTGGCGAGGGGCGGCAAGTGCGGACGTTCCGGACACCTGCCGCATGCTATCGGCTCTCGGTCCCCCCTACGGAGCGATGAGCTCGACTGTGGGGAAGTAGGTCCGATATCGGGTGGTGTCACGGGTGAGTAGCCGGTATTTCCGCACCGCGGCGTGCGCGCCGATGAAGAAGTCGGGCAGCGGCGACCTCTTCTCGCCCCCGCGTCTGCGATAGGCGAGAAACGCCTTGCCCGCGAGGAAGGCCGCCTCGAAGGGCACGTCCTCACGCTCGTAGTCCTCGGGCGGCAACGCCTCGTCAAGGCGCTCGATGCTCGAGAAGCCGACCGACACCTCGGAGTAGACGACCGGATTGAGAACCAGACGTCCCTCGTCCAGCGTCCGGGCCAGGGCATCGGCAGACCAGGCCCCCCACTTGGGGTCATCGGTGGCGACGTCGAGCAGGACGCAGGAATCCACGAGGGTGACCTGCTCGCGGACGACGCGCAGGGGGCTACTCGTCACGCAGCAGCCCCATGATCTCGTCCGTGGTCATGGACGTCGTCGCACTGCCCCGAAGTCGCTGCGCGGCCCGGCTGCCCCGCGTGCTGCTGCTCTCCCGGCGCACGATCTGCAGGGTGTTCCCCACTTCGATCACGTCGACCTCGTCGCCGGGGTGCAGGCCGTACTTCTCCCGGATCTCGGCGGGAATGGTCACCTGTCCCTTGCTGTTCAGTCGCATCGCGCTCGTCCCCATCACGTATTACACGTAGCACGTAATACTAGTCGCCGGCAGGAAAACGCAGAAGGCCGGTGCGTTCGTGGGAACGCACCGGCCTTCTGGTGAAGCGGTGGATCAGACGGTGACCGAGAGCTGGGCGACCTCGCCGAGCTTGGCCTCGACGGGGACGTCCTTGGTGACGCCACCGCCGGCGATGATGCGGACGGTCCACTGGCCGGGCGCGGCGAAGAAGCGGAAGATGCCCTCGTCGGAGACGACGACCTCGCCGGTGAACTCGCCGCTGTGGTCCAGCAGGCGGGCGTACGCCGTGCCGGCGCCGGAGACGACGCCCTGGATCACGGCCTGGTTGGACAGGTCGATGCCGGCCGGCAGCGCGACGGTCTGCTCAGGAGCAGCGCAACCCTGGATGGTGGTCATCAGCGGGCCTCCCCTAGCTCGATCGGCACGCCCACGAGCGAGCCGTACTCGGTCCACGAACCGTCGTAGTTCTTGACGTTGGGCTGGTCGAGCAGCTCGTGCAGCACGAACCAGGTGTGCGCGGAGCGCTCGCCGATGCGGCAGTAGGCGATGGTGTCCTTGGAGAGGTCCACGCCGGCGCCGGAGTAGAGCTCGCGGAGTTCGTCGTCGGAGCGGAAGGTGCCGTCGTCGTTGGCCGCCTTCGACCACGGGATGTTGCGGGCGGTGGGCACGTGGCCGCCGCGCTGCGCCTGCTCCTGCGGCAGGTGGGCCGGGGCGAGCAGCTTGCCGGTGAACTCGTCGGGCGAGCGGACGTCGACCAGGTTCTGCTTGCCGATCGCCGCCACGACGTCGTCGCGGAAGGCGCGGATGTCGTTGTTGGGCTCCTTGGCGACGTACTGCGTGGCCGGGCGCTCGACGACGTCCGTCACCAGCTCGCGGGACTCCAGCTCCCACTTCTTGCGCCCGCCGTCGAGCAGCTTGACGTTCTCGTGGCCGTAGACCTTGAAGTACCAGTAGGCGTAGGCGGCGAACCAGTTGTTGTTGCCGCCGTAGAGGATCACGGTGTCGTCGTTGGCGATGCCGCGCGACGACAGCAGCGCCTCGAAACCGGCCTTGTCGACGAAGTCGCGGCGGACCGGGTCCTGCAGGTCGGCCCGCCAGTCGATCTTCACGGCACCGCGGATGTGACCCTTGTCGTAGGCGCTGGTGTCTTCGTCGACCTCGACGAGCACGACACCCGGCGTGTCGAGGTTGGCCTCGACCCAGTCGGCGTCCACCAGAACGGCGGAGCGGCTCATTGGATTCTCCCAGGTTGTAGACGGCGAATGAGCAGGTACATTTCGCAGCCCAGGCAGAAGCCGAACGCTGCGTTGAGGAAGGCGGCCAGCAGTGCCGCTGCTGTCGCACCCAAGGCCAGGGCGGTGATCCCCGCCGCGAATCCGATCAGTCCCACGACCGCGAACCCCAGCCCGACGGCCTGCGCGAACCGCGGTGGCGCCGCGTCCTCCATCTCGGCCGGCGGCCTCAACCTCGGCCGTACGAACCGGCGGAAGACCAGCCCGTACGGCGACGCGTCAGCGGCGCCGAGCGCGAAGACGATCGCCTGCGCGGCGAGCAGCCAGGGATTCTGAGTGACCAGTACGACCGCGAGGACCACACTGGTCACGGCCGCGCCGAAACGCGGGCCACGAGGGTCGATCTGCATCGTGGGGATGCTCCTGAAGGATTCTTGGAACGCGGCACGAAGCCGCAGGAATCACCCTCAGGCCATGCGACAGAGCGATGTCGCCACGCGGCAGAAGTCCACCGCGCGCCGCTTCGTGAGCAGCTCTGTCGTGGGAGTCATGACCACGACAGTACCTTCCGTCTCGGCATCTGTCACACCTTGTCCGATGGCTGAGACGGCCCGTGAGACGCGCCGTCCACGGCCGCCCCGAGCACGGCGATGACGTCGGCCTTCCGCGGCTGGCCGGACGCCCTCTTCACCACGTTGCCCGCCCCGTCGAGGACGAGCACGGTCGGGGTGCGCAGCACGTCGAAGCGCCTCACCAGATCGAGGCGCGACTCCGCGTCGATCTCCACGTGCCGGACGCCGGGGACCATGCCGGCCACCTCGTCCAGCACGCGGCGGGTCGCGCGGCAGGGCTGGCAGAACGCGGTCGAGAACTGCACGAGCGTGGCGCGCTCGCCGAGGTCGGCACCGAGATCTGCACTCGTCACCGCGGCGTGTCCCACGACCCGCATCCTTCCGTCGCGCCGTCTCAGGAGCAGCCCGACGACCACGCCCAGCACGAGCGTGGCCGCGAGGGTCGCGATTCCTGCCATCACCGTCTGCAACCGTACGCCCGGTGCGGCCGATTCCCGCGCCGGATAACGGCAGGGTCACAGACTGACGGTCACCAGGACGCGGCCGGCCGAGTCGGTGAGCTCGATCCGGTCGATCTGGCCGGGGCGCAGCGCGGTCGAGCCTTCGAGGACCATGTTCTGGCCGCGGAGCTCGCCCCTGCCCACGGTCCAGCTGCCGAGGGTCGATACCTCGCCGTCCTTGGACACCGCGCGCAACGTGCAGACCGTGCCCGCCGGGACGCCGGCGACCCTGGCGACGACCTGCGTGCCGCCGTCGTGCGGCACGAGCCGTACGACGATCCGTACGTCGCCGCTGCTCCCGCGCACCTCGGACGGCACGGGCGACGCGGCCACGGGCGTCTCGGCGGGCGGCGGCTGGACCTTTCGCGCCACCCCCCCGGCGGAGGACTCGGCCGAGGGCACGGACGACGACGCGGCCGAGTGCATGGGCGTCGGGGGCTCCTTGGCGGCGAAGGGCTCCACGAGCGCCTCCGCCGACCTGTCGGCCTGCACCCGCTGATCCTGTGCCCTCTGATCCTTCGCCGACTGGTCCTGGGCCGACTGGTCCTGGGCCATCTCTCCCTGACCTGCCTGGTCCGCCTGGGCGGGGGCCGCCGCGGCCGACCCCGCCGCCGTCGTCGTCTCCGTCCCCCGCAGCGTCGCCGACACCCACGCCGTACCACCCGCGGCCGCGACGACGACGGACGCGGCGAGCGCCAGCAGCACCCGGGATCGGCGCACGCGACGCGCGGGCGGGGCGTCCACCGCGTCCACCGCGTCCAGCGCCAAGGACACGGCTTCGGGCACGGGCTGCGCGGCTTGGGGCGCGCTCGTCGTCGCACCCGCGAAGACGCCGTCGAGCACGGCACGCGGCGGCGCGGCGGCGCGCTCGATGTCCTCGGCCGACACGCGGGCCAGCAGCGGCGGCAGCCCGGACAGCTCGGACAGCTCCGCCCGGCAGGCCGCGCACGTGTCCAGGTGGGCCTCGACCTCGGCGGTCTCTGCGTCGTCGAGCGCCCCCAGCACGTACGAGCCGAGCGAGATCCGCACCTCCTCGCAGGTCATGGCGCCAGCCCCCGTTCCTCCAGGGCGAGCTTCAGCGCCCGGAGGGCGTAGTAGGTCCGCGACTTCACCGTTCCCGGCGGGATGCCGAGGATCTCCGACGCCTCCTTCACCGATCTCCCCCGGTAGTACGTCTCCAGGAGCACCTCGCGGTGCTCCGCCCTGAGCGAGGCCAGCGCCTCCGCGATCCCCCACGACTCGACGGCCCGTTCCAGCTCGTCGTCGGCGGGCAGCACGGCGAGCGCCTCGTCCCCCGTCTCCTGCGGCCTGGACTTGCGGGCCCGGTGCTGATCGACGACGAGGTTGCGGGCGACGGTGAACAGCCACGCGCGAACGGGACGTCCCTGGAGCCCGGAGGGATGCCGCCAGGCCCGAAGCAGCGTCTCCTGCACCACGTCCTCCGCCCTGCCCGGATCACCGGTCAGCCGCAGCACGTAGCCGTACAGCGGCCCTCCGTGATCCTCCCAAAGTGCGCGTATGAGCTCCTCGTCGGCTGTTCCGGCTGGACTCACACCCTCATCACGTACGCCGGACCGCGACGGTTCGGCGGTGTGACCATCGTCACGCGGGGGCTCATCGAAGGGGGACATCGGACGCGGTGCCCTGGACCGCGAGCCCTTCGCTCGTCGACTTCACGCGGGTGATCCTGAGGTTGAGCGGCAGGTCCTTCACCGGCACCGTGAACGAGATGAACCGCTCGGGGTTAGGCACGGGGATGCCTCCGGCGATCTTCACGCTCGCGGGCGTGAGCCGTATCCCGCCCTTGACCACCTGGATCTTCATGTCGGCGGTGACCGGCACCTGGTTTCCGAGCACGGGCACGTTGCCCGAGACGCGGATCTTGTCGTCGCCGGTGCCCTCGACCTTGATGCCGCGCGGCGCGCGGGCCGACAGGGTCTGCCGGGAGATGACCACGGTGCCCGTCACGCGGTCGGCCTTGATCTCCGTGGTCGCGGCGTTCTGGATCAGGTCGGAGAGCGGGGCGGTGACGCCGTAGACGGTGGCGTCGATTCGTTCGAGTTCCACGCCCTCCCGCTCCACCTTCCCGATGCCGATGCTGATCTCCTCGTATCGCCCCGAGATGGCCTGGGTGAGGAACGGCAATCCCTTGACCTGCACCGAAGGGGTCTCCTCGAGGTCATACTTGGCCTCGATCTGGCGGGCGATCTCGCGCTGCACCCCGATCACGGCGACCCGGTCGAGCACGACGAGCGCGATGGCCAGCAGGGCCACGGCGACGACCAACTTGCGCATCCGACCCCTCCGAAGGCGCCTTTGCGATCAGGGTAGTGCCTTGACCGGCAAGATTTGCCCGAAACGAGCGGTGTCCAGAGTGGTGCATCGCAAGGCGGAGGAGGAGCTCGTAGCCGGAGGCTACGGGCGACGACGACAACGCGGCGAGGTGCCGCTCTGGGCGACGCGAGGGGCAAAGATCGACGGGAGAGGCACGTAAGGTCGCTCATCCCCCGGCGAAGGGGGGTAAAACTTCGACCACGGCGCCGTCGGGGAGGTCGATCGTCGCCGGATCGCGCGTGCCGGCCGGGGCGCCGTCGACGAGGAAGGAGCACCGGCGCAACACGCGCTCGATCGCCGGGTTGCGCGAGATCACCGCGAGCAGATCTCCCAGCGTCTCGGCGTCGAACGGCTCCTCCGGCACGCCGGCGGCCTCCTTCGCCGCCGCCCAGTAGCGGATGGTTCCCCTGGCCATGGCGTACCGTTCCCCTCACTCTCACGTCACCCCGCGGAAGCTCTCCGTCACCGTCACGTTACGGCGGTAAACCACGTGACGTGTTGTTCACACGGGTGACGCACATTGGACGCAAACTTCGTGTGGGCTACCCTACGAATTATTGGACTCGGGCGATGTGGCCCCCGGGTCCTTACGTGTTTGAACGGCTGTCGCGGTTTTCAGTGCTGCAAACGGCGCCGAGCCGACATGGTGCGAGGAGGCTCATGTGAGCAATCTGCTCCTGCTGACCAACGCTCTGGAGCCGTCGGCGGAGGTGCTCCCGGCACTCGGACTGCTGCTGCACTCGGTGCGGGTCGCGCCCGCCGAGGCCTCCGCGCTGATCGACACTCCCCCGGCGGACGCCATCCTGGTGGACGCGCGCCGTGAGCTCGTGCAGGCCAAGAGCCTGTGTCGGCTGATGCGCACGACCGGTGTCACCTGTCCGCTGATGGTGATCGTGACCGAGGGCGGCCTCGCGGCGATGACGGCGGAGTGGGGCGCGGACGACGTGATCCTCGACACCGCGGGTCCGGCGGAGGTCGAGGCCCGGCTGCGGATGGCGGTCGGGCGGCTGTCGCTGGCCGCCGCCGACGAGGTCCCCGACGAGATCCGCAGCGGCGACCTGTCGATCGACGAGGCGACCTACACGGCCCGGCTGCGCGGGCGCGCGCTGGACCTCACCTTCAAGGAGTTCGAGCTGCTGAAATACCTCGCGCAGCACCCGGGCCGGGTCTTCACCCGCGCCCAGCTGCTGCAGGAGGTCTGGGGCTACGACTACTTCGGCGGCACCCGCACCGTGGACGTGCACGTACGGCGCCTGCGGGCCAAGCTGGGCGCCGAGTATGAGGCGCTCATCGGAACCGTACGCAACGTCGGTTACCGCTTCGTCCCCGACCGCGGCGAGCAGAACGAGGCCGAACCCGCCAGACGCTGACGGCCCGCCCCCCTCCAGGGGGACGGGCCGTCGCCGTTTCTCGTGATTACTGGATGAGGTTGATGCGGCCGGTCGCCGGCGGGGCGATCGGCGAGTGCGCGCCCATGTAGGCGACGAACGCGTCGATGTCCAGCGGGCCGCTCCACAGGTCGGTGCCCTGGGTGAAGACGGTGAAGCCGTCGCCGCCGCCGACGAGGAAGTTGTTGGCGGCCACCCGGATCTGCTGGGTGTCGGTCACCGCGGCGCCGTTGATCTTGATGTCGGAGACCCGCGAGCCCACCGGCTTCGTCGTGTCGAAGGTGTAGGTCAGCGACGAGGACGGCTGCAGGATCCGCTGTGTGAGGCCGCCCGTCACCGGGTCGACCGTCCAGATCTGCTGCTCCAGCAGCGCCTTGAGCTGGGCCCCGGTGAGCGTGACGACCTGCATGAGGTTGTTGAACGGCTGCACCTGGAAGGCCTCGCCGTACGTCACGACGCCGTCGCCCTCGGCGCCGCTCTGCGCGTAGGACAGGTCGGTGCGGACGCCGCCCGGGTTCATCAGCGCGATCTCCGCGTTGCCGCCGTCCTTGGTCGCCTCAAGCTGCGCGTCGGCGATCAGGTCGCCCAGCGGGGTCTCGCCCACGTTCGTGCCGCGGCCGATGTTGGCGGTGATCGAGCCGATCGGCTTGTTGGCGACGGTCGAGACCCGCTCCTGCCAGGTCTTGATGTACGCCTCGGTCTCGGGGTCCGGGGTGACGGTGCGGGTCACCACGTTGTTCTTGGCGACGACGCTGGAGCGGACGATGTCCTTCGTCTTGCGGTCGACCTGGAAGTCGATCTGGGTGATCGCCCGGCCGAACGACGAGCCCTGGGTGTAGACGCGGTCCTGGCCCGCCGGGTCCTTCACCGTGCAGACGTACGCCTGGTGGCTGTGGCCGCTGATGACCAGGTCGATCTGCGGGTCGAGGCCGGTGGCGATCCGCGAGCCGTTGCCGGGGACGACAGGGCAGGAGCTGGGGTCCTGGTTGGGGGTGATGTTGTCGCCCTCGTGGACCAGCACGACCTGCGCCTTGACGCCCCGCTTGGCGAGCTCCTTGGACACCTTGTTGGCCGCCGCGACCTCCTCGGTGAACTGCAGGCCCTTGATGCCGGCGGCGGTGACGATGCTGGGGGTGGTCTGGGTCACCAGGCCGATGAAGCCGATGTCCACCCCGTGGATCTTCTTGACGAAGTAGGGCGGCAGGGCGTAGTCGCCGTTGCTCTCCTTGACGACGTTCGCCCCGAGGTAGTCGAAGTTCGTGCCCTTCCACGTGCCGGCCGGGGAGCAGCCGTCGACCGGGTGGCAGCCGCCGTTCATGATGCGGTTGAGCTCGTCGATGCCCTCGTCGAACTCGTGGTTGCCGGCCGAGGAGGTGACCAGGCCCTGCTTGTCGAGCAGGGCGACGGTCGGCTCGTCATGGTAGGCGGCGGACAGCAGCGGCGAGGCGCCGATGAGGTCGCCCGCGGCCACGAGAAGAGTGTTGGGGTCGCGCAGCTGCTTGAGGTGGGCGACCAGGTAGGACGCGCCGCCCGCGATCGAGTACTTCGCGCCGGGGATGCCGGTGAGCGAGCCGTCGGTGTCGACGTTCGCGCCGTTCGGGTCGAGGATCCGGGAGCTGGACCCGGTCGGGGGCTCCAGGTTGCCGTGGAGGTCGTTGATGGTCAGCAACCGGACGGGAACGGAGGGACCGGGCTTGTCGGGCTTCGGGGGCTTCGGGGGCGTGGGGGGCTTCGGGGGCGTGGGGGGTTCGGAGGGGTGGGGGGTTGGGTTTGGGAGGGGTGGGGGGATTGGGGGCGGGGGCGGTGGGAGGAGCGGGGGGCTTGGGACCGGGAGAAGCGGCTGCCGTGCCCATCGTGAGGGCCGCGACGCCGACCATTGCGGCGCCGGCGATGGCCAGTCGCGTCAGGGATGCTCGGGTCATGACCTCCGACAGTAGAGCGGGGAGCTGAGCGGGAAATTGCGCAGAGATAACGATTCAGAGAGGGGACGCATGGCGTCTATTGCCGAAGCCCGGTAGGGAGATCGCCGGGCCTTCACTTATCGTGCCAATCATGGACCTACGCGTGGAGATCACGGAGCGGCTCGATGACGAGCAGGTGGCGGCGGTGCTCGCCCTGGTGGAGACGGCCGCCGAGGCCGACGGTGTGGCCCCGCTCAACGAACATGTGATGCTCCAGGTGCGCCACGGCGCCGAGCCGGGTGCGAGAGCCGTACTGCTGTATGCGGACGGGAGCGTCGCGGGCTTCGCCCACCTGGACCCGGCGGACCCGGAGGAGGGACCGAGCGGCGAGCTCGTGGTGCATCCCGCCTTCCGCGGGCGCGGCCTGGGCCGGCGGCTGCTCGGCGAGGCGCTGGAGGCGAGCGGGGGCGGGCTGCGCCTGTGGGCGCACGGCGACCTGCCCGGCGCCGCCCGTCTCGCCGCGAGCGCGGGCCTGGCCCGGGTGCGCTCCCTGTGGCAGATGCGCCGCCCGCTGTCCGAACCCCTGCCCACCGCCGCCCTCCCCGAAGGCGTACGGCTGCGCACGTTCGAGCCGGGACGCGACGAGAAGGCGTGGCTGGCGCTCAACGCGCAGGCCTTCGCCACCCACCCCGAGCAGGGCTCCTGGACGGCCGCCGACCTCGAACTGCGGGAGCGGGAGCCGTGGTTCGACCCCGCGGGTTTCTTCCTCGCCGTACGGGGAGACGCGCTGGCGGGCTTCCACTGGACCAAGGTGCACGCGGGGACGCCCGGCGGCGACGAGCCGATCGGCGAGGTCTACGTGGTGGGGGTCGCGCCCGGCGAGCGCGGCACGGGCCTCGGCCGGGCGCTGACGCTCGCCGGGCTCGAACACCTGCGCGCGCTCGGCCTCTCGCAGGTCATGCTCTACGTGGACGAGGAGAACACCGCGGCGGTCCGGCTGTACGAGTCGCTCGGGTTCACGCGGTGGAGCACGGACGCCATGTACCGGCGCTGAGACGCCGAAGGGCCGGTCCCCCGCGTGGGGCCGGCCCGTTCTATATAGAGGTGTCCTCTATCCGAGGACGAGGTTGAGGATGAAGTAGCCGATCGCGGCGGCGACGGCCGCGGCGGGGATCGTCAGGACCCACGCGGTCACGATGTTGCCGGCGATGCCCCACCGCACGGCCGACAACCGCCGCGTGGCGCCCACACCCATGATCGCGGAGGTCATGGTGTGCGTGGTCGAGATCGGGGCGCCGAACCCGATGGCGGCGGTGTAGAGGACCGACGACGCCGCCGTCTCGGCCGCGAAACCGCGCGGCGGGTCCAGGTGGATGATGCGCCTGCCCATCGTCCGCATGATGCGCCAGCCGCCGGAGTAGGTGCCGAGGGAGATCGCCGTGGCCGAGGCCGTGATGACCCACTCGGGAATGCCGCCCTGGGGGGAGGCGTATCCGCCGACGACGAGCGCCAGGAAGATCACGCCCATCGTCTTCTGCGCGTCCTGCAGCCCGTGGCCGAGCGCGATGGCGGCCGCCGACACCGGCTGGATGTACCGGAACCCCCGGCTGGTGCGGTGCGGGTTCGACTTGCGGAAGAGCCACAGCAGGATGATCATGATGATCCCGCCCAGGACGAACCCGATGACAGGCGACAGGACCATGGGGATGACGACCTTCTCCACCACTCCCGACCAGTGCACGTTCGCGCTGGCGGCGAGGGCGGAGCCGACCAGCCCGCCGATCAGGGCGTGACTACTGGAGGACGGCAGGCCGAAATACCAGGTGATGAGGTTCCAGACGATCGCTCCGATGAGGGCGCCGCCCACGATGAGCAATCCGTGGGTGCCGTCCGGAGCGTCGATGATCCCCTTGCCGACGGTCTGGGCGACCTCGGTGCCGAGATGGGCTCCGATGAAGTTCATCACCGCGGCGAGGAGGAGTGCGACCCGCGGCGTCAGCGCGCGGGTGGAGACGGAGGTGGCGATGGCGTTCGCCGCGTCATGGAAACCGTTCGTGTAGTCGAACACCAGCGCGATGACGATCACGCCGATGACAAGCGCGAGCTCCACTTAGCTTTCCTTGACCGCGATCGTCTCGATCGTGTTCGCGACGTGCTCGAAGGCGTCCGCGGCGAGCTCGAGCTGCTCGATGACCTCACGCATCTTCATGACGGTGAGGGCGTCGTACTCCCCGCTGAACAGCTTCGCCAGCAGCCTGCGATAGACCTGGTCGGCCTGGTTCTCGAGCCGGTTGATCTCGATCCAGTATTCGTTGAGGTGCTGCATCGAGCGCAGGCGCGGCATCGCGTCCGCCGTGAGCTCGGCGGCCCGTTCGAGGACCTCCACCTGGCGCACGACCTCCTTGGGCAGGTGGTCGATCTGGTAGAGGACGATCAGGTCGGCGGCGGCCTCCATGTAGTCCATCACGTCGTCGAGATTCGACGCGAGGCGGTAGATGTCCTCACGGTCGAAGGGCGTGATGAAGCTCTCGTTGAGCCGGTTCATGATCGCGTGAGTGCGCTCGTCGCCCGCGTGTTCGCAGGCGCGCATCTTCTCGGCCAGACCCTCCCGGTCCGAACCGTCGCTGATGATCTCGACCAGCAGACGCGATGCGGTGACGAGGTTGTTCGCCGAGTCGGCGAACAAGTCGTAGTAGCTGTCCTCACGGGGCGTGAGACGCAGGCGCACGTCGTTTCTCCAGATGTGCGGGGACGGTCCGCAGAGAAGGGTACGGCTTACCAGTGGAAATGCGAAGTTCAGGGCACACAAGCCCGCTTGTAACCTACTCTTCCCCTTCTCGCTGCCCAGAAGGGGTC
This sequence comes from Microbispora hainanensis, assembly GCF_036186745.1. NCBI lineage: Bacteria > Bacillati > Actinomycetota > Actinomycetes > Streptosporangiales > Streptosporangiaceae > Microbispora > Microbispora hainanensis. The sequence goes on along the minus strand of NZ_CP108086.1, from coordinate 3,212,313 downwards.
CCGTAACACACTTGTTGCCTGAGCCGCTTCAGATCTTGGTGCGGTGGAAGTTCAGGAACGACCTGCTCGGCGTCGGCCCCCGCTGCCCCTGGTAGCGCGAGCCGTACCGGTCCGAGCCGTACGGGAACTCGGCCGGCGAGCTGAGCCGGAACATACAGAGCTGACCGATCTTCATGCCCGGCCACAGTTTGATCGGCAGCGTGGCGACGTTGGACAGTTCGAGTGTGACATGCCCCTCGAAGCCGGGGTCGATGAAGCCGGCCGTCGAGTGCGTCAGCAGGCCCAGCCGGCCCAGACTCGACTTGCCCTCCAGCCGCGAGGCGATGTCGTCCGGCAGGCTGATCACCTCGTACGTGCTGGCCAGCACGAACTCCCCCGGATGCAGGATGAACGGCTCGTCGCCGTCCGGCTCCACCTGCCGGGTGAGGTCCGGCTGCTCGATCGACGGGTCGATGTGCGGGTAGCGGTGGTTCTCGAACACCCGGAAGTAGCGGTCCAGCCGTACGTCGATGCTGGACGGCTGGATCATCGCCGGGTCGTACGGGTCGAGCTTCACCCTGCCCGACTCGATCTCGGCACGGAGGTCACGATCGGAAAGCAGCACGGGTGCAAGGCTAGTAGAAGGCTAGTAGGCCATTTCAGCGGCAGGTATAGCGGATCTTCGCGTCGGGGCTGCAGGACCACCCCCCGGATCCGCTACAGTAGGGGCAGCGACAGGCTCCACAGCCGGTCACGCGGGTGTAGTTCAATGGCAGAACATCAGCTTCCCAAGCTGACAGCGCGGGTTCGATTCCCGTCACCCGCTCCAGCGACAGCGCTCGATCTCCTGAGCGACCTTCTCCATGTACCAGCGCATCACCTCGTAAGGGACGGCGTGCTCGCCGTTACCATGCACATGGATCGTCGGTTCCCGAGTTGGATCTTCGTCAGGCACCATCGCCGTGATGAAGGCCGACCCAGGCAAGTGAGTCTCGGCATTTGGGATGTCAGCCCCGGCCGCTGGCGCCGGCACCGCCTCGCTTAGCTCCACATACCAAGCGTCGTCAGGCAAGGCATACGTAAATTGCACTGCGTATCGAGCGCCGGCGCGTTCGAACTCCTCAAATGGCATGCTTCCAGGCTGTCACGCTGGCTCAGCGCACTCATCCGGTTCGCGGCTCGGACGTTGTCGTGCCCCATCCGGGCCATGAGGTCCTTGAGGCCCGCGCCGGACTCGGCGGCGAGCATGTTGCCGGTGTGACGCAGATCATGGAAGTGAAGGCCAGGGAGGCCCATCTGCTTGACCACGTCCACCCAGCGCGTACGGGTGTTGAAGCCGTTACGCCGCAGCGGGCCGCCCTTGGCAGCGGGGAAGAGGAGCGCGCCCGGATCGTCCTGGACGTAGGTCGCCAGGTGCTCGCGCAGGGCCGGAACGATGCCCTCGGGGATGCCGACCACGCGCCTGCCTGCCTTGGACTGAGGAGGCCCGAGGGCCAGTTCCCCCGTGGAGCGCTCGATGAAGGTCGCAGCCAGTTCGGGCACGTCGGCGCGCACGCTCGAACCGCAGAGCGTCGAGCAGCCGTTCGGCGGTTGCTAGGTCAAATGCCTAAGCTAAGTGGGATTCGTGAGTGACATGCGTATGGCCGCTCGGATAGATATCGAGTCCGATCAGCGCTAGCGTTCCCTGTCCTGGGCCAGGTCCTCCCACGCCAGCAACCGGAACCTCGGCATCGCGTCCTGTCCAACGGGGAGAGATACGTCGGCCTGAAACCAGCCCACGACGAGCACCGACTCGTACAACACGGGCTCGTGGTCCTCGTCCATGGGGAGCGAGCTGAACAGGCCCAGGCACCTTACTGGCGGCAACAGCTCAACCGGACCCCACGAGCCGGGCTTCTGAACCACTCCGACTTTCGTGGAGGCCCTGAAGCCAGCATCATCTGCTGGCGGAAGGGAGAATCACGTCACGATGCCAGCCCCGAGGAAGTATCCCCAAGAGCTTCGCGAGCGCGCGGTCCGGATGGTGTTTGAGGTTCGCCGGCAGACCGGCGGTGCCCCCGGCGCGATCGCCCGGGTGGCCGATCAGCTCGGTGTTCACCGCGAGGCGCTGCGCGGGTGGGTGCGCCAGGCCGAGATCGACGAGGGACAGCGTCCCGGCACCTCGACCGCTGATGCGCAGCGGATCGCCGAGCTGGAGCGTGAGGTGCGCGAGCTGCGCCGCGCCAACGAGATCCTCAAGGCCGCGGCCGCTTTTTTCGCGGCCGAACTCGACCCACGGCCGCCCAGGTAGTCGCCTTCATCGACGCTCACCGCGGCGCTTTCGGCGTCGAGCCGATCTGCCAAGTGTTGCAGGTGGCGACGTCGACGTACTACGCGGCCAAGTCCCGCCCGCCCTCCGCGAGGGCGGTGCGGGACGCCCAGCTCATGGCCGAGATCACCACGGTGTGGAACGAGAACTTCGAGGTGTATGGCGTGCGCAAGATGTGGAAAGAGCTCAACCGGCGCGGCACCCGCGTGGCCCGCTGTACCGTGGCCCGGCTGATGAAGCGCCTGGGGCTTGCCGGGGCGGTGCGCGGGGATCACAAGCGGCCCACGACAACGATCCCCGATGCTCTCATTGACCGGCCCGCCGACCTGGTCAAACGCGACTTCACCGCCCCCTCCCCCAACCGGTTGTGGGTCGCCGACCTGACCTACATCCCCACCGCGTCGGGGTTCGTGTACGCGGCGCTGGTGATCGACGCGTTCTCGCGGATGATCGTCGGCTGGCGTCTGGCCGATCATCTGCGCACCGACCTGGCGCTGGACGCCCTGGAGATGGCCATCTGGCGCCGCGGAGACGGACGGCGGCTGGAAGGGCTGGTGCACCACTCCGACCGCGGCTGCCAGTATCTGTCGATTCGCTACACCGAGCGCCTGTCGGGTGCCGGGGCGGTCTGCTCGGTCGGCTCCCGTGGGGACAGCTATGACAACGCCCTGGCCGAAAGCACCATCGGGCTGTACAAGACCGAGCTGATCCACCGGCGCGGCCCGTGGAACGGCCTGGACGACGTCGAGATCGCCACCATGGAATGGGTCGACTGGTACAACAACCGGCGCCTCCACAGCGCCTGCAACGACCTCCCACCAGCCGAATTCGAGACCCACTACCGAACCCAAACCGCCCCGGCTATCCTCACCCCAGCCAGCTAACCCGGCCTCCACGAAACTCGGCGCGGTTCAGTGAACGCCCGACTGCTGTAGTCACACAGCGTTGGCAGAACCCCCTCAAAAGATGTGGAACGGTCAAAAGGCCGATCGTACGCTCGCGCCATGAACGAGCTTCTGGCCTCATATGCTCGCTGAGCTGCTCCTCCTCACAGAGCTGACCGACGAGGAGTTGGTGCAGCGTTGCACGCGAGGTGACCGCCTGGCCTTCAACGAGCTGGCCCATCGGCACCAGCAGCGGATGTACTCCATCTGCCGGCGAATCACCTGCGATGAGCAGGATGCCAAGGACGCACTGCAGGAAGCCCTGATCGCCGCCTGGCGGCATATCAGAAACTTCGAGGGGAGAGCGCACATCGGCACCTGGCTGTACCGGGTCGCCACGAACGCCGCAATCGACGAGGTTCGCAGAAAGGCGCGGCGCCCGGCGCCGTCGGGCGACATGGTTCCCAGGCTCGGCGACTCGTCCCCACTGGAGGACGCCGTGAGCGACCGCATGGCGGTCGACTGGGCCATGGCGAAGATCCCGCCACAGTTCCGCGCGGCGGTCGTCCTCCGCGAATTCTGCGGCCTGTCCTACCAGACGATAGCCGAGATTCGGGACATACCAATCGATACCGTCAAGTCGCAGATATCCAGGGGACGGCAGGCGCTCGTCGAACTCCTCAAAATGACCTGAAGAAAGGGCATGTGTCACCAAGGTAGGGCGTTCCACAACACGCGACTCCTGGCTACTCTTTCTGCCACATCCGCACCGATCTCGGATGAGGCAGGGACTCCGTGGAACGATCCGAAGAGTCAAGGCGATGGCCCAGGAACAGTTTCCTGGCAAGCCTGAACCCCGACCACCGCGCCGTACTGCTGTCCTTGGGAACCGGCCGGCACTTCGACGCGGGCGCCCCTCTGGTGCGTTCCGGAGAACTGGGCACTGATGTGTCGCTGCTGCTGGACGGGTGTGTCAAGGTCACCGCGGACTCCAGGGACGGGCGGCCCATCCTGCTCGCCGTACGAGTCTTCGGCGACCTGATCGGCGAGTTGGCCGCCCTCGACCAGGAGCCACGCTCGGCCACCGTGATCGCCGCGGTGGCCACCCGGACCCGCGTCCTGGACCGGAAGACATTCCTCGACTTCGTCGAGGCCCGGCCTGCCGTCGCTAAGACGCTGCAACGTTCCATCGTGCGCAAGCTGCGTATGTCCACCCGGTATCGGATCGACCTCAGCGGGGCTCCCGTCGCCGTACGGGTCGCCCGGATCCTCGATCAGCTGGCCAGTTCGTACGGCCGGACCGATTCCGGTCTGGTTCACATCGACGTGCCGCTCACGCAGACTGAGATGGCCGCACTCGTGGGCGCCGCCGTCCCCAGCGTTCAACGCGCACTGGCCGAGCTCCGGCATGACGGCTTGATTTCCACCAGCCGCAAGCACTTCGCGATCCGGGACATCGAGGCATTGCGGAGGCTGGCGCGATGACCGGCACCATCCCGGCGGCGATCCGGCGGCTGTGCCTGCGACTGGACACGGAGGCCTACAGCGCGCGCGATGTCCACGCACAGATCGTGGTGCAGAGCCGGTTGAGCGCGCTGACCGCGGCGAGCTGCCGGTGGGCCGGCGTCGACGCCTCCCGGTGCGAGCTCCAGCCGAGCGGGGACGGCGTCCTCGTGATCTTCCCCGCGGACATCGACGAGGGGCGTGCGATTCCTCGCCTGCTGCAGGGCCTCGCCGACGGACTGCGCCGCGGTAACGCCCTCGACTGGCCGGGAGACCGGATGCGACTGCGCGCCGCGCTCAGTCAGGGGACAGTGCGGGTAGCCGAGAACGGATACGTGGGCAGGGCCGTGGTGGCGGTCTCCCGGCTGGTCGACGCGCCGCCGCTGCGTGTCGCCCTGGCCGCGCGACCGGACCGCGACCTCGCGGTGATCGTGACCGACGACCTCTACCAGGACATGCGACACGACGTGCCCGCGCGGGCGGAGCCGTACGAGCGGGTGCGGGTGTCGATCCCCGGCAAGGGGTTCGAGGCCGACGCGTGGATCTCCGTGCCCCAGCCCGGGTCCCTCCTCCAGCAGTCGCGGGGAACGCCCGGCGGGGAGGCGGTCGACCCGTTCGACATCGCGATCCCGCTGGGGCTGGGAGGTGGTGCGCTCGGCATGGCGGCCGTCCTGGCCTCCCAATCCGGCTCCGGACCCAGTACGGACGATTTCGACGGCCATGCCCCCTCCGCTCACGATCCCATCGCCCACGATCCCCCCGCTGACGACGCAAACACCCACGATTCCGGGGATCACGCCGGTGGCGACCACGGAAACCTGGATTGATCGGAAGGGTCGGTCGACCGGGAACATCGGCCCCTGCGGCACCGTCCAACGGGTCTGCCAGAACAAGAGCCGGTCGAGGAAGGGAAGGCCTGCGCGTGGCCGGGTGGACGCTCGCCATCGACTTCGGGACCTGTTTCACCACGGTCGCCACGGCCGAGGGCGGCCGCGTGGAGATCGTCGAGATCGAGAACAGCCGCTACCTGCCCTCGCTCGTCTGCCTGGGTGAGGACGGCGGTCTCATGGTGGGCCGCGCCGCCGTCAGCCGTGCCGCCGTCCACCCCGAGCTCGCCGAGCCGGTGCCGAAGCGCGCCCTGCTCGGCGCGCCGTACGTCCGGCTCGGCCACCGCGACGTGGCCGTGATCGAGGTCGTCGCGGCGGTGCTGGCCAAGGCGAGCGGCGAGGCCGTACGGCGTCGCGGGGGGCGGGCGCCCGGCGCGGTGGTCATGACCCATCCGGCCGCCTGGGGAGAGACCGAGCGTGCGCTGCTGTCCCGGGCCGCGGAGCGAGCCGGGCTGTGCCATCCGAGACTGGGCCGCCCGAGCTTCATGGCCGAGCCGGTCGCCGCCGCGGCACGATACGCGACAGACTCGTTGCCCGTGGGCGGCCACGTCGCGGTGTTCGACTTCGGGGGCGGCACGCTCGACACGGCCGTGCTTCGCCGTACGGCCACCGGGTTCGAACTGGCCGGGCCGCCGGGCGGCGACCCGCACCTCGGCGGTCTGGACCTCGACGAGGCGCTGCTCGCGCTGGTCGAGGAGGAGGCGGCCCGCGTGGACCCGCAGGCGTGGGACGCGCTCGTGACCGGCGACTCCCTCCGCTCGAAACGCGCCCGAGCGCAGCTCCGCCGCGACATCACCGAGGCGAAGGAGGCGCTGTCGGACCACCTGTCGCACAGCATCGTGCCAGACGGGTTCTCCGCGCCGATCCGGATCTCTCGCGCCGCCTTCGAAGCCAGGATCGACAACCTCCTCGCCCGTGGGGTGGCGGAGTTGCTGATCACTGTCGAACAGGCCGGGATCACCCCGGCGGACCTCGCGGCCGTCTACCTGACCGGCGGCTCCAGCCGGGTTCCCCGGGTCGCCTATCTCGTCGCGGACATGCTGGGCGTCACACCCGCGGTCCAGGACGACCCGAAGTGCGTGGTCGTGCTCGGCGCGTTGCAGGACATGGCCCCGGCGCCCACCGCCGTACCGCGCCTCCGGATCCTGACCCCGCAGACCGCCTACCAGACGGGCCGCGTGCCGCCCGAGCCCGCACCCGCACGTCCGGCGGCGCGCACGGCGCTGCCCTGGAAGGCGACACACGGCGCGGACGGGCGCGTGCTCGCAGCCCGAGAGGGGTCCGTCTACGTGGGCGGCACCCGGATCACCGCGTACGACTCCGAGGCCGGCATCCCGGTGTGGAGCAGCCGCGACACGCCGCCGCTCGAGCGGCTCGCTCTGTCCGGGAACACGCTCTATGGCCGGGCCGGCGACGTCCTCCTCGCGCTCGACGCCGGGAGCGGAGACCCGCGCTGGGCCTATCGCGCGTCCGGAACCGTGGTGCCCGCGGGCGACGTCGTCTACATCCACGAACCCGGCCGGCTGCTCGCGCTCGGCGCGGACAACGGACGTCCGGTTTGGCACCGTTCCGCCGGCGCGTACGGCATCGCCGACCCAGGCGAGGGGGTCGTCTATGCAGCGGAACGCGTTGAGGTGACCGCCCTCGACACCAAGACCGGCGAGGCGTTGTGGCGGTTCCGCCGCGCCTCGCGTGCGGCTCCCGCCGTGCTCGGCGGCGTCCTGTACGGCACCGGCGACGGGAAGCTGTTCGCCCTGGACGCGGGGACCGGGGAGCTGCTGTGGGAGGCGGCGAGCGGGCCGGGGGCACCCGTCCTGTCGGACGACACGGTCATCGTCGCGGGAGGTGGCCGGGTCTCGTCGTACGATCCGCGGACCGGGCGGCTCCGGTGGAAGGCGACGACGAGCACGCCGGCTGCGCTGCCGCCGTCAGCCGGATCCGGCGTCGTCTGCGTCCGCGAGGACACCGGCTGCCTCTGTCTGGACGCCGCCGACGGCCGGGTCCGCTGGCGTGCACGCGGCATACGCGGTGTCCCCATCATCGCCGCCGACGCGGTCTACGCCGTCGTGACGAGCCCCGGTCATACGTCCCTGGCCGCCCTCGGCCTGGCGAGCGGGGCTACCCGTTGGGCGATCGACTTCGGGCGGGCGGCGGTGGCCGAGCCGCTCCTCATGGACGGCCTGCTGCACACGCTGACCGCCACGACCGGGTCGACCTCGACGGTCCTGGCGATCGACGCGGCCACCGGCCGGATCTGACCTGGGAGAGAAACACATGGGTGACTGGTCGCTGGCGATCGATTTCGGTACGTGTTTCACCTGCGCGGCGATCCGGGTCGGGGAGCAGGTGGAGGTCCTGGAGACCGACAGTGGCCGATACACGCCATCCCTGGTCTACCGGGACGAGTCCGGCGAGCTGCTGACCGGCCGCCGGGCCGCCAGCCAGGCGGAGACCTTCCCCGCCCGGGTCGCCCGGGTCCCCAAACGGGAACTCGTGAACCGATCCCCCGTGCTGCTCGGCGGCGCCGTGGTCGACGCCGAAGACCTCGCGGCCGCCGTCCTGTCCACCATGGCAGGCGAGGCACTACGCCGCTCCGGCGGCGTCCCACCCCAGGAAGTCGTGCTCACCCACCCCGCCGCCTGGACATCCGACGACATCGCAGCGTTGGGCGAAGCCGCGAAACGAGCACACCTGCCGTCCGCCCGGTTCGTCCCCGAACCCGTGGCCGCCGCCGCCTTCTACACCCAGCGTGAGGACATCCCCGCCGGGGCGCACGTCGCCGTCTACGACCTCGGCGGCGGAACCTTCGACGTGGCCGTGCTCCGCCGTACGACCACCGGATTCGACGTCATCGCCCAAGGCGGCAACGACCGCATCGGCGGCGAAGACTTCGACGAAGCCCTGCACGAACTGGTCGCCGGCCACGCGACGACACTCGACCCGGCCGCCTGGCAGGACTTCACCCAGGCCACCGGACTACGCGCCACCCGCGACCGCGCCCTGCTGCGACGCGACATCACCGAAGCCAAGGAACTGCTCTCGGACACGACCATCCGGCAGGTCATCGTCGGAGACCTGACGGTAAGCGTGACACGCACCGAGTTCGAAGCTGCGATCATGGAGGACCTGCGCGCGACGATCACCACATTCCAAGATGTGGTGACCAGAGCGGGCTTCACGCTCAACGACCTGACCGCCGTCTACCTCACCGGCGGCTCCAGCCGCATCCCCCTCGTCAGCGACCTGCTCAGCCACCACCTCGGACGCACCCCCGACCTCGCAGCCGACCCCAAAGCCGTCGTTGCCCTCGGCGCGCTCAGCTGGGCCGTCCGGCCATCTCTACCAGAACCCATGCACCTGACTGCTTACGCCACCTTGACCTGTTTCGCCGGGCCGGTCGGCCGTGTGGCGTTCAGCCCTGACGGGACCATCCTCGCCACGCCGGATGTCAATAATCTCGTGAGACTGTGGGATGTCTCCCATGGCGCTGAGCCTCGGCTTTCCTGCGCCTTTATCGCCGATCATAACGGCGGGACCTTCGACCTGGAATTTGCTCCCGCCGGCACCATTATCGCCACTACGGGTGGCGATTCAAATGTCTATCTCTACGAGGTCGGCAACCCAGAGCAGATCTTGCAACTGGCCGAACTCGCCGACGCCCTGGACGAATTCACCAACCACACCGACCTGGTCGAGGATGTGGCGTTCAGCTCTGATGGGACCAGGATGGCCACGGCGAGCCGCGATAAAACCGTGCTGCTATGGGATATCACGGCCATCCACAGCCCCCGCCGTCTGGCCACTTTCATCCAGGAGAATGATGAGGTCAACGGGGTGGCGTTCAGTCCCGATGGCCGCATTCTCGCAACCGCCGGCAAGGATGGCACCGCCACTCTTTGGAGAATCTCCGACGGAGGATTCGAAGGAGGCCTGTACGCGTTGACATATAAAGGCCCGGTCCTGAGCGTGGCGTTCAGCCCCGTCGGAACCATTCTCTCGGTGGGAGGAGCCGACCCTGAGGCGCGGGTCCAATTGTGGGATGTCAGCTCGACAAACCCACGGCCCCTGGCCATTCTCGGCCACCCCGCCTGGGTCAGGGGTGTGGCATTCAGTCCCGACGGCACCAGGTTCGCCACCGCCTGCGACGACGGCATCGTCCGGCTGTGGGATGTCGGCAGCCTCGATCGGCCTTCAGCGATCCTCGAAGGCCACACCGACTGGGTCAGGGGCGTGACGTTCAGCCCCGACGGCACCACCCTCGCCACCTCGGCCAAGGACGGAACGGTGCGCTTGTGGGCCGTCGGGGACTGCTGACCATGGTCACCGAATCGAGCCCGACGGCATCGGCCTCAAGGCGTGGCCGTACAAGTCGAGCAGCAGCCACCGGAGCCGCCAATCCATGGTCCCGTCAACAGGATTCCCAAGGCTGCGCGGCCCGGGCCTGAGAATCGCCGGGCCGAATCTGGAGAATCTCTGCCGGCTGCACCGGTCGCGTGTGTGGTGATCCTGGCCGTTCACGCCCCGGACGATCACTGGCGGCGCTGAACCGCCCTGCGGTCGACCGTACTACCCGGAGTGCCGCGAGCCGACAGGGTGGAACCGCGAGCTGACGGGTCCCGGTCCACACCCGCGACGTCGAGAACGGCTCGGAGAGCCTCGGTTCCGGCTGGCATCCGGCCGGTGCGCCCCGCGCCGCCCGGCAACTCGACCTGGCCGCACACAGCAGCACCGACCGGCGCCCCGCCGCGACGATCACGATCTGCAAGCGCCAGTCCGCGGGCCCAGCAGATCAGAACGACCGTCGGATCACGCGGTGACCTGGGCGTCAGCGATCGCGATGTCCTTGAAGAAACGCCGGTGTACCCGCAGCTTCTCGTCGCCCACCCGGATCACGTGCCACATTCCGGTGCCCGGGCCCAGCTTGGTCGCGCGCGGTAATTCCGCGAGAACTCCCTTGGCCTTGGTCATGGTGACCTTGCCGGCGTCCAGGACCAAGATGCGCTGCGGCGTGACCACGAAGATGCGGTACTGGTTGAGGGCAAAGAAAAGGAACATTCCCGTCAGCGCGAAGAGCCACTGGCTCAGGGTCTGAGCGCCGAAGACGGCCTGGATGGTCTCGCCCTGCCGCAGATATGGCGCAGCTACCGACCGCAGCGAATCATGAAGTGCCAATGTTTCCCTCCTATGAGTGGCGATTCGGCCTGGCATGCCGTGGGGCTGGCCAGGTGTCATGTCCGAGTGGATGGCAGCCCGTTGGACGACGGTCCGGGGGCGAATGTTCCCACGGCTCGTGGGTGACGTTCGCAAGATCTTTGAGTTTTGGACAGGGGAGGAAACAATCCATGCCGGGTGAAACGTCCAATAAGTCGAATCGAAATGCCTCGCCACCCCCGCTGACAATCCCTTCGAAGGACCACCGCCCGACTGGAGGTCGACGTCCCAGTGCTCCCTCGACACCCGTCCACCGGCCCGAATTCTGAGTTGGAGAGGCGATCATGACTGAGTGGTCCCTGGCGATCGACTTCGGTACGTGTTTCACCTGCGCGGCGATCACGATCGACGGCCGAGCCGAAGTGCTTGAGGTGGACAGCCGCAGATACCTGCCGTCCGTGGTCTACCGCGACGAGCACGGCGCGCTGCTGACCGGACGGCTGGCCGCCAGCCAAGCCGGCGTCTCACCGGCCAACGTGGCCCGAACACCCAAACGCGCCCTCGCCCAGGGCGCTCCGCTGCTGCTCGGCGGTTCGCCGGTAGCGGCGGAAGATTTGGTCGCCGCCGTCCTGTCGACGATGGCGGCCGAGGCCATCCGCAGGGCGGGCGGCCAACCGCCAAAGGAGGTCGTGCTCACCCATCCGGCCGCCTGGGACGACGAGCAGATCACCGCCCTGGGCGAGGCCGCCAGGCGAGCCAAACTTTCCACCGTCCGGTTCGTCCCCGAACCCGTGGCCGCCGCCGCGTTCTACACCGAGAAGGGGGACCTTCCCGCCGGGGCGCACGTCGCCGTCTACGACCTCGGCGGCGGGACCTTCGACATCGCAGTCCTCCGCCGTACGGCCACCGGGTTCGACGTCATCACCCAGGGCGGCAGCGACCGCATCGGCGGCGAGGACTTCGACGAAGCCCTCTACGAACTGGCCGCCGACCACGCGATGACACTCGACCCGGCCGCCTGGCAGGACTTCACCCAAGCCACCGGACCACGCGCCAGCCGCGACCGCGCCCTGCTCCGACGCGACATCACCGAAGCCAAGGAACTGCTCTCAGTCGAACTGACCCGCACCATCCTCGCCGGGAACCAGACCATCCGCATAACCCGCGACGAACTCAATCAGGCCATCGAAGCGGACATACAAGAGACGATCACCGAGTTCCACCGCGTACTCACCAGCACCGGCCTGTCACTCGGCGATCTGGCAGCGGTCTACCTCACGGGCGGCTCCAGCCGAATTCCCCTGGTCAGCGACCTGCTCAGCCAACTCCTCGGCCGCACTCCCGACCTGGCCGGCGACCCCAAAGCCGTCGTCGCCCTCGGCGCGCTCAGTTGGGCCACCCGGCCGTCTTCACCTGAACCCATACGCCTGACTGCTTACGCCACCTTGACCTGTTTCGCCGGGCCGGTCGGCGGTGTGGCGTTCAGCCCCGACGGCACCCTCCTCGCCACGCCGGATGTAAATAACGTAATACGGCTATGGGATGTCTCCCATGGGGAGCCTCGGATTTCTTGCGCCTTTATCACCGACCAGGAGAGCTGGACCTACGATCTGGCGTTCAGTCCTGTCGGCGCTGTCCTCGCCACGACGAGCGGCGACTCCAAGGTCCATCTGTGCGAGGTCGGGGATTCGGCGCAGATCTCGCGGGCGACCGCGCTCACCGGCCACACGGATGTGGTCGAGGATGTCGCGTTCAGCCCGGATGGAACCAGGCTGGCCACGGCGAGCCGTGACAGAGCCGTGTTTCTCTGGGATATCACGGCCATCGGCAGCCCTCGGGGGCTCATGTCCATCCAAGCTGCCGACCAGGTCAACGGGGTGGCGTTCAGTCCTGATGGCCGACTGCTCGCGACTGCCTCCGAGGATGGCTATGCCAGTGTTTGGAGCATTTCTGACCCTGAATGCGGAGAAGGCCTGTATGCCCTGACATACAAGGGTCCGGTGTTGAGTGTGGCATTCAGCCCCGTCGGGACTGTTCTGGCGGTGGGGGGAACCGACCCCGAGGCGCGGGCGCAGCTATGGGATGTCAGCTCGACAAACCCACGGCCCCTGGCCATTCTTGACCACCCCGACTGGGTCAGGGGTGTGGCATTCAGTCCCGACGGCACCAGGTTCGCCACCGCCTGCGACGACGGCATCGTCCGGCTGTGGGATGTCGGCAGCCTCGATCGGCCTTCAGCGATCCTCGAAGGCCACACCGACTGGGTCAGGGGCGTGGCGTTCAGCCCCGACGGCACCACCCTCGCCACCTCGGCTAAGGACGGAACGGTGCGCTTGTGGGCCGTCGGGGACTGCTGACCATGGTCGTCCGATCGAATCCGGCGGTAACGGCGGTCGCCGGCCACCTTGCCGCGCCGCGCGTCATCACGGAGCGCAGAGCCCGACGCGTAATTTACGTGGTGGTCGAGGGTGAGAGCACAGAATGTGATCACCTTGAGTGCCTTGAGGATAGATACGCGGGGACCCCTACACCAAGATCTGGACGGCGGGAGGAAACATACCGAGCGGGCGACACGTCCAACACGTCGAATCGAAATGCACCGCCACCGCCACCCGCCGCTCCCTCCGAGGACCAGCGCCCGACTGGAGGTCGACGTTCCCGTGTTCCTCCCACCAGTGACCCACCCGGCCATCGGCAAGATCTCCGAACTTGAGGGACGACCGTGAGCGACTGGTCGCTGGCGATCGATTTCGGTACGTGTTTCACGTGCGCGGCGATCCGGGTCGGGGAGCAGGTGGAGGTCCTGGAAACCGACAGCGGCCGGTACACGCCGTCCCTGGTCTACCGGGACGAGTCCGGCGAGCTGCTGACCGGCCGCCGGGCCGCCAGCCAGGCGGAGACCTTCCCCGCCCGGGTCGCCCGGGTCCCCAAACGGGAACTCGTGAACCGATCCCCCGTGCTGCTCGGCGGCGCCGTGGTCGACGCCGAAGACCTCGCGGCCGCCGTCCTGTCCACCATGGCAGGCGAGGCACTACGCCGCTCCGGCGGCGTCCCACCCCAGGAAGTCGTGCTCACCCACCCCGCCGCCTGGACATCCGACGACATCGCAGCGTTGGGCGAAGCCGCGAAACGAGCACACCTGCCGTCCGCCCGGTTCGTCCCCGAACCCGTGGCCGCCGCCGCCTTCTACACCCAGCGTGAGGACATCCCCGCCGGGGCGCACGTCGCCGTCTACGACCTCGGCGGCGGAACCTTCGACGTGGCCGTGCTCCGCCGTACGACCACCGGATTCGACGTCATCGCCCAAGGCGGCAACGACCGCATCGGCGGCGAAGACTTCGACGAAGCCCTGCACGAACTGGTCGCCGGCCACGCGACGACACTCGACCCGGCCGCCTGGCAGGACTTCACCCAGGCCACCGGACTACGCGCCACCCGCGACCGCGCCCTGCTGCGACGCGACATCACCGAAGCCAAGGAACTCCTGTCGGTCGAACTGACCCGCACCGTCATCGTCGGCGACCACGCCATTCGCATCACCCGCGACGAACTCAACCAGGCCATCGAAGCCGACATACGGGAGACGATCACCGAGTTCCAACGCGTACTCACCGAAGCCGGCCTGACACCACGCCACCTGACCGCCGTCTACCTCACCGGCGGCTCCAGCCGCATCCCCCTCGTCAGCGACCTACTCAGCCACCACCTCGGACGCACCCCCGACCTCGCAGCCGACCCCAAAGCCGTCGTCACCCTCGGCGCCCTCACCCGCCCCAGAAAGCCGCGCCCCTCAGAGGATCACGAAGAGAGCAGGACAGATCCGCCTCACAGGTCCAAGCCCAAGCCGGTATCCGCCATGAGCCATCGCGCTACCTTGGTCGGCCACGCCAAAGGGGTGGACGCAGTGAGGTTCAGTCCCGACGGAACCATCCTCGCCACCGCCAGCTATGACGAGACCGCCAGATTGTGGGATATCCGCAACCCAGACCGACCCCACCTGCTGACCATCCTCAATGGCCACGGAGTTTCATTCAGGCATATCGCGTTCAGCCCCGATGGAACCACCTTTGCTACCACCGGCCGAGAAGCGACCGCCAGATTGTGGGACATCCGCAACCCAGACCGACCCCACCTGCTGACCACCCTTCGAGCTCACACTGACTGGATCGAAGGCGTGACGTTCAGTCCTGACGGCACCATTCTCGCCACCGCCAGCAACGACGGGACCGCCCGGCTCTGGGACATCAGCAACCTGCATCAGCCCCAACCACTGAGCATCCTCAAAGGCCACCACAACTGGGTCTGGTGGGTAGTGTTCAGCCCCGACGGCACAACCCTCGCCACCGCTGGCTACCCCAGCGGGACCGTCGGCCTATGGGACGTCCGCGATCCCAGCCAACCCGTGCCCCTCAATACCCTCGATGGCCACCGCTCATCAGTCACAGGTGTAGCGTTCAGCCCCGATGGCGCAACCCTCGCCACTACCAGCAGCGCCATCCGGCTGTGGGACCTCCGCGATCCCAGCCAACCCATGCCTCTCAATACCCTCAAACGCCACCACAGCTGGGTCGCGGGCGGCTTCAACCCCGGCGGAGGCCCTCGCGGCGGCGGCGTCCGCAACTCGATCTCGCACGTTGTCTTCAGCCCCGACGGAACCACCCTCGCCATTGCCAACAACGACGGGACCGCCCGGCTATGGGACATCCACAACTTAGATCAACCTTTGCCGACGATCGTTCTTAAAGGCCATACCGGTCCGGTCCACGACGTGGCGTTCAGCCCCGACGGGGTCACCCTCGCCACCGCCAGCGACGACAAGACGGCTCGACTATGGGTCGCCGCTGGACATGGGTGATTCGGTCATCGGTTCGGGGTTCGACACTCCTGGTGACTGCCGCAGACCACTGGACGCATCTGAAATGGGAGAGACGGACATGAGTGGTTGGACGCTGGCGATTGACTTCGGTACGTGTTTCACGTGCGCGGCGATCACGGGCGATGGCCGGGCCGAGGTCCTTGAGGTGGACGGCGGCAGATACTTGCCGTCCGTGGTGTACCGGGATGAGCACGGCGCACTGCTGACCGGACGGCTGGCCACCAGCCAAGCCGCCGTCTCGCCGGCGAACGTGGCACGGACGCCCAAACGCACCCTCGCCCAAGGCGCTCCCCTGCTGCTCGGCGGTGCGCCGGTGGCGTCGGAAGATCTGGTCGCCGCCGTCCTGTCCACGATGGCGGCCGAAGCCATTCGCAGAGCAGGCGGCCAACCGCCCAACGAGGTTGTGCTCACCCACCCGGCCGCCTGGGACGCCCAGCAAATCGCCGCCCTGGGCGAGGCCGCCAAGCGAGCCGAACTCACTCCCGTCAGGTTCGTCCCCGAACCAGTCGCCGCCGCCGCGTTCTACACCCAGACCGGGGGTCTTCCCGTCGGGGCCCACGTCGCCGTCTACGACCTCGGCGGCGGGACCTTCGACATCGCAGTCCTCCGCCGCACCCGGGCGGGATTCGACGTCATCGCCCAAGGCGGCAGCGACCGCATCGGCGGCGAGGACTTCGACGAAGCCCTCTACGAACTGATCGCCGACCACGCCATGACGCTCGACCCGACCGCATGGCAGGACTTCACCCAGGCCACCGGGCCACGCGCCGTCCGCGACCGGGCACTACTACGACGGGAGATCACCGAGGCCAAGGAACTGCTCTCCGACACCACCACCCGGCAGGTCATAGTCGGAGACCTACCGGTGAGTGTGACACGCACCGAGTTCGAAGCAGCAATCACGGAGGACCTACGTACGACGATCACCACATTCCAAGAGGTGCTGACCAATGCGGGCCTGACACCACACGACCTGACCGCCGTCTACCTCACCGGCGGCTCCAGCCGCATCCCCCTCGTCAGCGACCTGCTCAGCCAACTCCTCGGCCGCACCCCCGACCTCGCAGCCGACCCCAAAGCCGTCGTCACCCTCGGTGCGCTTCAAACCAAGCCTGAGGCTGCCCGACCCGGTGAACCTCGCATCCCGATACCACCGCCTCGCCCGAACCCGGAGCGGGAATGGACTCGGCCCATCGACGCCCGCCGCACCGATGCACCGAAGCCCAGCCGTCGCCCGCTGGCTTTGGGGCCGCTGCGCCAGTCCGTGTCGGTAGTTCCCGAACCATCCTCCACGCTGATGATCATGTCGTTGTCTGAAAAGTCACCGAACCACAGTCCGCAGAACCAGCAGGAGAGACTGAGACTGGACGCCGAAATTCTTTTCGAGACTTACTGCGATCAAATGGCACTCTTCTGTCTGGGGTCGGCGCACGGGACGGATCTTTTCACCTCCCAGCGGGACGCATTGATCAAACAGCACGCGGACTGGCTCCCACTGCTGGACAGGTGCCGGCTCGCGAAGTCGGCAGCGGAATATGCGGCACTGACCGGAGACATCTCCGCGTTCGTCCGCCAGAACTACCGGGTGCTTCCTCACGTTCCTGTCATCGAGCCCATCGCGCCCCCCCTGATCGGCTTGAGGATCAAATGGAAGGTGGAGG
This sequence comes from Microbispora hainanensis, assembly GCF_036186745.1. Taxonomy (NCBI): domain Bacteria; kingdom Bacillati; phylum Actinomycetota; class Actinomycetes; order Streptosporangiales; family Streptosporangiaceae; genus Microbispora; species Microbispora hainanensis. The sequence goes on along the minus strand of NZ_CP108086.1, from coordinate 3,195,064 downwards.
AGCGTTGGGGCCTCTACTACACCTACCTTCAGGAGCTCGCCGCCTTCTTCGATCCACCTGTCAAGGTCAACCAGCTCGGAGAAGCGGTGCCGGAATTACATGGGCCCATCGAGCACGCGAGCAGTCTCCGTACGCACACGTTGAAGGAAGTGAACGAAGGGAGCCTGCCGCTCAGGGCCAAGCTTGCGCATCTGAACGCCCTGTTGGACGGGCTCCGGAACGCTCTGCGAGTAATCGACGAGCGGGTGCGCCGGGCTGTGGCCGAGGGGAGGCTGTGATGGGGGCGGCGGCGGGTGGGGGGCCGCTGTGCGCGGCGGTGGCGCGGCTGTGCGAGGAGGCGGAGGGGCGCTTCCCGGACGGCCCGGCGCGTACGGCGGTGCGGGAGGTGGCGGCACGGCTCTCGGAGCCGACGCTGCGCGTGGCGGTCGGCGGGCGGCTCAACGCCGGGAAGTCCACCCTCGTCAACGTGCTGCTCGGCCGGCGCCTGGCGGCGACCGACGCCACCGAGTGCACCAGGGTCGTCACCTGGTTCCGGCACGGCGACCGGGACCGGATCGAGGTCACGCCGCGCGACGGCCGGCCGTACGAGATCCCGATGGGTCCGGGCGGCATCCCGGCCGATCTCGGTCTGCCGCACGGGCAGATCTCGTCGGTGACCGTGCACGCCCGCAACGACGTGCTGCGCGGGCGGCACACGGTGGTGGACACGCCGGGCCTCGACTCGCCGACCGGGCTGGACGGCGACTCGCTGGTGGCGCTGCGGCAGGCGGATGCGCTCGTCTACGTGATGCCGCTGCCCGGGAAGGGGGACGAGGAGGCGCTGGCGGCGTTCCGCGCCGCGCTGTCGGGGTCGGGCCTGTCGATCGTCAACGCGGTCGGCGTGCTGAGCCGGATCGACGAGCTCGGCACCGGGAAGGGCGACCCATGGCCGGAGGCCACCCGGATCGCGGCGGGCTACGAGGCACGGCTGCGCGCCCTGCTGTCCGGCGTCGTGCCGGTGGTGGGGATGCTCGCGCAGGCGACGCTGGCCGACGGGCTGACCGACCAGGACGCGCGCTGGCTGCGCGACCTGGCGGGGGCGGCTCCCGCGGTCGAGCGCAAATACCTGATCTCCTCGCTTGACGACCTGCTCGCGTGGCGGGACTGCCCGGTCTCGCCCGAAGGACGCCGCCGGCTGTGGCGGCTGCTTGGGGGCTACGGCCTGCGCGAGAGCCTGGCCCTGATCGACACCGGTACGGCGGGCCGGGCGGAGCTCGCCGCAGCGCTGTGGCGGCGCTCGGGTGTGGAGGGCCTGTTCGACGTGGTCCGGCAGCGGTTCGTCGACGGCGCGGACGGCCTTCGGGCGAGCGCAGCCGTGGCGGCGCTGGATCGGATCGGCTGGGGCGCCGTGTCGCCGGCGGAGCGCATGGCCGTGGCCACGCTGCGCGCGGGCCTGTCCCGGGTGCGCGCCGAGCCCGCGATGCGCCGCGCGGAGCTGGCCGCGACCCTCAGCTCGGTCGTGGCGGCCGGGGCCGCCGTTCCCGCCGAACTGGAAGGGGACGTGCTCGTCTTGCTCGACGACACGGGCAAGGGCGACGTGGCGACCCCCGCCAGGATCGCCCGCCTCAAACGGGCGGAGGCCTCCTTCTCCCGGTCGACCGTACGGCTCGCGCGGCTCGCCCGCGAGATGTGCGAGGCGGAGTTGTACCGCTCCCGCCGATCGTGAAACCGGCTGGAACATCCACGGCACGCGCGTGGTCTAAAGACCGAACTCCGACTTCAGCAGCAGGAAGGGACCGGGTATCGACCTCCTCCTCTCCGAAGCCGAAGGGGGAATCGCCATACCGAAGGAGATTCGATGAACAGATGGGCGATAGGTTCGGCGGTCGCCGGGTTCGCCGCGGGCTACGCGTCCGGTGTCGTATACGCGAGGCGGAGTGCTCCGGAGCCGCCGCCGGCCCGGCCTGAGGCCGAGGCCGGCCCGTGGGCCGACATCGACTACGACGAGCTCGCCCGGCGATCGGCGGAAGAACCTGCCGCCCACCCGTCCAGGGAGGAGGAGCTGCTCGGCATCTGCATCGACATGGCGCACCGGCTTCGGGACGCCAAGCCCGCGCTGTGGGAGCGGCTCAACGAAGGGCTCGCGAAGGTGGGTGTCGACGTGGTCGTCCCCGACGGAGAGCCTTTCGACGCGGAGGCGTACGACGCGGTGGATCGGCAGCTGACCGATGACCCGGCGCGGCACATGACCGTCGCCGCGACGTTGTTCGCCGGTTACCGCGACCGCGGCACGTGGGTGCGCAGGCCCGAGGTCATCGTGTACGTCAACGAGGACGCGGCGAAATGACCGGCACGGCCGAGGTTCGCCGGCTGCTGGGCGAGGTGGCCGACGCCGCCGAGGAGTTCGGGCGGGAAGATGCGGCGCAGGCGGTGCGCGCCGAGCAGGCGCGGCTCGGCGCGGGCGCCGCGACCGTCGTCGTGGTGGGCGAGAAGAAGCGCGGCAAGAGCTCGCTCATCAACGCGATCGTCGAGCGGCCCGGCCTGCTCCCGGTCGACGCCGACGTGGCCACCAACGTGCACCTGACCGTACGGCACGCGGAAGAGCCGGTGGCCCGGGTTTTCGAGGGCCCGGAAGAGGCGGGGCGGCTGATCTCGATCGACGACATCGCCGAGTATGGCGCGCTCGATCCGCTGACCCAGGCCGCGCGTCACCCCGGCGTCCGGCATGTGGAGGTGGGGCTGCCGAGCCCGCTGCTGGCCGAGGGCCTGGTCATGATCGACACCCCGGGTGTCGGCGGGCTCGTGGCTGGTCACACCGCGCTCACTCTGGCGGTCATCGACCGGGCGGACGCCCTGCTGTTCGTGGTGAACGGATCGAGCGAGTTCACCGAGTCGGAGCTCCAGTTCCTCGCCCGGATCACCGACCGGACCGCGACGGTGATCTTCGCGCTGACCCAGATCGACAAGTACGCCGAATGGCAGAAGATCCTGGACCGCAACCGTGAGCTGCTCGCGCACCACGCCCCGCGCTTCGCGGACGCTCCCTGGCATCCGGTCAGCGCGCTGCGGTATGAGGAGGCCGCCGAGGCCGAGGCCGACGGCAGGCCGGACATCGCCGCCGATCGCCGGGCGAGCAGCGGGGTACGGAACCTCATCGACGGGCTACGTGGAAGCGTGATCGCCCGGGCAGAGGCCGTACGGAACGGCAACGCCCTCAAGGTGGCCAAGACGACGGTCGAGGACATCCACGCCGCGCAGCTCACGCTGCTGGAGTCCCTGCGCGGAGATCCCGAGTTGGCGCGGGCGGTGGCGGAGCGCAGAGACCGGCTCAAGCGGGTGCAGAGCACCGACGCGTCGTGGCGGTCTCGTCTGCAGACCACGATGGGGGATCTGGAGCGGGAGCTCCACCACCAGTTCGGGCGGCTGCGCAACGACCTGACCACGGAGGCGAACAACAAGATCGCCACCGGGACCCCGGAGGAGCTCCGCGCCTTCCCCCGGGAGATCGACGCGACGGTCGAGGCCATGTGGCTGGACCTTGACAATCGGCTGCGCAAGGGCGTGAACGCCATCGCCACGGAGATCGCCGGGGCCGTCGACGCCGAGGTCGCCTCGGTGTCCGAACGCAACCCGCTGCCCGACCGGCTGCGGCTGCCCGCCGCCGGCATTACGGAGGTGGAGGATCCGGTGCAGGGCAGTACGGCCGAGCGCATGCTCACCACGATCGGACCCGGCCTCATGACCTTCGGCATCCTCGGGAACATCGTCGCCCCGGGCGTGGCGGCGCTCGCGGGCGTCGGAGCCACCGTCTACCTCCAGCGCGTCCGTAAGAAGCGCGAGGAGGCTGCGGCCGGCCGCAGGAACGCCAGCCTCCACCTGCAGATGGTGCTCCGCGAGATCCAGACCGAGGTGCCCGCCGCGATCAAGGGGGCGCTGCGCGACCTCCGGCGCCGGATCGAAGAGGGGATCTCGGCGCAACTGGCCGACCGTGTCCGTGCCGCGCAGGAGGTCCTTGCCGAGTATGAGCGCATGGCCGCGGCGGCCGAGGAGGAGGTCGCCGGGAAGCGGGCGCTCATCCAGTCGGGCGTGGACGAACTGGCCGGTCTGCGTGACCGGTGCGCCACGCTGGCCGCCGGCCTGACCGCGACATGACCGAGTCCGGCGACGACGGCTGGTGGTCGATGTCGCAGTTCCCGGAGACCGACCCCGATCAGGCGATCGGGCCGGACGACCTCGACGCCCTCCGGGCGGCGATCAGGTCCGCCCCGGTCGAGTCCATCCGCGAGGACACCTTGCAGGGGATGCTCCACGACAGCCGGCTCACCGCCGGTGACCCCAACTATTGGACGGGAGAGAACATGTCCGAGATGACCTGGGACGACGGCCACTACACGAGCGACGACGTGATCGAGGCGGCGGATCACACCGGTTACCTGTCCATGGACGACTATGTCCACGGCGACAACGGCATGGCCCCCGACGCCTGACCGCCCGGCCGTACGAAAAGACACGACAAGGCCATCGCCGGGTCGGAACGAGTGTTCCGGCCCGGCGATGGCCTTGAGACTGAAAACGGGGTTCGAGGCGAGGCTGAAGGCCCGCGGCGGCCCGGGAGCGCGATGGTCCCGGGCCGCCGCGAAGCGCTGTCGGTCTCCGTATCAGAGCCGCTCGGTGCTCCTGCTCCTCGCTATCAGGGCGGCGATGGCCCCGGCGGCGGCCAGGGCCGCCACGATCCCTCCCGTGATGGCCGACGTCGGGTCGGGCTGGCTGTGGACACGCTCGGGCTCCTGTGCCTGCGGCGGTTCCGGCACCGGGCTCAACCGCATCGGCAAGTTCTGCGGGTTCTGCGCGTTCATAACCCTTACCTCTCTGCCTGGTCGGATTCCTCGTCTACCGTTGGACGACGCCCATGGGGCCGGATGTTTCCGGCCGGTTCCTGTTTTTCGGCAGGACGGATGACGACCCGCGGAACCGCGCCCGGCGTATTCGCGGCTACAGGTCATCCAGCTCGTTCACGTCCCCCGTCTTCTCCGGGAACTTCGCCTTCACCGGAGGTGATGCCTTCTTCTGCGAGGAGAAGAAGTTCTGGCCAGAGCTCTCTTCCTTGCCCTGGGAGGAAACGTGCCGGCTCTTGCCCGTGCCCAGGTCACCCGTACGGCCCGGCCTGCCCTCGGAGCCGTGACCGGCGGGGCCCTGCGAGCGACCCGGCTTCTGGTTCTTCTCCGGTGCAGGCGACCGCAACGAGCGGATGACCTTGCCGACCTCGGTCAGGAACTGGCCGAGGAGATCAGCATCGGGCTTCTTGTCCTCGGGCTTCCTGCCACCGGGCTTCGGAGACGGCGGGGGAGGCTGAGCGATGACAGGCGCCGGTACGGTCCGGGGCTCGTGAATGTCCGCCGCGCACAGGTGAGTCACCGGCCTCAGGAGGGCCTGCGCCGAGGCGTCCCATCCGGTCACCAGTGTGAAGGGGACTTTCGTTCTTCTGCCCTCGTCCCAGAGACGTTCGGCGTGGGAGGCCGGATAGAGCAGGACCTCGTCCTTTCGCGAGGTGAACCCCGCGGGCCCGACACCGAGAAGCGGCGGCGGCGTCACCTCCGGGGCCGAGGCCGGGCTCTCCACGAGGCCGTCGGCCACCGGGTCATCCTGGGCCCAGGGCGCGGTCTCGGGGACGCTCTCCTGGGTGTGGACCCGGGCGGGGTGCTCCTTCCACACCTGCTCGAAATACGTCTGATAGACGTCGCCGGCCCAGCGCTCGCAGTTCTCCGTCAACGCCGCGAAACTCGGAATGTCGGACGGCGTCTGCGGAGTGCCCCACCAGCCGACGAAGCAGTAGAGCTCGCGGGAAGCCTCATCGGTGTGCATCTCCTGGCTGAGCGCGCGGGCGTAGCAGGCGACGCCCACGAGCACGCCGTTCGCCCGATTCATGCCGTCCCCACCGTTTACCCTGCGGGCGAGGAGATAGCGGCCCTCCAGGCGTGAACCCTCAGGCCGGGAGGTCTCACCGGCGGCCTCACTGACGGCCTCGGGCCACCTCAGACCGCGGCCGCCCGCCACCGCCGCATTCACCGCATCCGCAATCCAGCCGTTCGGCGAGATCCCCGCGGGCAGGGCGCGCCACCATCTGTCGGCCCGGTGGGTGCGGCCGTAGACGACCGGGGTCCACATCGTCATCGGCTCTTTCCGTTCTCCCGGATTTTCCCGTCCTCGACGATCCGCAGGGTGTTGAGCTCCTTCCAGAGCTGGTCCACCCGGGTGCGGGCGGTCTCCAGTTCCTGACTGACCTCTTCTACCGCCGCCCGAATGCCGCCGAGGCCGTCGATCCGCTCGGCTATCTGGCTTCGCTTGAAGAAGCCGTTCCAGAAACCTGCCCGCAACTGCTCCAGCTCACCTTCGGTGGCCTGCCCGCGTGCCCGGAGCTCTTCGAGCCTGCGTGAGTCGCGCGCTATCCGACAGTTGATGTCGTACAGCAGCGAGAAGATGATCGGCTTGTGCATGTAGCGCACATCGAGCTTGGCCGGATCCACCTTCCGGTGGTCCCCGATGCCGAAGTCTCCCAACTGGACCGGGCAGATCAGCGTGGTCACGCCCTCGGAAAACGCGATCGGCACCAGGTTCTGAAGATTGTCCATGGCCCTGAAGATCGCATCCTTCTTCGGCATGCCGGTGATTTCGGCGAGCACGTCGATCTTCGTGATCAGCACGACCAGTGAGGGTGCGGGCAGCCCGGCGTTGATCCGCTCCTCCACGGTCCTGCTGATGTGGTTGGACAGGTGGCTCACCTTCATGGGGCCACGGGTGACGGTCGCCGGAGCGCCGTCTTTGATCCATTCGCCGACGTACCGCCCATCGAGCACGAGGTAGATGCTGTCCGACTCCTTCAGCCGCTCCCGCAGCTTCACCACGTCAGACAATGACTCGGGAGCGCCCGCACGCTCCACCGTGGCGCCCCCGCGGAAGTCCATCCAGTCGATGTCCACCAGCGACCGCACGCCGTGCTTGAAGACGAACTCATAAGAAATCGGCACATCCGCCGTCGGCGGAGGCAGTTGTCCCTCGTCGCACAGCAGGTCCCAGTTGTCCATCAGATCCAGGTCCTTGTCGGGGTCCTTGGCATTGAGGAAGTACCCCTCGATGCCCGCGGAGAGCGTGGCGTACATGCCGTACATGAACGTGGTCTTGCCCGAGTGGCTTGGGCCGAGCATCGTCACCGTGATCTTCGAGACGCCCACGTTGAAACCCCTTTCACGACGTCAGGAGACCGCGCCCATCGCGCGGTCGAGATAGCGCTTGAGTTGCCTGGCCGGGTCGAGCAGCGGCGTCAGCCGGTCGTACTCCTGCTTGGCGGCGTGCCACAGGGCGTTCACCCGGTCGGCGTGGGACTGCTCCCCCACCGCCCGGCTGATCCAGCGGTTGAGCAGGGTGTCGTGCTCGGCCCGATCCCGGGCGTCCCGCATGTGGTTGTCGATCATCGACTGCAGGGCCGTCACCCTGTTCGTCAGGCCGTAGTAGAGGCACAGCAACACCGGAAGCTCGATGTTGCGCGGCCGAGGCCCGCACGCGACGGGGATCAGCCCTCCGACCACCTTCTCGTCGGAGTCGGTCGCGTTGAGCAACTCGCCGAAGGGCGCGGTCACGCGCTCACCGACCGAGGCCCTGCCGAAGTCGACAAGATCGCATTTGGTGAGGAGAACCAGCACCACCGCGTTGCCCGTACGCGGCGCATCGAGCGCACGCTGCACATGGGAGATGATCCTTCGTGCCTCCCTGTCCCCGCGAGCATCGGTCGCCAGTCGGTGCGCGTCGGCGAACACCAGGATCGCGTCGGCCGCCTTGAGATCCTCGTGCAGCTCAGCCGCCTGCGGGCTGTCGCGGACGTGCTCGTTCAGCGCGCCACCCCGGTAGTCCCGCCAGGTGAAGGGGTAGACGTCCCTGCCCCCGTGCTGCAGCACGAGGTCGAAGACCGCGCGATGGTCGCTCGGCTGCGGATATCGTCCCCACCGAATGCCCTCCGCCGCCGCGACGAAGACACGGTGGTCGTCAACGGCTGACGCGCGCAGGCCGAAGCCTTCGATGCCCTCGTACATCCTCGCGTACATCAGGGAGACGTATGTGGTCTTGCCCGCGGCATTATGGCCGAGCATCACGATGTTCATCTCGCTCCTTCAGGATCAGTCCCATGGCGGCAGATTGGGGTGCTGCGGTGGCGGCCCGCCGCTGTGCCACGTCGGCGGCTCCGGCGAGGGGTCGGGGCTGGGTGGGGGCGAGGGTGGGTCGGCCAGGGCGAGCAGCGCCCCGTGCGCGACCACGCTCTTCGGGTCGGGGGTGACGTGCGGGAGCAGGCCCAGCCGTTCGGCGAGGAGATCGGACACGCGCGGCATCCGGCTGGCGCCGCCTGCCAGCACCAGCCCGTCCAGATCGGCCGGGGCGAGGCCCGCGGAACCGATCGTGTCCAGGAGTTGCTTGACGCTGCGCTCCAGATCCTCCGAAACGGCCTCCTCGAACTGGCGCCTGCGGATGAGGAACCGCACGTCATACCCCGGCACATCCATGGCGATCTCGGGCAGGGACGACAGCGCCTCCTTGGCCGTGACGACATCGCGGATCACCTGGGCACGGCCGCTCACGGACGCCCTGTCCTCCGACTCCCACAGGTCGTCCCACGGCCCCGGGTCGACCACGCGGGCGGACGCTCCGAGGAGATCGCGCAGCCTCTCGTTGAAGTCCTCGCCGCCGAGGAACGGGTCGCCGCCGACCTTGCCCACCGTCTCGAACCCCCGCTCGGTACGGCGAAGCACGGCCGTGTCGAACGTACCGCCGCCGAGGTCGTAGACCGCCACGCATCCCCCCACGGGGATGTCCCGCCCGGCGCCCCCGGTGGCGCATTGCGGCACCGGGCAACCGGCCGCGTGGTGCAGCACCGCCGCGACCGGTTCGGGCATGAAGCGCACGCCACGCAGGCCGGCGACCTCGGCCGCCTGCCCGAGCTTTCCGAGGTCCTCCCTCCCCCACTTGGCGGGGTGGGTCAGCACGACCTCCTCGGGCGTCCGTCCGCGGTGGAACGGCAGCGCCTCGCCGTACACCCGCGCGAGCACGGCGGCCACCAGGTCGACGGTGGCGACGGTGGCGCCGCCCAGGAGCACGTGGTCCGAGCGCACCAGCGCACGCTTGGGCAGCCGCTCGACGCGATCGGGCATCAGCGCGGCCAGATGCGCGGCCTCCCCGCCGGTGACCAGCTCGCCCGACGTCCCCAGCGCGACGAGGGACGGCAGATAACGGCTGTTGCCGATTTCCAGCGTGCTGATCGTGCCCGCCACCTCCATGGCGGCGGTGGTGAAACTCGTACCGAAGTCGATCGACAGCCGCCAGCCGTCCATCGCGTCCTCCCCTCCTGGATCGCGCGTTTGACGTGGCCTGGGAGGCGAATGTTCCGAACCCCCCGAAGTTCTTGGAATGCACATGTCCACGGGCACATACGCGGGCCGCCGGTCGTCCAACAACGGGCGATCAGTGTTCGTCGGAGGAGGGCGATGACAGACCACAGCCTGTGCGACCGGGTCCGGGCCATGTGCGCCGAGGCCGAGGCGTCCCTGCGGCCGGGGCCGTTCCTGACGGCCGTGCTCGAGGTCCGGGAGCGACTCGCCCGCGACACGCTCAGTGTCGCGGTGGGAGGTCGCCTGAACGCGGGCAAGTCGACGTTGGTCAACGCGCTGCTCGGGCAGCGGCTCGCGCCGACCGGTGCCACCGAGACGACGATGGTCTCGGCGTGGTTCAGGCACCACCACCAGAACCGGATCCTGGTGCACTTCAACGACGGGCGGCCGGACGCGGAGGTCCCGGCCCGCCCAGGTGGCGGCGTCCCCGAAACCCTGGGCCACCCGAGGGAGAGCATCAGCCACATCACCGTCGGCGTGACCAACGAACGGCTCGGCAGCGAGTTCGTTCTCGTGGACACCCCTGGCCGGGACGCGCTCAGCGCCCTTGACGACTATGCGATGGCCTCGATCCGCCGCGCCGACGCCCTGATCCTCGTCATGCCGCACCCCGGCGCCGATGAGGAGAAGGCGCTGGAGGAGTTCCGGCTGGTCATGGCGGGCTCGCGGCTGTCGGCGGCGAACGTGATCGGCGTGCTCAGCCAGATCGACCGCCTGGGTGACGGCACCGCACCTCCCGACGAGCAGCGGCGCATCGGCGCCGAGGTCGCCTCACGGGGCGCGGAACGATTGAAGGGCCTGGTGTGCGAGGTCGTGCCGGTGGCCACCAAACTCGCCCAGGCGGCCCGATGCCAGGCATTCACCGACAAGCACGAACGGGCACTGCGGACGCTGGCCACGGCCGATGCGCAGACCCTGGAGGACATGCTCTACTCCGAGAACTACCTCCTCACCGTCGCGCTCGACACCGTACCGGTGGATCCGGCGACTCGGCGTGAGCTGCTGGACCTGCTGGGCTTCCACGGCATCAGGGAAGCGCTAGCCGCCATCGACGCCGGCGCCCGGGACCTGCCCCACCTGCTGGAGGCGCTGCGGGAGAGATCGGGGATCAACCGCCTGCTCGACTGCCTGCGCGAGCGTTTCCTCGGCAGCGCGGACGCGCTGCGGGCCGACTCCGCCGCCGCACTGCTGGAACAGGCGCTCGACAGTGCGGAGCCGGACGAGCAAGACGTCGCCGAACGGCTGCGCGAGCAGCTCAGCCGCCTCAGGCGGGAGCCGGAGCTGCGCCGGGTGGAGCTCGCCGAGGTCTCGCAGGCCCACGCCACGGGCGATCTTCCCCTCAACCCGGAGCAGGCCGGGCAGTTGCAGGCCCTGATGACCGGGACGACGACGGCACAGCGTCTGGGCGTTCCGGACGAGTCGTCGCGGGAGGAGCTCCGGCGGGTGGCCGCGGAGCGCGTGGGCAAATGGCGGGTGCTGGAGACCCGGCTGCCACGCCGGGCCGGTCTGCACGCCACGCTCGTCCGGGAGATCTTCGAGCACCTCTACCTCTCGCTCGTGTGAACAAGTGGCCCAGGAACATCGGGCCGGGGGCCGTCGTCCAACGGGGGCATCGGAGTGAGGAGCGCAGATGACATTCGCAACGCGGCACCCGCTGGCGGGACAGGTCGTACGGACCGTCGAGCAGATCACGGATGCGGCACACGAGTCGGGCGACACCGACAGCGCGGCCATGCTCGCCCAGGAGTGCCTGCTGGCAGGCATGCCCGGGTCGGCCGTCGTGGTGGTCGGTGAGAAGAAACGGGGGAAGAGCTCGCTCATCAACGCCCTCGTGGGCCGACGTGGCCTGCTGCCCGTGAACGCCGACGTCGCGACCCGCGTCCACGTCGCGGTGCGCTATGCCGAGACCGATCAGGCAACCGTACACGGCCTCGCCGAGCATCCCGACGGCATGAGCATCCCCCTCACGGAGATCCCCGAGTACGTCGACGAGGCCCGGGCGATCGACCCGGCGACCGGCGAGGAACGACACCCCGGGGTGGAGCGGGTCGACATCGGGGTCGCCTCTCCCCTGCTGTCCGAGGGGCTCGTCCTGATCGACACGCCGGGCGTCGGCGGCCTCGTCGCCGGGCACACCGCGATCACTCTCGCCACGCTGAAGGGCGCCGACGCGCTCCTGTTCGTCGTCGACGCGACGAGCGAATTCCACGCGTCGGAGCTCGCCTTCCTGACAAAGGCGGCGGAGCGGATCCCCACGGTGCTGTTCGCCCTCACCCAGATCGACAAGAACTCGGCGTGGCTGGAGACGCTGAAGCTCAACCAGAAGCTCCTGCGCGAGCACGCGCCGCGCTTCGCGGCCGCGCCCTGGTTCCCGGTGAGCAACCGCTTCAAGATCGACGCCGACTCCGCGGCCGCCGCCGGGAACCAGGCCCGATCGGAGACACTGCTGGCGGACAGCCGGTTCGTCCCGCTACTGACCGAGCTGCGCGAGAACATCATGCTGCGGATCGCGGCGGACCGGCTGATCGCGCTCCTGAACAACGCCGACCGCGTGATCGACCTGCTGGACGCCGACGCCGAGCAGCGGCTCCGCTCGCTGGACCTCGACCCGCGGCTGATGGAGTCCATCCGGGCCCGGCAGGCCGAGCTCACGGAGCTGCGCGGCTCCGGCGCCTCCTGGCGGGCGGAGCTCGCCGACGGCTTCCGGCATGTGGAGGCGGAGCTGCGCACCGACATCGAAGCCGGGTTGCGCGAGATCGAGCGGAACGCCTACGCGGCGATCGACGCCGGCGGCAGGGACATCCGGTTCACCGTCCCGCGCGACCTCGAGGACGCCGTCCGCGGCCTCGCCCTGGACGTGCAGGGCACGCTGCACGCCACCGCCGACCAGATGGTCGCCCGCCTCGGGGAGAGATTCGGCGTGCACGGCGTCTACGTGCCCCCGCCGGAGATTCTGCTGGACCGCTGGCAGCAGGCGGAGCCGTACGACGACGGTGCGACGCCGGCCGACGTCGGTCAGGCCGTGGCCTGGCCCGCACCCGCCGAGGAGCAGCGAAGCGGCGAAATGGTGCCCCAGCACGTCCAGGACAAGCTGGTGAGCTACGCGAAGGGCGCCGGAAACGTCTACCGGTCGGGTCGCGCGGGGTGGAAGGCGATGCCCAAGGGCGGCAAGGCCGCGCTGATCCTGGTCGTGGTCAGCGCGATCGGCGCGGTCATCGGCGGCCTCATCGCCTACGCCAGCAATCGGACCAAGAACGAGCTTCGCCGGGCCGTGGGCGAGGCCATCGACCGTGCCCGCAGGACGCTCCCCGGCGCCCTTCAGGAGTCGATCGCCGAGCTGATGACCCAGGTCGAGTCGCGGGCCGCGGAGCGCATCTCCGTGCGCGCCGACGAGTTGGAACGGGCGCTCGCGGAGGCGGAGCACGACCGGGAGACGGCCGAGGCGGAACGCGAGGCCCCCCGCGAGAAGGTCCGGGCCCAGCGCGCCCACCTCGCCGCCCTGCGCACCGACGTCACCGAGCTCAAGCGGCAACTGACCTCGGGAGCCTGACCCGCTCGGAACGCCGTGAGGGTGGCGGCGCCGCCGGCCGCCGCCCTCTTCGCCCGGCTACATCCATCGCGTCACACCCCGTCCGAGGTGAGACGGCGGCGGAGGTCGGCGATCCTGGTGCGGAGCTGGGCCAGGTTCTCCCGCTGCGCCCTGGCCTCGGCGCGCGGGGCCTCCCGCTCGATCTCGGCGGCCTCGCGATCCCGCTCGGATCTGGCCAGCGCCTCTTCGAGCTCGGCCTCACGGACGGAGATCCGCTCCGTGACGGCCGCCTCCACCTCCTGCAACACCCCGGTCAGCATGTCCTGCAGCGCGGAAGGCAGCGTCTCGCGGGCCCGGAACAGCGCGTCGCTGGTCATCCGCCTCAGCTCCTCCTTCGTCTTGGTGATCCGGGTGATGAAGAGGCCCGCGATCGCCGCGCCGACACCGGCGACGACGCCGAGAGCGAGGCCGAGCTTGCCATACTTGGACATCTTCCCGACCCGGCTGCCGATGCCTGTGAAGACTCCGCCGACGCTGCCGACGGTCGGCGCCCACTCCGTGAGCTTCTCCTTGATCTGCTCGGCCGACAGAGCTCCCCGGGCGGCGCCGGCGACCGGCGCGGGCCAGTCGATGGGCCCTCCGGGGCCGGTCCCCCGATATGTCGAATCCCACCGGTCGAGCAGGATCTCCGCCCTGGGGACGTAGACGCCGTGCACCCCGAAGCGGCCGGCGAGCTCCCCGACGAGCCTCTCCGCGCCGGAGTGGACGCCGCCCTGGAGGTCGAGGACGAGGCCGCGGATCCCGTCTTCCAGGCTGCGCGGCACATCCTTGAGCGACTCCCGGCCACCCGAGTCGATCGCCTGCCGGGCCTGGTCGCCGAGCCGGCTGAGTCCCTCCTCCAGTTCGCGCCGGAGCGTCGACTCCAGCTTGCGAAAGCCTTCACCGAGCTCGGTCCGCCACTGAGCGCCTCTGCCGCGCAGCTCGGCCAGCTCGGCTTGACGTGCGCGCACCGCGGCGGCCAGCCCGGGGTCGAGCCCCAGCGAGCGCAGGCGCAGTTCCAGTTGTTCGTCGAGCGTGGCGATGATCGCGTCGGCGGAGCCGAGCACCGCCTTGAGCCGGTCGGCCATGATGCGCAGCATCACGTTGTCACGCAGCTCGGCGAGCAGTGGTGCGAATCCGCTGCGCTCCATGAGGACCGCCGCACGTTCGTCCCGGCCCTGCGCGGCGGCGCGGTCGGCCTCCTGCTTGGTGCGGCTGCTCACCGGATACCACGGCGCTGTGGCGAACCGCGAACCGCGGAGCAGGCGGTGGTTCTCCGCGAGCACGGCGCGCCAGCCGTCATGGGCCTTGTCGATCCCGGTCAGCACGAACAGGACCGTGTGAATGCGCTCTGTCGCGCGTTCCAGGAACGCGAGCTCCGACGCGTGCAGTTCGCCGGTGCCGTTCACCACGAAGATCAGCGCGTCGGCGCGGTTCAGCGTGGCCAGCGTGATGTCGGCGTGCCCGGCGATGAGCCCGCCCACGCCGGGCGTGTCCACCAGCACCAGCCCCTCGGACAGCAGCGGCGACGCGACGCCCAGCTCGACTCGTTCGACGCCGGGATGCCGGTCCTGCCCGGTCTTCGGATCCACCGCGGCGGTCTCGTCGACATACTCCGGCAGCTCAGCCGGCTCGATCTTCTTGCCGTCCGGGAACGCGCTGCCGTACACGACGGCCTGGTCCTCGTCAGCATGGATCACGGCGACGTGCACCCGGGTGGAGATGTCCGTGTCGACCGGCAGGAGCTCCCTCCTGCCCACCAGGGCGTTGATCAGCGAACTCTTCCCCCGGTTCTTCTCACCGACCACCACGACCGTTGAACCGGGCAGCTGTGCCATGCTGCAGTCCTGCATGAGAATCGTCGCGCTGTCGATGTCCCCCACTTCCCGAGCCGTGTCGGCCACGGCCGCCACCACCAAGGTGACCTCGTCTGCGAGCGGATGCCGGGTTGCCTGGACCATTTCTCCTCCTGCCGCTGATCGCTCCTTGGACGACGCGGCGGGGAGGAATGTTTCTTACAGGAGGGAGAAATACAACGCCTCGAACACCTCGCGGACCACAGTGGTGTGCCGCCTTCCCTTTCGGGGAAGCGCGGCCTCAAGGCTCCTCCATTCGTCGACGAGTTCGCCGATCCGCCCTCGTAACTCGTCCTGCGAGGCGTCCTCGGGCAGCCCGGCCCGCTGGGCGTTCGTCACCCCGGCCATCAGTGTGTGCAACTGGCCGGCGTTCCTGTCGGGCAGCGGCAACGTCCCGGCCGCGTGCGCCTGGGCGGCCTCCGCCAGCTCCATCCTGCGCATCGCGGGATGCCGTCCGAGCTCCCGCAGCAGGCCGCGCAGGCGACCGGCGACCTGCTGCTCAGCGGCGGTGGCGAAGTCAACCGCCCTATGGAGCGCGGCCATGGCGGCGTCGGCGCGCAGCGCGTCCGCACCGTTGACGAGCCGCTCCTGAAGGCGCTCCAGCAGCCGGTTGATGCCCGATCTCTCGCACAGCGCGTCGCGGAGCGCCGACAGGTCCCGGGCGCCGCAGTCGATCGCGTCGACGGCCTGCCGGATCCCGTAAATGGCGAGCAGATCGAGCAGTTCCTGTCGCATTCCGGTCTCGACCGGCACGGTGTCCAGACCCACCCGCAGGAAGTCCTCGTGGTCGAAGAGCATCTCGTCGAGCGTGTCGCGATCCGCGGCGGCGAGGATGCCCAGTGCGTGCCGGTGCTGCTCGGTCAGCCGCTCGCACCGGGCGGTCTCCGCCAGCTTCGTGGCGACGGGGACCACCTCGGCCACCAGGCCGGTCATCCGGCCGGCGGACCGGGCCGCGATTTTGTCCGCTTCCCGCCGCACCTCCTCCAGGTCGGTGCCCTGGCCGAGCTGGTCGATCCTGGTGAGCACGCCCAGCACGTTCGCCGCCGACAGGCGTGATCCGCGCATGGTTTCCTGGAACTCCCTGAGCGTGGCCGTGTCGCCCTCGCCCGGCTGCGGCATGGCGAGGATGAGCGCGTCGGCCGTGCGGATCGACGCCATCGAATAGTCGTCCAGCGCGCTCACCGCGTCTCTGCCCGGCGTGTCCATCAGGGTGAAGGCTCGGCCGATCGCCTTGTTGGCCGCCTCGACGACGAGGTGGCTCACCTCGGTGTGGTCGTACGGGATCGACCGCGGCACCCCGCCGCCCACGCGCGACGGAACCGAGGCGGGCGGGCGGCCGTCGTTGAAATGCACCCACACCCGGTTCATGTGATGGCTCCTGAACCATGCGGAGACCAGGGTGGTCTCGGTTCCGCCCGTGGGCGCCAGGCGCTGCCCGAGCAGGGCGTTCACCAGCGTCGACTTTCCGGCGTTCAGCCGTCCCCCGACGGCGACCACGAGAGTGTCGCCCGCGAGCCGTTCGGCCACGGCGCCGACCGCGTCCGCGAAGGGTCCCGGCCGCAGCGCCGCCAACGCGTCCGCGCACATGCCGCGGACACGATGGCACAGGTCGTACGTCGCTTCCTCCACACGAGCCTCCATGACGGGCCGCTCGTCTCGTGGGGACGGCTCGCCCGGCACGGATTTTTCCCCTCCGCAGCCGAGGTCTTCAAGGTCGTCTCACGGACCCTTGCGACCGGGGAGCCGGTCAGTGTGAGTGACGGGGCGGGGCGCTGCCGCTGCCGCCGACGAGGAAGTCCAGGTCCGCGCCCTTGTCGGCCTGCAGTACGTGCTCGCTGTACAGCCGCACCCAGCCTCGGGTGGCGGGTGGTTGCGGGGGCTGCCAGGCGGCGCGGCGGCGCTCGAGCTCCGCCTCGTCGACCAGCAGGTCCAGGCTCCGCGCCGGAACGTCGACCCGAACCAGGTCGCCGGTACGCACGAGTGCGAGGGGACCGCCCACGGACGCCTCCGGGGCCACGTGCAGGACGCAGGTGCCGTACCCCGTGCCGCTCATGCGGGCGTCGGAGATCCGGACCATGTCGGTGATCCCCTCCTGGAGCAGCCGCCGCGGCATGGGCATGTTGCCCACCTCGGGGAAGCCGGGGTAGCCGCGCGGTCCGGCGTTCTGCACCACGATCACCGTGTCGGCGGTGACGTCCAGGTCCGGGTCGTCGGCCGCGGCGACGTAGTCCTCGATGCGGTCGAACACGAGCGCCGGTCCGGTGTGCTGGAGCAGATGGGCCGAGGCGGCGGAGACCTTCAGCACGGCCCCGGACGGCGCGAGCGACCCGCGCAGCACGACGGTGCCCGAGCCGGCGGCCTGGAACGGCTTGTCCATGGTGCCGATGACGTCGCGGTTCCAGCACTCGGCGCCGCTGATGTTGTCGGCCACGCTCTTTCCGCTGACGGTGACGTGATCCAGGTGCAGCAGGGAGGCGATCTCCTTCATCAGCGCCGGGAGTCCGCCCGCGTACGCGAAGTCCTCCATCAGGTAGGTGCCGGACGGCATGAGGTTGACCAGCATGGGCACCTCGGCGGTGAGCGTGTCGAAGTCCTCCAGCGACAGGGGGACGCCGAGGCGCCCGGCGATCGCGAGCAGGTGCACCACGGCGTTGGTGGACCCGCCGATCGCGGCGTTGACCCGGATGGCGTTCTCGAAGGCCTCGCGGGTGAGCACGGTGGACAGCCGCTGGTCCTCCTGCACCATGGCGACGATCCGGCGCCCGGCGGCCTGCGCGAGCGCGTACCGCCGGGAGTCGACCGCCGGAAGGGCCGCGGACCCCGGCAGCTGGACGCCCAGCGCCTCGGCCACACAGGCCATCGTGGAGGCGGTCCCCATGGTCATGCAGTGCCCGCGGCTGCGGGACATGCAGATCTCCGCCTCGGCGCAGTCGGCCGCGGTCATCCGGCCGGCCCGCATCTCCTCGGTGAAACGCCACACGTCGGTGCCCGACCCGATGTCCCGGCCGCGGAACTTGCCGTTGAGCATCGGGCCACCGGTGACCATCAAAGTGGGCAGGTCGACGCTGGCCGCACCCATGAGCAGCCCGGGTGTGGTCTTGTCACAGCCGGACAGCAGCACCACTCCGTCGAGCGGGTTGGCCCGGATGAGCTCCTCCGCCTCCATCGCCAGCAGATTGCGGTAGAGCATGGTGGTCGGCCGCATCACCGGCTCTCCCAGGCTCATCGCCGGGAACTCGAGCGGCAGGGCTCCGCTCTCCCACACCCCGCGCTTCACCGCCTCGGCAAGGTCGCGCAAATGGGCGTTGCACGGCGTCAGCTCCGACCATGTGGTGGCGATGCCGATCACGGGCCGGCCGTCGAAAACGTCGTCGGCGAACCCCTGGTTGCGCATCCACGATCGATGGATGAACCCGTTGCGCCCTTCCGCGCCGAACCACTCCTGGCTGCGCAGCGGACGGTTGGTCATCGACATCGGGACACCTTTCTCTACATGCTGATCAACTGGTGGACGACCGGCTATCTCAGGCCCCCGACGGACAGTCCGCCGCGCCAGTGCCGCTGGAGGGTGAAGAAGGCGATGACGAGCGGGATCACCGACACGAGCGCGCCCAGGATGATGAGGCTCCAAAGGGAGGTACTGCCCGAATTGTTCGCCGAGGCGATGCCCTGCCAGAGGCCGAGCCCGACGGTGACGGGGAAAAGGCGGTTGTCGGAGAGCATGGCGAGCGGCAGGAAGTAGTTGTTCCAGGACGCCACGGCCGACAGGAGCAGCACCGTGACCACCGCCGGCCGCATCAGCGGGAAGGCGACCTGAAGGAACGTCCGCAGCTCACCCGCGCCGTCGACCTTCGCCGCGTCGAGGATCTCGTCGGGAACGGCGTCGCGCGCGTACACGTGCATCAGATAGACGCCGAACGGGTTGAGCAGCGACGGGAGGATCACCGCCCAGATCGTGTTCGTCAGGCCGAGCCCGGAGAACATCATGAAGGTGGGGATCACCAGGGCGGTCGCGGGCACCATCAACGCGCCGAGCAGGACCGAGAAGCTGAAACGCCGGCCGGCGAACCGATACTTGGCGAATCCGTATCCGGCCATGACGGACAGGATCGTGGCGCCGATCCCGCCCGCGAACGCGTACAGCGTGGAGTTGAGGATCCACCTGCCGTAGATGCCGCCGTCGTAGGTGAACAGCCGCTGGAGGTTGCCGAAGTAGTCGACCTGGTCGGCGAACCACAGGGTGTTGCTCCCGCCGAACAGGCCGGGGGCGTCCTTGGAACTGTTGACGATGACCCACCAGAACGGCACCAGGAAATACACGACCAGGAAGCCGAGGAAGATCTGCAGGGGAAGGTGGCGCTGGGAACGGCGGCGTGCGCCGGCGCTGCCGGTCATCAGAAGAAGCTCCTACGCTTGCGGGTGAAGAACAGGAACGCGTAGACGCAGACGAACACGACCCCGCCGAGCGCGAACGAGATCGCCGATCCGTAGTTGAAGTTCGCGAGCCCGAACGCCTGCTGGTACGCGTACATGTTGGGGGTGAATCCCGGTGCGATCGTGCCGGCGGCCAGATATCGCAGGATCTGTGGTTCGTTGAAGAACTGCAGGGTGCCGATGAGCGAGAAGACCAGGATCAGGAGCAGCGCGGGGGCGATCAGCGGGATCTTGATCCGGAGCGCGATCTGCCATGAACTGGCGCCGTCCATGCGGGCGGCCTCGTAGAGCGACGGATCGATGCCCTGGAGCGCCGCGTACAGGATGATCATGTAGTAACCGGCCCACTGCCAGGTGACGACGTTGATCAGGCCGTAGAAGATCAGGTTCTTGCTGAAGAAGTCGGGAGCGGGGGCGCCGAACAGCCCGAAGATGTCGGTGAGCGGCCCGAAGCTCTTGCTGTACAGGAACCCCCACATGACCGCCCCGATCACCGTGGGAATGGCGTACGGGAGGAAGATCATGAGGCGGGAGAACCGGGTGAACAGCGAGGTCACGGCATCCACGATGAGTGCCATCGCGAGCGCGACGAGGATCTGCAGCGGGATGGCGACCAGGGAGAAGCGGACGACGAACCACACCCCGGAGAGGAAGGTCGGGTCGGTGAACGCCTTCACGTAGTTGCCGAGGAAGACGAAGCTGGTGCCCCCGATCAGCTTCTTCTGCCAGAGGCTGAGATACAGGGCGTACCCGAGCGGCGCGATGAGCAAGGCCAGGAAGACGATCCCGAATGGCCCGACGAAGAGCCACCCCATGAGGTGCTCGCGGAGGCGCACCTTTCCGCGGACCTTGCGCGTTTTTTCTTGAGTGCTCGATGCACTCTCCTCGATCAGGAGGGTCATCTTGGGCTCCGAGGGGTTCGATGCTGGGGAGTGGCGGGTGGGCCGGCCGGTCGAGGACGGCGCGGCCCACCCGGGTCGGCTACTTGACGGTGAAACCCTGCTCCTTGGCGTAGTTCACCACGTCTTCCTGGATCCGGTCGGCCGCCTGCGCACCGGTGATGGAGCCGTCGATGACCGCGCTGATCTGCTTCGTCATGGCGTCGAAGTAGTACTGGCCGAACGGCGCGTAGGTCATGCCCGTGTAGGCGTTCGCCGCGGGGACATAGACCTCCTTGTTCGCCTGCTGGCCGTCGAAGAACTTCACCTTCAGGTTCACGAAGTCGGGGCTGTTGAGCGCCTTCAGGTTCAGCGGGAAGATGATCTGGTTGGTCCAGCCGTCGGTGAGCGACTCGTCGTCCGCGTAGAGGCCGTACGCCACCTTCGCCGCGAGCTCGGGGTTCTTCGCCTGGCTCGTCACGGAGAAGGCCGACCCGCCCCAGTTGACCTGCACCGGGTTGGCGGGATCCCACTGCGGGAGCGGCGCCACCGCCCACTTGCCGGTGTCCTTGCCCTTGCCGACGCCCGCGCCGGTGAGGTATCCGGGCGCCCAGGCCGCCGAGATGTACGTCGCGTACTTGCCGTTGACCACACCGGCGATGTACTCCGGCGTGAACTGGTCCTGCGTCCCGACCAGGCCCTTCTTGGCGAGGTTGCCCCAGTAGTCCAGCACGTCCTTGGACGCCTGGTCGTTCAGCGCGATGCCGATCGTCTCCGGCTGGGCCGGGTCATAGGTGTACGGACTGGCGCCCTTCTGGATCTGCAGCGCCATCATGACGGCCGGGACGTTCGCGCCCAGGTCGCCGAACAGCGGGCCGCCGGCGTCCTTCACCTTCTGTGCCGCCTGCTCGTACTCGGCCCACGTCTTCGGCGGCGTGATCTTGTACTTGTCGAAGATGTCCTTCCGGTAGATCATCGCCATCGGGCCGCCGTCCACCGGCACGCCGTAGACCGCGCCGCCGATCGAGACGTCCTTCCACGCGCCTTCGCTGTAGTTCGCCTTCACCGCGTCGAAGCCGTAGTTCTTGATGTCGACGAGCGCCTTCTGGATCTGGAAGGTCGGGATCCGGTCGGCCTCGATCATGATGACGTCGGGCGCGCCGGTGCCCGCCGAGATCGCGGTCTGGAACTTGTCGTACTCGTCGCCGCCCTGACCGACGTTGGTCCAGCAGACCTGCACCTCGTTGTTCTGCTTGTTGAAGTTGTCGACGACGAGCTGCATGTTGGGGTACCAGCCCCAGAAGGTGACGACCGGCAGGTCCTTCTTGGTGATGGTGTTCGTGCAGTTGCTCGCGTTGTTTCCGGCCGCGTTGTTTCCGGCCGTGTCGCCGCCGGTGTTGGTCGCGCTGGCGCTGCTCTGGCTCCCCGCGTCGGGGGAGCAGGCGGCGAGCACGCACGCGGCGGCGAGCGTGGCTGCGGTGGCAAACAGTTTTTTCGTCTTCGTTGACATAACGTCCCCTCCGGGATCACTGCGCACAAGGGTCATGCGCCGCCGCTGCGGCCGAACCAGCGGCCCGGGGGCGAGGCGCGGACGGCGCGATCCGCGCCCCGCCCTTCCGGGCCGATTTCTCATGTGAGCGCTAACACGCTCACTTGCGTGACGATGTCCATCACCGGTGATCCGGTGCTTTTGACGTTATTTTCTGATCAGCGCTTGAACAAGCGCGGTGCGAGGTCGATCAGGTTTTTCTGCCATACGTCCCACCCATGCGGTCCGGGGGTGATTCCGTCGAACTCGTAGTGGACACCGAGGTCGTTCATCGTGGTCAGCCCCGCCATGAACGACGGGTACACGAAGTCGGTCACGTCGCCGACGTACACACGGAACAGCTTGGTCCCGCTGTTGATCGCCGCCACGTCGACGCCTGCGCCGCTGCCGAACCCGGCCGAGAACGCCGCGATGTAGGCGAACCGGCCCGGGTAGGCCTTGAGCACCCCGATCGTCTGTCCACCGCCCATCGAGAGGCCGGCGAGTGCCTGCTGCGACGGGTCGTCGGAGATGTTGTAGTGGGCCCGAGCCGCGGGAACGATGTTCTCCAGCAGCTCCTTGTTGAAGTTGGACACGTTGCCGTTGCCCATCACGACCACCATCGGCACCAGGTCGCCGTCGAGGAACTGGTGGTCGAGGATCTGCTTGGCCCGGCCCATCTCCACCCAGTCGGTGTAGCTCTGGCCGCTGCCGTGCTGGAGGAAGAAGACGGGGTACGGCTCCGCGCGGTCCGGGTCGTAACCGGGCGGGGTCCACACCAGCGCGGTCCTGTCCTGGTTCGCCACGTTGCTGTGGTAGGTCAGGCTCTCGACCTTTCCGCCCTGCCCGGCGGGAACGTCGGAGAGCAGACGCGACCGCTCACCGGGAACGAGGAAGGTGCTCCAGGCCGGTTCCGAGGTCACCTTCGTCGGGTTCGACGCGTCCTTGACCGCGACCCGATCCACGATCAGCCGGTAGTAGTAGAACCACGGGTCCAGCGGGCCCACGGTCGTCCGCCACCGGTCGCCTTCACGGGACATCGGGAGACGCAGCCAGCTTCCGCCGGGAGCCACGTTGGCCCACACGGTGACGTGCTGCGCGTCCGTGAAGTCGGTCGTGGTCTCGAAGGTGACGAAACCGTCCTCGCTCAGGAACGGCGTCGGGGTCGTGCCCGCCGCCGGCGGGTGGAACTCGCCCTTCAGCGGCCCGTGACCGGCGCTCGGGCCGTGATCCGACACGTCGTGGAACAGCCGCGGCACGAAATCGATCAGATTCTCCTGCCAGGCGTTCCAGTTCGCCCCGGCGTCGGGATTGACGCCGTCGAACTCATACCTGATGCCGGCGCGGTCGAGCGCCTTGGTCAGGCGTACGGTCGCGTTGTAGGCCGGGTCGGTCACGTTCCCGGTGTACAGACGCGCCAGCTTGACCTCGCGGTTGATCGCCTTCGGGTCCGCCCCGGCGACGCCGTCCTCCAGAAGACCGGAGAACGAGCCGGCGTAGGCGAACTGAGCCGGTCTGGTCAGCGCGGCACGCAGCGCCTGCGTCCCGCCCTCGCCCACACCCGCGATCGCCTGGTGCCCCGGGTCGCGCAGGACGTTGTATCTGTCCCCGACCGCCTTGCGCAGGTCCTTCAGATCCTTGTCGCCGGCCGTCCCCTCGGCGTCGCTGATCACGACCACCATCGGCTCCGCGGAGCCCTGGATCGACAGGTTGTCGAGGATCTGCTTGGCCCGGCCGAGGTCGAGCCAGTCGGTGGCGCTCCTGTCGCCGGACTGCAGGTACAGCACCGGGTAGCCCTTGGGACCCGGCTCCTTGGGACCGGGACCCGCCGGACCCGGCTCCTTGGGACCGGGACCCGCGGGGCCCTGCTCCTTCGGGCCTGGCCCCTTGGGGCCCTTGGCCTGGTAGCCCGGCGGCGTCCAGACCAGCGCCGTCCGCTCCTGCTTCTTCACCTCATAGGTCAGGGTCTCGACCTTGCCGCCCTGTCCCTGCGGCGCGTCCGCCAGGAGGCGCGCGGAGTCGCCCGCGACGAAGAAGGTGCTCCTCAGGGGCGCGGAGGCCACGCTGGTGGCGTTCGTCGGATCCTTGAGACCCTTCGTGTCGTCACCCGTGACCTGGTAGGAGTACAGCCCCGGCTTGAGCGGGCCGAGGACTCCGGACCAGGCGTTGCCGCTGCGGCTGAGCCCGAACTCCGCCCAGGTGAAGGAGGGGCCGAAGTTCCCCTCGATGACCACCTGCGACACCTGGCCCGCGTTGGCCTGGACGTAGTCCGCCGGGACGCTGAACGACGCGTAGCCGTCCTCGGACACCACCAGCCAGGGGGTGTCGGCCGCCGCCGCCGGCAGCGGCGGTGCGAGCGACACCGCCGCCATCGCCATGACTCCGGCGGCGATGGCCGCCGGGATCCGGCGTACGCCCATGGGGCGTACGCTGCCGTGATACGGTAAATTCATACTGAGCACTCCTAGGATGGCTGGCTGCGGATGGGGTCCGATCGGCCAGCCGTAATCGTCTGCGGATGTGCGGTGGTTTGTTTCGTACCTCCGTTCCTAGGGGGATGCCTTTCATCTGCGACGTCAGCGGCAACTGACGTCGCAGATGAGGGTCTGTGTCATGGTCTCGTCGCGGCCCTCACCGGGGCGGTGGAGCCACGGACCAGCAGGCGCGTCGGGAGCAGGATCTGGCGGGGGCCTTCCCACTCACCGGTAACCAGCGCTTTGAGCATGTGCGCGGCCTCGTATCCGAGCCGGTACATCGACTGGTCCACGGTGGTCAGCCTCGGCTCCGCCAGCGCCGACTCCGGGATGTTGTCGAATCCGACCACCGACAGGTCACCGGGGACGTCGATCCCCATCTCCTTCGCGACCTCCAGCACCTTCAGCGCCATCCCGTCGCTGGCCGCGAAGATCGCCGTCGGCCGGTCCGGCCGTTCCAGCAGGGCCCGAGCCAGCGGGACCGCGGACTCGGGGTTGAAATCCCCTCGCCCGATCAACGCCGGATCGACCGGAACGCCGGCCTCGGCCAGCGCCTTGCGGTAGCCCTCCTCGCGCGACCACGCCGCCGCCAGGCTGGAACGGCCCGCGATGAAGCCGATGCGCCGGTGGCCCAGGCCGAGCAGGTGCTCGACCGCCGTGGTCGCGCCCGCGAGGTTGTCCGCCGTCACCGACGGCACCGCCGAGTCCCTGACCGGATCGATGACCACGATCGGCGTGCTGGCCCGCACCTCGCCCCAGGGCGTGACCACGATGCACCCGTCCGTGAGGGTGCCCGACAGACGGGTCAGGTGCCGCTGCTCCCAGCCCTCGGAGTAGGTGCCGTAGACGTCGCTGTTGGCGTAGATGATCAGGTCGAAGCCCGACTGGGTCAACGCGTCCATGACGCCCTTGAGCACCTCGGCCGTGTAGGACTGGAAGCGGTGGGTCACCAGACCGAGGACGTTGGTGCGGGTGCGCCGCAGGCTCGCCGCCACGAGGCTCGACTCGTAGCCCAGCCGCTCGATGGCCGAACGCACCTGCGCGATGGTGCTGGCGCTGACGCCGTAACGCCCGTTCACCACGCGCGACACGGTCGCAGTGGAGACGCCCGCCAGTCGTGCGACATCGCTCATCGTCACCGGCGAACCGCCCTCGGCCATGCCGCCCTCTCAGCATTGCAATCGTTATCGGTTACGTTTCCGGCCTTTAACGTAGGCGACACCGAAAGCAAACACAAGGCCTGTCAGCGTCTTGTTACAACGACCGTACGCCCTTTTGAGCCCGCCCCA
Organism: Microbispora hainanensis; assembly: GCF_036186745.1. Taxonomy (NCBI): domain Bacteria; kingdom Bacillati; phylum Actinomycetota; class Actinomycetes; order Streptosporangiales; family Streptosporangiaceae; genus Microbispora; species Microbispora hainanensis. Next base: position 3,169,627 of record NZ_CP108086.1, on the reverse strand, counting down.
AATAGGCCGGACTCATGATCGTGAACGTGCCGGCATGGGTGTGGCCATCGGAGGAGAAGCCGACATATACCTCGATGTGTCCGTCTTCTACCGTGTAGTGCATGTTCCGGTCATAAAAGCCGAGCCGGTCTGTGGGCAGGTCGAAGCGGATGGTCGTTCGCTCCCCTGCCCCGGCGGACACGCGGGCGAAGCCCTTCAGCTCCAGCACCGGCCGCGTGACCGACGCCTGCGGGTCGCGTATGTAGAGCTGGACGACCTCCTCGCCGGCCCGGTCGCCGGTGTTGGCCACGGTGACCTCCACCGCGACGCTCTCCCCCGCCATCACCTCGGCGCGGTCCAGCGTGGCCCGTTCGACCACGAACGGGGCGTACCCGAGCCCGTGACCGAAGCGGTATCGCGGGCTGACGGGCGAGTCGACGTAGTCACCGTGCCAGTGCGACCGCCCTCCGGACACCTTGTGCCCGTAGTAGACGGGAATCTGGCCGACGGTGCGCGGATAGGAGATGGGCAGCTTCCCGCTCGGGTTCACCTCGCCGAGCAGCACCTCGGCGATCGCCCTCGCGCCGGTCTGCCCGGGCAGCCAGGCCAGCAGCACCGCGGCGCAGTTCTCGTGCAGGAAGTCGCCGCCGACGGGCCGGCCCGCGACGAGCACCGCCACCACCGGGGTGCCGGTGGCGACGACGGCACGCACCAGGTCTTCCTGGACACCGGGCAGGTCCAGGCTGGACCGGTCACGCGACTCACCCGTCGTGGCTCCGAGCGTCAGCCCCGAGCGGTCTCCCAGGACGAGCACCGCGACGTCGGCCGCCGCGGCGGCCGCGACCGCCTCGTCGAAACCGTCCCTCGATGTGCCGGCCACATCGCACCCGCGCGCATACCGCAGCCGGTCGCCCAGGCGGGCCGCGAGCTCGTCGCGCACTGTGCGCACCCCGTCGGTGCTCTCCTCGATCTCGAGGTCGTCCGGGATCGTCATCGTCTGGCCGAGCAGGCCCTTGCGCTCGCGCGCCTGCATCAGCGACTCGACGTGCGCCGCGAAGGAGTAGTCGCCGAGCAGGTGCCGCGCGTCGTCGGCGTTCGGGCCGATGAGCACCACCGTTCCCGTGCCCGGCCGCAGCGGCAGCATGCCGTCGTTCTTGAGCAGGACGAGGCTGCGGCGGGCGATCTCCAGCGCCACCTCCCGGTGCGGCGCGGCGTTGACCGTCACCGCCACCGCGGTCTCGTCCACATAGGGGTTCTCGAACAGGCCGAGCTCGAACTTGTGCCGCAGCACCCGCGAGACCGCCCGGTCCAGTTGCGCTTCACCGACCTCGCCCTCGTCGAGGGCCTGCGCGAGCGCGTCCCCGTACGCGTCCGTCGCCGGAAGCTCGACGTCGACGCCCGCGGTGAGCGCCCGCACCGCCGCCTGCCGCTTGTCGCCGGCGAAGCGGTGATACGAGTGGAGGTCGTCGACGGCGAAGTAGTCCGACACGACGGTCCCTTCGAAACCCCACTCGCCACGCAGGACGTCGCCGAGGAGCTCGTCGTTGCCGTGGCAGGGGATGCCGTCCAGCTCGTGATAACCGGCCATCACCGACTGGAGACCCGCCTCGCGTACGGCCGCCTCGAACGGGTGCAGATACACCTCCCGCAGCAGGCGCGGCGGCAGATGCGCCGGCGCCCAGTTCAGCCCGCCCTCGGACGCTCCGTAACCGACGAAGTGCTTGGCCGTCGCGATGACGCCCTCGGTCAGCGAGTCGCCCTGCAGGCCCCGGACGAACGCCACACCCATCCGGGCCACCAGGTGGGGGTCCTCCCCATAGGTCTCCTCGGTGCGGCCCCACCGCGGGTCCCGCACCACGTCGAGCACCGGTGAGAGCCCCTGATGGCCGCCCATCGCGCGCATCTGCGCACGGACGGCGTCCGCCAGCCTCCGGTTGAGCTCCGGCTCCCAGGTGCTCGCGACGCCGATGGCCTGGGGGAAGATGGTGCCCTCCCGCGCCATCACCCCGGAGCACACCTCCTCGTGCACGATCGCCGGGATCCCGAGCCGGGTCTCCGTCACCAGGAACCGCTGGATCTCGTTGGCGACCCGCGCGACATCCGCCGCCTTGAGGTTCGTGGCTCCCGCGACACGAGTCACGTGGCCCAGGCCGTGGCGGAGGACCGGGCGGGCCCGCTCCGCCGAAAATCGGCCTCCCTCGATCAGGGAGAACGCCCAGACGCTCCCCAACTGCGCGAGCTTCTCCTCCCGGGTCATCCGACCCAGCAGATCCGCCACGCGCTCGCTCACCGGCACGGCCGGATCGGTGTACGCCGCTCCGGACTCCCGCCTCACCGTGGTCACCCGTTCACTCCGATCATTCCGACTCTCGCAAACGTAATCGATAACGATTACAATCACACCGTCACCGATCTTGTGCGCTTTGTCCAGATTTCGAAGGCGAGGATTCGCGTGCACATCGTTCGATACAGGAGTGACAGCGATCCCCATCCACGCGTCGCCGTACTGAACGAGGGTGTCCTGTCCCCTCTCCCGGTCGCCGGCGTGTCCGAGCTGCTGAGCCACCGGATCGAGGAGATCGGACGGATGTGCGCCGACGCCGTCCCCGATCGCTCGCTCGGTGACGTACGCCTGCTCGCCCCCGTGGACGGCGCCACGGAGGTGTGGGCCGCAGGCGTGACCTACCTGCGCTCCCGGGACGCGCGCGTGGAGGAAAGCAGTCTCAAGTCGGTCTACGAGCTGGTGTACGACGCCGAGCGGCCCGAGCTGTTCTTCAAGTCGCCCGCCTGGCGGGTCGTCGTGGACGGCGAACCCGTGGGCATCCGCTCCGACTCGGAGCTCAACGTTCCCGAGCCCGAGCTGGCCCTCGTGGTCAACCGCTTCGAGGAGATCGTCGGCTACGTCGTCTGCAACGACATGAGCTCGCGCTCCGTGGAGGGTGAGAACCCGCTCTACCTGCCGCAGGCCAAGGTGTACGCCGGAGCGTGCGCCCTCTCCCCCGGCATCCGGCCCGCGTGGGAGGTCGACCCCTCCGACCTCGCCATCCGGCTGACGATCACCCGCGAGGGAGAGGTCGTCTGGGACGGCGCGACCTCCACGAAGCAGATCCGGCGTCCGTTCGCCGAGCTGACCGCCTACCTCTTCCACTCCGAGAACCACCCCCACGGGGCCGTTCTCGCCACGGGGACCGGCGTCGTGCCCGAAATCGACTTCCGGTTGCGGGCGGGCGACGTGATCACCGTGACGATCGACGAGATCGGCGAACTCCGCAATCCGGTTGTCGTGGGCAAGGAGCACTTCACGTTTCTCACGGCCCCGTGACGCGGCTCGCCGGAGCCTAGACTTGCGGCATGCCGATCGACCTGTGCCTGCTCCACGGTGTGCGGTGGCGGGGGCAGCCTGTGGTCGGCGAGAGGGCTCAGGCGTTGCTCGCCGCCCTCGCGCTCGCCTCCCGGGCCGTGCACGCCGAGCAGCTCGTCGCGGACGTGTGGGGAGACAGCGAACCGGCCAACCCGGCGAAGGCGCTGCAGGTCCTGGTGTCCAGGACGAGGGCGGTCGTGGGGCCGGAGGCGCTGGTCACGGAAGGGAGCGGATACCGGCTCGACGTCCCGCCCGACCGCGTCGACGCCGGGCGGCTGCACGCCCTGACGGACCAGGCGGCGGCGCTGCTCGCCGAGAATCCGGCCGCGGCGGGGGCGGCGGCCGAGGAGGCGCTCGCGCTGGGCGCCGGGGCGTCGCCTGCGGAGGGTGACGGCCCGCTGGCCGAGGTGCGCCTGCGCGCGGAACACGACCTGGCGTCCGCGCGGGTCGTGCTCGCCCGGGCGAGGAGCAGGAGCGGCGACCACGACATCGCGCTGCCCGAGCTCGAGGAGGCCGCGCGCCTCCACCCCGAGGACGAGGGACTGCTCGCCGATCTCCTGCACAGCGAGGCGGCGGTGCGTGGAACGGGCGCCGCGCTCGACCGCTTCGAGCGTTATCGGTCGGACCTGCGCGACCGGATCGGCGCCGACGTCGGCCCGGAGCTGCGGCGGGTGCACAGTGCGCTGCTGGCGCTCGACAGCCCCGTACGCGTCGGGGTGCGGTTCGACACGACCCCGCTGCTCGGCCGCGACGACGACCTCCGGCGGGTGCGGGCGCTGCTCGCCACCTCGCGGGTGGTCTCGATCCTCGGCCCGGGCGGGCTCGGCAAGACCCGGCTCGCGCATGCCGTCGCCCGTGAGGCTCCGCAGCCGGTGGTGCACTTCGTCGAGCTGGTCGGCGTGACCGCGCCAGAAGACCTGGTCGGCGAGGTCGGGTCGGCGCTCGGGGTCCGCGACTCGGTCGCCGGCCGCCGTACGCTCACGCCGCCGCAGCGCGCCGACGTCCGGGCACGGATCGCCCAGCAGCTCGATCTCGCCCCGGCGCTGCTGGTGCTCGACAACTGCGAGCATCTGGTGGAGGCGGTGGCCGACCTGGTCGCCTATCTGACCGCGACCACACGGGAGCTGCGGGTCCTCACCACGACCCGCTCGCCGCTGGCCATCGCCGCCGAACGCGTCTATCCGCTGCCCCAGCTCGGCATGGGCGACGCCGTCGAGCTGTTCCGCGACCGGGCGACCGCGGCGCGGCCCGGTGTGCACCTCGACGAGGACGACGTACGGGCGGTCGTGGCCCGCCTCGACGGGCTGCCGCTCGCGATCGAGCTGGCCGCAGCCAAGGTGCGGGTGATGTCACCGGCCGAGATATCCCGGCGGCTGGAGGACAGGTTCTCGCTGCTGCGCGGCGGCGACCGGAGCGCCCCTTCCCGGCATCGGACGCTGGAAGCGGTGATCGACTGGTCCTGGAACCTCCTCGGCGAGCGGGAGCGCCTGGCCCTGCGCCGGCTGTCGGCCTTCCCCGACGGTTTCGCCCTCGACGCGGCCGAGGAGGTGCTCGGCGACGGCGCTCTCGGCGACGTCGAGGAGCTGGTCGAGCAGTCCCTGCTCACCGTCGTGGAGACGGCCCGCGGCGTGCGTTATCGCATGCTCGAGACGGTGCGCGAGTTCGGCCGGGTGCAGCTGGAGTCGGCCGGCGAGACCCACGAGGCGCGGGCCGCCGTACGCGCCTGGGCCGTCGGATACGCCGGCCGGGCCAGCGTCCGGCTGTACTCGCCGGAGCAGATCGACGCGATGGACCGGCTGCGTGCCGAGGAGACGAACCTCGCCGACATCCTGCGCGAGGCCCTGGCCGACCCCGACCCCGAAGCGGTCGTGGTGCTGTTCTCCGCGCTGGGCGCCTACTGGACGATCTGCGGCGACCACCCGCGCAGCATCGTGCTCGCCCCCGCCGTCGCCGCGGCCCTGAGCGGCTGGACGCCGCCGCCCCCGCTCCTCGACCGGACCCGGGTGGCCGTGAGCATCGCGCTGTTCAACAGCATCATGGTCTCCATCGAGGAGTCGGCGCACCTGACGCGGCTGCTGTCCGATCTGGGGACCGACTCGGCGAACCCCGCCGTACAGGCGCTGGTGACGGCCCTGCTCACCACGGTGTCGGATCCCGAGGACGGCCTGGAAAAGCTGGTCGCCGATCCCGACCCGCTGATCCGCCAGGTCGCGCTCCACTGGCTGAGCCACGGCCGGGAGAACACCGGCGACCCGGCCGGTGCGATCGACACGGCCCTGGCCGCCCTCGAACTCGTCGGCGACGACGGCGGTCCCTGGCATCGGGCGCTGCTGCACACCCAGCTGGCCGGCCTGTACGCGCACCTCGGCGACTCCGCGGCGGCCTCCCGGCATGCCGCCGAGGCGCTCCCGGTGCTCGAACGCCTCGGGGCGATGGACGACGTCATCCAGCTCCGCGCCTCCCTCGCCATGACGGCGCTCGCCGAGGGCCGCCGCGACGAGGCCGCGCGGATGCTCGACGAGATGGAATCGATCGCCACCCAGGGCACGTACGGCGAGGCCCTGGTGGTCGCCGCCGGAAGGGCGGAGCTGGCCCTCGCCGACGGCGACATCGCCGAAGGGCTGCGGCGGCACCGCGAGACCGCCGAGGTGCTCCGGCAGCGGCGCGCCCCGGGAATGGCCGACGAGTTCGCCCAATGGGGCATCCTGGGCGAGGTCGTCGCGCTCTGTGCGTTCGCGCAGCACGGCGAGGGCGACGACGGCGCGGACCTCTTCGAGTCACTGCGCGACAAGACCCTGGCCGTGTTCGGCCAGGACTCCGCCAACAAGGACTACCCGGTTATGGGGATGGTGCTCGCCGCGCTGGGCATCTGGGGCCTGCTGAAGGGCGCGCTGCCTACCGAGGACGCGGTGCGGCTGCTCGTGCTCGCCGACCGCTTCGCCTATCACCGGTTCGTCCCGACGATGGACTGGCCGAGGTTGTCCGCGCACGCCGAACGGGTCGCCCCCGGCGTCATGGCCAGGATCGAGGCCGAATACGGCGAACGGCGCGGCCCCGGCCTGCTGGCCGAGGCACACGCCGTCCTGGAGCGAGTCATCTGATACCGGTTCTGGGCACCGGCTTCGGGTAACCGGATTCGGGCAACCAGCTTGGGGCGCCGGCTACATCTTGCGGGAGTACGAGCGGACCGCCAGCGGCGCGAAGACCACCACGACGACCGCGCAGCCGACGACAGCCCAGCCGACCTCGGCCGTCACGGCGCCGTCGTTGAACAGGTCGCGCACCGCCGAGACGACGTGCGACACCGGGTTGACCTTCACGAACGCCTCCAGCCAGCCGGGCAGCGTCTTGGCGGGGACGAAGGCGTTGGACAGGAAGGTGAGCGGGAACATGATCATCATCGAGATGCCCTGGACGCTCTGCGCCGAGCGCGCCATCGTGCCCAGCCACGTGAAGATCCACGCCAGCGACCAGCCCGCGATGATGGTGAGCGCGACACCGCCGATGCACCCGAGCACACCGCCGCCGGGGCGATAACCGATGATCAAACCGGTGACGACCGTCAGCACCGACGCAATGCCATAACGGATCAGGTCGGCGATCATCGGGCCGGCCAGAGGGGCGATCCGCGCGATCGGCAGCGACTTGAAGCGGTCGAAGACCCCCTTGTCCATGTCCTCACGCAACTGCACGCCCGTCGCCATGCAGACTGTCAGGGCCGTCTGGGCGAGGATGCCGGGGATCAGAATCGGGAGATAGTTCGACACACTGCCGGAGATCGCGCCACCGAAGATGAACGCGAACATCGCGGTGAACAGCAAGGGCTGGATGAGCACGTCGAAGAACTGCTCGGGCTTGCGGCGCATCTTCTTCAGGGCGCGCCATGCCATGGACAGGGTCTGGACCCAGGTCTCCTGCAGCGAGCTGCGGGGCGTGGTGCGGGCGACCGCGGCGGCGGGGTCGACGCGCCGGGAGCCGGCGGTGCCGGTGGTGACGGTCATCGCGGTGGTCGTGGTGGTCGTGGTGGTCATCGGGCCGCCTCCATCTGGGATTCGTCGTCGGCGCCGTGGCCGGTCAGCGCCAGGAAGACCTCGTCGAGCGTCGGCTTGGCGACGCTCACCGAGGAGATGCCGAGGCCCGCCTCCCGCAGGCCGATCAGCACGTCCGCGGCCCGGTCGGGGTCGGGAAGAGGGATGTTCATGCGCCCTGACTCGGGGGTCAGGACCGGCTCCTCGCCCAGCAGCCGGCGGACGACGTCCACGCCCAGGGCGGTGTCGGCGCCCTCCACGAGGCGGAGCTGCAGAGTCGACTCGCCGACCTGGGTCTTCAGCGCGTCGGGAGTGTCCTCGGCGACCTTGCGGCCCCGGTCGATCACGGCGATGCGGTCGGCCAGCTGGTCGGCCTCGTCCAGATACTGGGTCGTCAGGAGGATCGTGGAGCCGTCGGTCACCAGCTCGCGGATCGTGTCCCACATCTGACCCCGGGTCCTCGGGTCGAGGCCGGTCGTGGGCTCGTCCAGGAAGATCAGGGGCGGGCGGGTGATCAGGCTCGACGCCAGGTCGAGGCGGCGGCGCATGCCACCGCTGAACTGGGACAGGGGACGGTTGGCCGCCTCCTGGAGGCCGAAGCGTTCGAGCAGGTCACCGGCGATGCTCTTGGCCCGGGCGCTCGTCACGCCCTGCAGGCGGGCGAACAGCCAGAGGTTCTCCCGGGCGGTCAGGTCCTCGTCCACCGAGGCGTACTGGCCGGTGACGCCGACCAGCTGCCGGATGCGGTGGGGTTCCCGCCGGACGTCGACGCCGAAGATCTCCGCGTGGCCGCCGTCGATCGGGAGCAGGGTGGCGAGCATCCGGAGCGTCGTGGTCTTCCCCGCTCCGTTGGGGCCCAGGACCCCGAAGATCTCGCCCTGCCGTACGTGCAGGTCGATGCCGTCCACGGCCCGGAAGTCGCCGAAGTTCTTGACCAGACTGTCGGCCCGGACGGCACTGAGGTCCGCCATGGCGCGTCTCCTCTCTCCGCCGGGTATCTCCCGGCGTTCGAGAAGAGCTTCCGCGCGTGCGGCTTCACGGTGGCTTCAGTGTGGCTTCACGGGGCTTCACGGGGCTTCAGATGGCTTCACGCCGGTTTCGTCTCTGACCTGGCGGTTTCACCCCTCCGCTTTCACTGTACAGCGGATGCGCGCGCCTCATGAGGCGCCGGAAAGTGCTCCATACTTGCCCGTTGCGAACCGGCCCGGCGAACGAGGGAGCGACGGAATTGCACTACGTGATGGGTTTCGAGCGGATCGACGCGACGAATCTCGCGGACGTCGGAGGCAAGGGAGCGCACCTGGGCGAGCTTTCGCGTATCGACGGCATCCAGGTGCCGGACGGCTTCTGCGTCACGACGGACGCCTTCCATCGGGTCGTGTCCGAGACGCCGTCGATCGACACTCACCTCGACCTGCTGTCGCGCGTGGAGGCGGACGACCAGGCGGCGATCCGCGCCCGCAGCGCGGACGTCCGCAGTGCCATCGAGGGCGTCGCGATGCCGGACGACCTCGTGGCGGAGATCCGCGAATCGCTCGTACGGCTCGGGGAGCAGGGCTCCTACGCGGTGCGTTCCAGCGCCACGGCCGAGGACCTGCCGGGCGCGTCCTTCGCCGGCCAACAGGATTCGTACCTGAACGTCGTGGGCCTGGAGGAGATCCTCCGGCACGTACGGCGGTGCTGGGCCTCGCTGTTCACCGAGCGGGCGGTGACCTACCGGCGCCGCAACGGCTTCGACGACCGGAAGGTGCGGATGGCCGTGGTCGTGCAGCGGATGGTGTTCCCCGACGCGGCGGGGATCCTGTTCACCGCCGACCCGGTGACCTCGAACCGGAAGATCGCCACCGTGGAGGCCGTCCGGGGGCTCGGGGAGGCGCTCGTCTCCGGCCGGGTCTCCGGGGACGCCTACACGGTGCGCGACGACCGGGTCGTCTCCAGAGCCGCCGTGGGCACGCCGGTCCTGACGGACGCGCAGGCCGTACGCCTGGTGCGGCTGGGCCGGCGGATCGAAGCGCACTTCGGCCGGCCCCAGGACATCGAATGGTGCCTGACCGGCGACGACTTCCACATCGTGCAGAGCCGGGCGATCACCACCCTGTTCCCCGTTCCCGTGACCGACGACCAGGAGAACCACGTCTACGTCTCCGTGGGTCACCAGCAGATGATGACCGACGCGATGAAGCCGCTGGGGCTCTCACTGTGGCAGCTCACGACCCCGCAACCCATGCACGAGGCGGGCGGGCGGCTGTTCGTCGACGTCGCCCCCATCCTGGCGACGGCCGCGGGTCGCGAGCGGCTCGTCGGGACCCTGGGGAGATCCGACCCGCTGATCCGGGACGCGCTGCAGACCCTCCTCGACCGCGGCGACGTCATCCGTACGCTTCCTGACGAAGCTGCCAAGCCCACCGGCCCCGCACCTGATGGCGCGCCCACGACGGTCGAGACCGATCCGGGCATCGTGACGCGGCTGATCGGGAACACCGAGGCGTCCGTCGCCGCCCTGCGGCAGGAGATCCGGGGACTGTCCGGACCGGCGCTGCTCGACTTCATCCTGGCCGACATCGCGGAGCTGAAGCGCCTCCTGTTCGACCCGGTGGGCCTCCAGGTGATCATGGCGGGGATGGAGGCGACCTGGTGGCTCAACGACCACATCGAGGCATGGCTGGGCGAGAAGAACGCGGCCGACGTGCTCGCGCAGTCCGTCCCCTATAACGTCACGTCCGAGATGGGGCTGGCGCTCCTCGACGTCGCCGACGTGATCCGGCCGTACGCGGAGGTCGTGGCGTTCCTCCAGCGCGTCGTGGACGAGGGCCGCGAGGGCGACGGCTTCCTCGGCGAACTGGCCGGGCTGCCCGGCGGGCAAGAGGCCCGTGACGCCATCCGCGGCTACCTCGACGCGTACGGCATGCGCTGCGCGGGCGAGATCGACATCACCAGGACGCGCTGGAGCGAGAACCCCGCCGCGCTCGTGCCCACCATCCTCGGCAACGTCAGGAACTTCGAGCCGGGCGCCGGCAAGCGGCGCTTCGAGCAGGGACGCCAGGAGTCGCTGCGCAAGGAGCGGGACCTGCTGACGCGCCTGCGCGCCCTGCCCGACGGGGAGCGCAAGGCCGAGGAGACCAAGCGGATGATCGACCGCGTCCGTGCCTTCGCCGGCTATCGCGAATATCCCAAATATGGCATGGTCAGCCGCTATTTCGTCTACAAGCAGGCGTTGCTGCGGGAGGCCGAGCGTCTCGTGCGATCCGGCGTCCTGCGGGAGACGGACGACATCTTCTTCCTCCGGTTCGAGGAGTTGCGCGACGTCGTACGCACCGGCCACGTGGACGCCGAGCTCATCCTGGAAAGGCGCGCGGCGTTCCGGTCGTACGAGGCGCTCACCCCGCCCCGGGTCCTCACGTCGGACGGCGAGGTCGTCACCGGCCGGTATCGGCATGACGACGCCCCGCCCGGCGCGCTCGTGGGCCTCCCGGTCTCCGCCGGGACCGTCGAGGGCCGTGCCCGTGTCGTCGTGGACATGGCGCAGGCCGACCTCGACGCGGGCGACATCCTGGTCACCGCCTACACCGACCCCAGCTGGACACCCCTCTTCGTCGCCGCCGCCGGACTGGTGACGGAGGTGGGCGGCCTCATGACGCACGGCGCGGTGATCGCGCGGGAGTACGGCCTGCCGGCCGTCGTGGGCGTGGAGCAGGCCACCCGGCTGATCCGCGACGGCCAGCGGATCCGCGTTCACGGCACCGACGGCTACGTCGAGATCCTCGGCTGAGCCAGGAACTCCCGGGCCCCGCGCAGCCTGGTCGTCAGGTGCCGCTGCGTCAGGCCGCAGTCGAGCCGCACATCGAGCGGGCCGCGCAGGCCGGTGTCGGCGCGCCTGCCGTACGGGAGCCGGGCCGGATCGATGCCGTCGCGCCGCGCGACGAGACATCCGAGCTCATATCGGCTCACCGCGTCCGCCCCGGCCGCGTGGTGGACCCCCGCGCGGTCGGAGCTCGCCAGCTCCAAGAGGGCCGCGGCCAGGTCACGGACGTGCACAGGGCAGCGCACGTCGTCGGTGAACAGCATCCCCTTCACGCCGCCCGAGGCGAGCCCGTGTACCAGTCTTTCGTGCCCGGAGCCGCCGTCCCCGATGATCAGTGAGGTCCGTGCGATCACCGCGGTGGGGGTGATCGCCTGCACCGCCGCCTCCCCGGCCGCCTTCGCCGCCCCGTACGGTGTGACCGGATCGGGGACGCGGTCCTCGGCATAGGTGACCGCCTCACCCGAGAAGACGGCGTCGCTGGACACGTGCACCAGGCGTGCCCCGTGTGCGGCGGACGCGACGGCCACGTGGGCGGCGCCGACGGCCGTCGTCACCCAGTCCGATCCGCCGGAGGCCATGTTTCCGCCGGAGGCCATGTTTCCGCCGGAGGCCGTGTTGACGACCACGTCGGGGCCGAACGCGCCGATCAGGTCGAGCACGGCGGTGCGGTCACGGACGTCGAGCGGCAGCCAGTCGGCTCCCGCCGCCGTTCCCGGCCTGGTCCGCCAGGTCGCGGCCACGGCATGACCCTCCGCCGCGGCCTGCCGTACGAGCTCGCTGCCGAGAAAGCCGCTGCCGCCCACGATGAGGATCCTCACGGGTGGTGACCCTAGTTGAGGGGGGTGGGGGCTTTCGGGGTGGTGTCCTGACCGAGCGTTGGGACGTCGCTCCGGAAGCGGGTCATGCCGCGCAGGAGCAGGGTGGCAAGCGGCACGGCGAATCCGGCCACCACGCCGATCGTCAGGAGCGCCGGGCGGCCGATCGCCGCGACGGCCGGACCGGTGAGCGTCAGGCCGAGGGGCGTCATGACCGAGGCGGCCAGCCAGTCCACGGACGTGACCCGGGCGAGCCGCTCCGGGGGGATCTCCCTCTGGAGGTTCACCACCCATTGAACGGCGAAGATCTCCAGCCCCAGGCCCACCGTGACGTAGCACCCGTACACGAATTCCCGCGACACCGGCCAGGCGAGCGCGAGCGGCACGAGACCGTAGAGGGCGAGCCCGGTGACGCCGGCCAGCCCCGGCCGTCCGGGTTTCCATCTCATGCTGACGAGCCCGCCCGCCAGGCCGCCGACCGACAGCAGGGCGAGGGCGGTGCCATACACGGTGTCGCCGCCGAAGGTGTCACGGGAGACGATGGGCAGCAGGACCTGCGCCGGCGCGATCGTCAGCATCTGCTGGAGCGCGACGGCGACGATGATCCCCAGGACCCACCGCCGCCGGACGACCTCCGACAGGCCGTCGGCGATCTCCCGTACGGCGGACGCCCGCCGCCCCGGCGTGACGACGGGTTCGCGTAACGGCAGGAGAAGGACGAGACCGAGCAGATAGGCCGCCAGCACGGCGAGGAACCCGATCCTCGCGGACCACGCGGTCACGACGTACGCGCCGAGACCGGGCCCGATCATGGCGCCGAGCCGCCAGGATACGGCCGTCAGCGCAGCGCCCGCCGGACGCTGGGCGGGGGTGAGGACCGACGACAGGCACGCCTGGTACGCGGGCCGGTGGAACGCCTCCGCCCCTCCGACGAGGAACACCAGCAGCCCGAGAAGCCATGGCGAGGCGATGCCGCACAGCCCGGCGGCGGCCACGCAGCACTGGAAGGCCAGTGAGGCGACCATCACCGTACGGCGGGGCAACCGGTCGGCCCACAATCCGCCGAGCAGCGCGAACACGATCAACGCGATCCACCGGCAGGTGAAGATCGCGCCGACGGTCGAGGCGGTGCCGCCCGCGTTGAGGGCCGCGATCGTGACCGTGACGGGGAAGATCTGGTCGCCCGCAACCGACATCGTGAAGCTGAGCCACAGCAGGCGGAACTCGCGATTGCGCGCCAGCGACCCGCCCGCGGTGCCAGCCGGTTTTGTGCGCTTCCTCAAGCGACTGCGCATGCACGCAATGAACCCCGATTCGCGGATGTGTTCAACCGGGCGAGGCCGGCCCGCCGCCGCGCTTGACCTCGAGCGCGCTCGAATTCCTACGGTCGCGGGCATGACTACCGCAACCTTGCCGGTGGGCGAGCTGAGCCGGCGCCGCCGGTTCCTGGTGCTCGCCTTGCTGAGCACCGGGCGCCGGGCTCAGGGCACCGCCGTACGGACGGCCGCTCTCTTCGAGGAGCTCCGGTGATGCAGACTGGTGAGCATGGCGACGACGGAAACGACGGGAGCGTTCGGCGAGGCACTGCGCCGCTGGCGCGACCGGGTCGCGCCCGAGGCCGCGGGGCTGCCCGCGGGCGGACAACGGCGCGCGGCCGGTCTGCGCCGTGAGGAGCTGGCCCTGCTGGCCGGGATCTCCGTCGACTATGTGACCCGGCTCGAACAGGGCCGGGCGTCCCATCCGTCGGCCCAGGTCGTCGAGGCCCTGGCCCGGGCCCTGGGGCTGACGGAGACCGAACGCGCGCATCTGTTCCGGCTGGCGGGGCTGGCCTCGCCCAGCCCGCGGACGGTGCCGACGCACATCACCCCGAGCGTACGACGGCTGCTCGACCGGCTGGACGGCACGCCCGTCGCGGTCTTCGACGCGTGCTGGACACTGCTGCTGGCCAACCCGCCGTACGCCGCGTTGATGGGCGACCCGTCGGAGTGGCGCGGCAACCAGCGCAACTCCGTGTGGCGGCACTTCCTCGGCCCCGGCAGCCGGGCCCGGCACACCCCTGAGTCCCTGCGGATGTTCGAGGAGGCCCTGGTCGCCGACCTGCGCGCGACCGCCGACCGCTATCCGGCCGACCAGCGGGTGCGGCGGCTGGTCGCGGAGCTGCGGGCGAACAGCCGCCGGTTCGCCGAGCTGTGGGAATCCGGCGCCGTCAGCCGGCACGAGGCCGGGCGCAAGATCATCGACCATCCGGACGCCGGGCCTCTGACGCTCGACTGCGACGTGCTCACCGTGACGGGCAGCGACCTGCGGATCATGGTCTACACGGCCGAGCCCGGCACCGAAGACGCCGAGCGCCTCGCATCCCTCACCGCTACCAGTGCGTTCAGCACCTCGGCCCCGGCTGTGTAAACCGGTTTCCGAAAGTTTTCGCACTCGGCATGCAGCGCGAACCCGGTAACCGACTGAAATTATTCGGCTAATCACCGAAACATTAAGGTTTGGCTCCACGCCGACGTTAGACTGCGGTTTGTGACCGTTGTCGACGAGCCGTCCGCATCCGTCCCAGAGCCGCTGACCCTCGCACAGCTTGCCGAACTCGCCGGAGTGTCGAAGGCGACGGTCTCCAAGGTGGTGAACGGCCGGTCCGCGGTGGCGCCCGAGACCCGCGCCCTCATCGAGGGCCTCATCCGCGAGCACGGCTTCCGCAGGCAGCGGCGGCGCTCCAGCCCGGCCGCCGTGCTGGAGCTGGTCTTCCACGAGCTGGCCGGCGACTACCCGACGGAGATCGCCCGCGGCGTGGGACAGGTCGCGCGCGATCATCACATGGCCGTGGCGATCTCCGAGTTGCAGGGCAATCACGTCCCCGGCGCAGACTGGCTTGAGGACGTGCTCGGCCGCCGTCCCGCCGGCGTCATCGCGGTCTTCTCCAGCCTGACCGACCTCCAGCGTGAGCGGCTCGCCACGCACAAGATCCCTCTGGTCCTCCTCGACCCGACCGGCGACCCGGGACACCGCGTCCCCTCGGTGGGCGCGGGCAACTGGAACGGCGGGCTCACCGCCACCCGCCACCTGCTGGAGCTGGGCCACCGGCGGATCGCCATCATCACCGGGCCGCCGCACGCGCTGTCGAGCCGGGCCCGTCTCGACGGCTACCGCGCCGCGCTCGACACGGCCGGGGTGCCCGTCGACCCCGACCTGATCTGCCAGGGCGACTACCAGATAGAGGACGGCCTGACGCACACCCACCGGCTGCTGCGCCTGCCCGACCCGCCCACGGCCGTGTTCGCCTCCAACGACGGCCAGGCCATCGGCGTCTACCACGCGGCCCACCAACTGGGAATGCGCATCCCCGAGGACCTCAGCGTCGTCGGCTTCGACGACATGCCTCCGATGCGATGGGCCATCCCACCGCTGACCACGATCCACCAGCCGCTGGCCGAGATGGCCGGGGCGGCGGCCGCCATGCTGGTGACGCTCGCCCGTGGCGAACCCCTCCCCCATTACCGCAAGGAGTTCGCCACGACCCTCGTCGTACGGGAGAGCACCGCCCCGCCGAAGCCGTGAAGGCGTTCTTCCGTCAGGGGCTGGTGCAGGTGGCGGACGGCGTCGCCGCGCTGCCGTTGGCGGTGAAGCCGAAGGTGGTGGACGAGCCGGCCGCGATCGAGCCGTTGTAGGGCGCGTTGCGGACCGTCACAGAGGAGCCGGACACGCTCTGCTCGCCGTTCCACAGGCTGCTGAAGGTCTGCCCGCCCGGCCAGGTCCACTTCACCGTCCAGCCGTTGACCGCCGAACTGCCCGCCCGTACGGTCACCGTCGACTGGAACCCACCCGGCCAGCTGTTGGTCGTCTCGATCGTCGCCGAGCACGCCCCCGTCACCGGAGACGGCGTCGTGGACGGGCTGGTACGCGGAGACGGGCTCGTATTGGGGGACGGACTCGTGGTCGGTGACGGGCTGGTGTTCGGGGTCGCGGCGTTGAGGGCGTCGAGGACGGCCGTGTACGCCTGCTTCTTGTTGAAGTTGCCGTCGAACAGCAGCGGGTTGTCGCCGCTGCGCCAGGAGTACTTGTCGGTGATGCCCCAGACGGTGATGCCGGTGCAGCGGGGCACCGCCGTGCAGGCCTGGGTGACGCGGCGATAGGCGTCGGCCTGCGCGGAGCCCGAGCCGCCGATGTCGAGCTCGGTGATCTGGACGTCGACGCCGAGGGCGGCGAACTGGGCGATGTTCTGCTGGTAGTTGGACGGCACCGATCCCTGGGACAGGTGCGACTGCAGGCCGACGCAGTCGATGGGCACGCCCCGGGCCTTGAAGTCCTTGACCATGTTGTAGACACCGCGGGTCTTGTTCGCGTTGGCGTCGTCGATGTTGTAGTCGTTGTAGCAGAGCTTGGCGTTGGGGTCGGCGGCCCGCGCGGCGCGGAAGGCCTCTTCGATGAAGCCGTTGCCGAGTTTCTGGGTGAACACCGAGCTGCGCAGGGTGCCGACCGCGCCGCCGTCGGCGAAGGCCTCGTTGACCACGTCCCAGGCGTAGATCTTGCCCTTGTAGTGGCCCATCACGTTGTTGATGTGGTTGACCATGGCCGAGCGCAGGTCGTTGGTGGACAGGCCGCTGACCCAGCCGGGCAGCTGGCCGTGCCAGACGAGCGTGTGCCCGCGGATCTTCATGCCCTTGCTCTGGGCGTGGCTGACGATCTGGTCGGCGGAGGTGAAGCGGAACGAGCCGCGTGAGGGCTCGGTGGCGTCCCACTTCATCTCGTTCTCGGGGGTGACGGCGTTGAACTCCCGGTCCCAGGTGGCCACGTAGGTCGAGTCGTTCATGTGCCCGGCGGCGATCGCGGCGCCGTAGTAGCGGCCGCTTTGGGCGGCCGCCGCACCCAGGGTGCCGGCTGCGGCGCCGGCGGGGAGCGACGCCGAGAGTGCGGTGACCGTGCCGAGTGCGCCGAGGGCGCCGGCGATCAGCAGCCGGCGGGAGCCGGCGAGCCTATGCCGTCGTCCTCCGTCGGTGCGTGAGGGGGTTTCGCCCATGCCTGAGCCTCCACTGCGGGATTGATGAGGGAACGCGGAAAAGACGTCCGCGGGAACACCACGCGAACGGTCGTCGCGTCGAAAGCCGCGGCCCCTGCCGTGCACCACCGACCCCGGCAGGAGGAGCCGCTTCGGGGAGTCAGTCTGGAAATCATCGCGAAATGTGTCAAGGGCGGTGCCGGTAAGTTTCGCCCGTCCACGTGGGCCGACAGGCCTGTTTACTGCACTGATGCCATCGATCTGTTCTGTAATTTTCCGTACGCTTCCGTTCGGCTCCTGTTCCTCGACAACAGCGACGCGGACGCGGTGAACGTTTCATCATCGCGATTCCCCTCGGCGGCGCCGTGCGCGCCTCATCGTGGCAGTTGAGACGAGCAGGCCGGGCGGAGAGGGCGAAGCGGGGCGGGCGCTTGAGCTTGACGGGCACTCCTCACGTCGTATTGGCTCCGGCGCACCACCACCATTGCTCATTTCGAAGAGAGGAGCCTCTCGTCGCGCTGATGTTAGCGCTAACAGTCAAGCCTCACAGTTGGGCCTGACAGGTGAGCCTGACAGTAGAGCCTGACAGGTGCGCCTGACCGTCAGGCCGCAGGGCGGAGACCGCCCACCTATCTCATCGTCACCGAAAGGGGTTGACCAACAGCGATGTCAACACTCACAGAGCGGTGCGGACGGAGACGGTGGGGACGCCGGCTGACCACCGCGCTCCTGGCCGTGACCGTCGTGGCGACCGCACCCGCCGTCGCGCGGGCCGAGTCGAACGGCGGGGTGCGGGTGATGCCGCTGGGCGACTCGATCACCGAGGGCACGCAGGTGCCCGGCGGCTACCGGATCGGGTTGTGGCAGCGCCTGGCCGCGGGCCGCTACACGATCGACTTCGTCGGGTCGCAGTACAACGGACCGGGCAACCTGGGCGACCACGACCACGAGGGACACCCCGGGTGGCGGATCGACCAGATCGACGCGAACATCAACGGCTGGCTGCGCACCTACACGCCGCGCACGGTGCTGCTGCACATCGGCACCAACGACGTGCTGCAGAACTACAACGTGTCCGGTGCGCCGCAGCGGCTGTCCACGCTGATCGACCACATCACCGCGGCGGCGCCGGACGCCGACGTGTTCGTCGCGACCATCATCCCGCTGTCGAACTCCGGACAGGAGGCCGCCGCCCGCAACTTCAACGCGGCGATCCCCGGCATCGTCCAGTCCAAGGCCAACAGCGGAAAGCACGTCCACCTGGTCGACATGCACAGCAAGCTGACCACCGGCGACCTCATCGACGGCATCCACCCCACCGCGAACGGCTACGACAAGATGGCCGCCGCCTGGTACGCGGCACTCCAGTCCGTCCCCGGCAGCATCGGGCAGGGTCCCGGAACCAGCCCCAGCCCGTCGCCCAGCCCGTCGCCCAGCCCCTCCGCCAGCCCCTCCGCCAGTCCGTCTCCGTCCGCGTCGCCCACCGCGGGTTCGGGCGCCTGCCGGGTCAACGCGACGGTCAACGCCTGGAACGAGGGCCTGACCGAGCAGATCGCCGTCACCAACACCGGCTCCTCCACCGTCAACGGCTGGTCGCTGACCTTCACCCTGCCCAGCGGGCAGACCATCACCAACGGATGGAACGCCACCTACTCGCCCTCCAGCGGACAGGTCACGGCGCAGAACGTCAGCTACAACGGCACGATCGCGCCCGGCTCCACCACTGAGATCGGCTTCCAGGCCACCCACACCGGCAACGCCGGCAAGCCCACGGCGTTCACCCTCAACGGAAACCCCTGCACCGTCTCCTGACGAACCCCTATCCCCCTGGAGATCCTCGTGCGCATCACTCGACATCGGCGCTGGCTCGCGGCCGGGCTGGCCGCGGCGCTGAGCGTCCTCGGAGTCGTGACCGCCGGCTCGGCTCGCGCCGCCGCGGGCTGCCGGGTCACCTACACCGTGACCAGCCAGTGGCAGGGCGGCTTCGGCGCCAACGTGGACGTGGTGAACCTGGGTGACCCGATCAACGGCTGGAGCCTGACCTGGTCGTTTCCGGCCGGGCAGACGATCAGCCAGCTGTGGAACGGCAACTACACCCAGTCGGGCGCCCAGGTCACGGTGACCAACGCCTCCTACAATGGCGGCATCCCGACCGGCGGAAGCACGTCGTTCGGCTTCAACGGCGCCTGGACCTCGTCGAATCCGGTGCCGGCGAGCTTCGCGCTGAACGGCACCACCTGCAGCGGGACCGTCACCAGTCCCAGTGCCAGTCCCAGCGCCAGTCCATCGGTGTCTCCCTCGCCGAGCCCCTCGCCGTCGCCCTCGGCTTCGCCGTCTGTTTCACCGTCTGTTTCGCCGTCGCCGTCGCCGAGTCCGACGAGCGGGCCGTGGCCGCCGTCGTCGACCTATTCCAACCCGGTGTTGTGGGAGGACCTGGCCGACATCGACGTCTTCCGGGTGGACGACACCTATTACTACTCGGCCTCCACGATGCACTACTCGCCCGGCGCGCCGATCCTGCGCTCCTACGACCTGGTCAACTGGGAGTACGCCGGACACTCGGTGCCCACGCTCGACTTCGGGTCCAAATACGACCTGAACGGCGGGCGGGCCTACGTCAACGGGATCTGGGCGTCGTTCCTGAACTACCGCCCGAGCAACAAGACCTTCTACTGGGGCGGCTGCATCGACTTCAGCAAGACCTACATCTACACCGCGACCTCGGTCGAAGGCCCCTGGAACCGGCACACCACGATCAACAAGTGCTACTACGACGCCGGGCTGCTCGTCGACGACAACGACACCATGTACGTCGCCTACGGCAACACCCAGATCAGCGTCGCCCAACTGTCGGCCGACGGCAAGAGCGAGGTCCGCAGCCAGCAGGTGTTCTCCACCCCCTCCAGCGTGGGCACCCTGGAAGGGTCGCGGATGTACAAGCGCAACGGCGCCTACTACATCTTCCTGACCCGCCCGGCCAACGGGCAGTACGTGCTGAAGTCCACCAACGGTCCCTTCGGCCCGTACGAGATGCGCCAGGTGCTGCTCAACATGGGCGGCCCGGTCTCCGGCGGCGGCGTGCCGCACCAGGGCGGGCTGGTCCAGACCCAAAACGGCGCCTGGTACTACATGGCCTTCCAGGACGCCTACCCCGGCGGCCGCATCCCCGTGCTGGCCCCCATCACCTGGACCTCCGACGGCTGGCCCACCGTCCAGACCGTGAACGGCGCCTGGGGCGGCTCCTACCCCTACCCCAACGTGCCGCGCCCGCCCCGGCAGGTCAAGCCCCCGACCGGGACCGACACCTTCACCGGCAGCCGGCTCGGCCCCGAGTGGGAGTGGAACCACAACCCCGACACCAGCAGATACAGCGTCGGCAACGGGCTGCGCCTGCAGACCGCCACCGTCACCAACGACCTCTACTCGGCCCGCAACACCCTGACCCACCGCATCCTGGGCCCGTCCTCGACCGCGACGATCGAGCTCGACTACGCGTCCATGCGCGACGGCGACCGGGCCGGGCTGGCGATGCTGCGCGACTCCTCGGCCTGGATCGGCGTCAGGCGTGACAACGGCCAGACCCGCCTGGTGGCGACCAACAACCTGACCATGAACAGTAGTTGGCAGACCACCAGCACCGGCACCGAAGTGGCCTCCACGCCCGTGTCCGGCGGCAGGATCTGGCTACGGGTCAACGCCGACATCCGCCCCGGCAGCGGCCGCCAGGCCCGCTTCTCCTACAGCACCGACGGAGTGAACTTCACCTCGTTCGGGCCCGCCTTCACCATGGGCAACGCCTGGCAGTTCTTCATGGGCTACCGATTCGCCATCTTCAACTACGCCACCCAATCCCTCGGCGGCGCGGTCACCGTCAACCGCTTCGACCTCACCACACCCTGACACCGAAGCACCCTGACCCCCGAAGCACCCTGACCCATGAAGCCCTACTCGACGGCCCGGCGGTAGGTGCACACCTGCACGCCGGTGCCGCCGGTGGCCGCGAAGACGAGTTCGAACCTGCGCCGCAGGCCGCCGTCCGGGAAGATCGTCTTCCCGCCGCCGAGGAGCACCGGCATGACGATCAGCCGGAGCTCGTCGACCAGGTCCTCGTGCAGGAGGGTGCGCACGAGGCTCGGGCTGCCCATGACGACCAGGTCGCCGTCGCCCGTGTCCCGCAGTTCGCGGATGCGGGCGACGGCGGTGTCGCCGGGGATTCGCGTGGTGTTCCAGGTCATCTCGTCGTCGCCCAGCGTCTCGGACACCACGTATTTCGGCATCGCGTTCATCTTGTCGGCGAACGGGTCACCGGCCCGCCCGGGCCAGGCGGCGGCCATGTTCTGCCAGGTCCGGCGGCCGTAGAGCAGCCCCTCCGCCTTGCTCACCGTGGCGTCGAAGGCGCCGCCGACGGTCTCCGGGTCGAAGAACGGGTGTGTCCAGCCGCCGTGCGCGAAGCCGCCGTCGGTGTCCTCCTCGGGACCGCCCGGTGCCTGCACGACGCCGTCCAGGCTCATGAACTCGATGACCACGATGCGCATGGCGCTGCTCCTCTGTGTCCGTGGGCCGTCGTCGGCTCCGTCGTGACTCCCACGGTGTCACCGACAAATAAAATTGTCAAGACAACGCAATGCTTCGGATATGCGAGGCGACGGTGACCGGGGGCCGGCCGAGCACCCGTTCGAGATCATCGGTCTGCTGCTCCAGCAGCCCCGCACGTATCTGCGCGTTGATCCAGCTCATCGGGCCCGGCCCGGCGTCGGGCACCTCGCGGTAGGGCACGCCGAGCGCCTCGGCCACCTCGGGATGGGTCCACAGCGGCCCGGTGAAGTCGTACGCCCGGCCCAGATGCCCCTCACCGGTCAGCACGTTGGCCGCCGCCTCCGCGAGATCCGAGCGGAACGCCGTGTTCAGGCCGCGCCCGCCCGTGCTGCCGGTGATCTCGCCGTCGACCACCCGGGGGACGAACGCGTCGCTGTAGAAGGGATGGCGCAGGAACGTGTACGGCAGGCCGCTGCTGATCAGGGCCTGCTCGGTCGCGTGATAGGCCTCCGTCATGCCGGTCGCGCCATCGCCGGCCCCCAGGAAGCTGGTGAAGACGACCGCGCCGACGCCGGCCTCCTTGGCGGCGGTCACCGCGTTCAGGTGCTGCCGGATCCTGCGGGGAGTGTCGAGCTCCGGAGACGAGATCAGGAGGAGACGGGCGGCCCCGTCGAACGCCTCGCGCAGGCTCGCCGGGTCGTCGTAGTCACCGCGGCGTGCCGGCACGCCCTCGGGTGCGCGTTCGAGGTCGCGCACCGCGGCCACCACCTCCGTCGTACGGGTGCGTAGGGACTCGATGACGAGGCGGCCGAGCGCGCCGGAAGCGGCCGAAATAACGATCATCGGCCAAGTAGACTCCCCGCTGTCTCGGCCCTGCCACTGGTTTTCCGGCCACTGGTTTTCCGCGCACTGCTTCTCGCCGGGGGACGGAAGCGGGCGCGGTAGTCGTCCCAGTTCCAGGTGGTCAGGAAGGCCGCCCCGGCCGTCCGGCCGTTGAGATAGAGGTCGAGCTTCTGCCGTTCGTCGAGGCCGAAGTCGACCACCCCCACGCTCTCGGTGTCCACCTGGATGGTGCGTGCCCTGACCCAGGGCTGGTCCAGGTACGTCTGGTCGTGGCCGACGATCGCGGTCCCGACCAGCGACGCCAGCAGCCGCAGCGCGGGCAGGTGCGGAGCCCCGGCGAGCGGCAGCCTGAGCGTGTCCTCCCGGAACGCGGGGAGCAGCTTGACCCCGAACGTCGGCCAGCGCGGCTGCTCCCCGTCGGTCCGGTCGAGCGTGTCGATGGGGAAGTTGGACAGCACCCCGCCGTCCACCAGGGTCGACACCAGCCCCGTGCCGGGATTGGTGATCGTGACGGGCTCGAAGAAGAAGGGGATCGACATCGAGGCGCGGACCGCGTCGGCCACCCGCTGCCTGCCGGGCTCCGCCACGCCGTACACGCTCCGGTAGTCCCACGGCAGGCGCACCAGCCGGCCGAGGGTGACGTCCGTGGCCGTCACCACCAGGCTGTAGCGCTGGTCTTCGCCCATCCAGGGCGCCGGGTCGTCGAGCGCCAAGTCGTCGAACGTCTCGACGCCCAGGCCGGCCAGCTCGTTGCCCAGCCACTCCCGCAGGTAGTCGCCTTCGAACACACCCCGTTCGAACAGCAGGGACAGCAGCGAGAACCCCCTGCCGACCAGCGGGACGCGCTCCACGGCTGACGCGTCCCTGAACCTGCGGTAGTCGACCTGGAACAGGAGGTCGCGCATGTGCTCCGGCCGCATCCCGGCCGCGGCCAGCGCTCCCACCACCGCCCCCGCGGAGGTGCCGGCGACCCGGGTGCCCGCGGCCCGTCCGAACCGATAGCCGGCGGCGTGCAGCTCGTGCAGCGCGCCGACCAGACCGACGCCCTTGACGCCGCCGCCCTCCAGCACCAGGTCGGCGCGCTTGTCCGTCCCGCTGTTCGCCCTGCTGTTCGCCCTGCTGTCCGTCTCGTTGCTCGCCCCGTGGTCCGTCCTGTCGTTCGCCCTATCGTTCGCCCTGTTGGTCGCCCTGTTGGTCGCCCCCGCCATCGGTGCCCGCCCTTCTTCCGGCCGTCCTCACCCGGATCTACCGCGTTCGGACGGCCGGGGCCCCGGCGCCGCACCGTTGCGACCGAACCCTCATTCCTCCTTGTCCTGCTCCCTGTCCTGGGGATACCAGCGCAGTTCGATGACGTTGCCGTCGGGATCCTTCAGATAGACCGAGGTGGCGACGCCGCGCGCGCCGAACCGGGGGCCGGGTCCGTCGATGACGGTGAAGGCGCCGGAGTCGATGACCTCCTGCCAGTCCAGCGGCTCGACGACCAGGCAGAAGTGGTCGACGTTCGGCTCGCCGCGCTCGCCGCGCAGCAGGTCGATGATGGTGTCCGGCGACACCCGCACCGAGGGGAACGGCACCTTCCCGGCCCGCCACTCGTCGACCCGCACCGGTTCGAGGCCGAGGACGTCGCAGTAGAACGCCAGCGACCGCTCGACGTCCGCCACGGTCAGCACCAGATGATCGAAACCCTTGACGCGCATGTTCGTTGTGCTCATGGATCCAACGATGCTCGTCGCGGCGGCCGGCACCAAGACCTGATCACGCTACGATCGTTGACTCCTGTTCAACGATCGGACTTCACATGCTCGAACGGCACGAGATCGAAACGTTCCTGACGCTGGCCGAGGAACTGCACTTCGGCCGTACGGCCGAGCGCCTGGGGGTCACGACCGGCCGGGTCAGCCACGTGATCAAGAAGCTGGAGCGGCGCATCGGCGCGCCGCTGTTCGAGCGCACGAGCCGGGTCGTCCGCCTCACCTCGATCGGGCGGCAACTCACCGACGACCTGGCGCCCCTGGCGGCCCAGATGGAGCCCGCCGTACGCCGGGCCGTCGAGGCGGGCCGCAAGGTCACCGGCCGGCTGCGCGTGGCCTTTCTCGGCGAGTGGACGGCGCCGGTGCTGCTGCGGGCCGTCGCCCTGTTCACCGAACGCCATCCGGACTGCGAGGTCGAGGTCCAGGAGGTGCAACTGTCCAACTCACGGGCGAGCCTCGTCGACGGCTCGGTGGACGTCCTCATCGCC
The DNA here is from genome assembly GCF_036186745.1 of Microbispora hainanensis. NCBI lineage: Bacteria > Bacillati > Actinomycetota > Actinomycetes > Streptosporangiales > Streptosporangiaceae > Microbispora > Microbispora hainanensis. The sequence goes on along the minus strand of NZ_CP108086.1, from coordinate 3,145,025 downwards.
TCCTATCCCTTCGACGGCATGGCCCGCGGGCCGGTCCTGCTGCGGGAGGCCCGCGTGCTGGCCGTGGCGGCCGGGCATCCGCTGGCCCGCGAGGAATCGGTGTCCCTGGAGGTCCTCGGCGACCACCCCGTGGTGCAGTACCCCTCGGTCACCTCCGCCGAGTTCAAGCGCGACCGTACGCCCACCCACACCCCGTCCGGCCGCCCCGTGCCGCCGGGACCGGCGGGCGGCACGTTCTCGGAGATGCTCTCCCTCGTCGCCATGGGCAAGGGGGTGCTGCCGGTGGGCGAGCACAGCCGCACGTACTATCCCCGCCCCGACATCGCGTACGTGCCCATCCGGGACGCGCCGCCGATCGAACGCGGACCGGTGTGGCGGGCGACCAACACGACCGCGCGCGTACGGGAGTTCGTGCGGGCCGCGGCCGATTCGGCATCGCCTCTTCTATAACAGGTTGCGGTTGCGGTAGAAGATCACTAGTACCATTTCTCCTCTTTTCGAGGTACACGTGAGAAAGATCCTCCGAGTGGCCGCGGCCCACACGTTCGCCGCCGCCGCCGTCTTCACCGCTCTGTCCGCTCCCGCGAACGCCGACACTCCCGAGAGCGACGCCCAAATCGCCGCCGAGTGGCAGACCGCCTGGGACACCTACCACTTCACCGACACCACACCGCCCGCGCCCGGCTCGGGCCGGAGCCAGATCACGAACAGCATCTCGGTCGACATCGACTCGCCGATGCCGCTGACCTTCAACAAGTACTCGAACTTCAACAACCACATCGGCAAGAACCCGTTCCTGAAGCGGGTCATCACGCACAAGGAGTGCAAGAAGGGCTCCACGACCTACCGCAACCTCACGGCGATCGAAGAGATCCCGTACGAGGGCACGATCGTGGTCAGCAAGACCCACGCGCAGCAGCGGCTCCACCGGAACGGGTTCTACTACGAGACCGACAGCTGGTCGGAGCCCAACGTGGTCACGCACCAGAAGATCGACTTCAAGGCGCTGCCCGGCGGGAAGACCCGCGTCACGGAGAAGCTCACCTTCGAGGCGGACTCCTCGCTGATCGACTTCGTCGCCGCGAACGGCACCGCCTCGCACCAGCAGTTGCAGCAGGCCCTCAAGCAGGCGATCGAAAGCGGCGAGCTCTGATCCCCGCGCATCACTGAAAGACGGGCGTCTTCCCTTTTCGCGGGAGACGCCCGTCCCCTGTCAATGGCCGGTTCAGCGGCTTCAGCGGCTTATGACTTGCGGCTTGTGGCGTTTGTAGCTCTTGCGACCTCAGTGGCCGACACTGCGGCCTCTGTCCTCCGCGGCCCGCAGGTTCTGGTTGATCGAGCAGTTATCGATACCGCCCCTGCAGTTGCCACTGAGGGAGTTGGTGAAGACGCTGACGCTCGACACCTGCTGCACACCGGCGAAGTCGACGGCGCTGTTGCCCGCGGGAGCCTGCACATTACGCCTGCCCATGTTGAGCTGATAGGGCGGGCTGCTGATCGTCGGCGCGTTGGCGGTGTTCATGCCGGACGTACGCTGCGTACCCCCGCCGCCCCTACCGTGGCCGAAGCCGCCGCCGTGACCGCCACCCCCATGGCCGCCACCCCCGTTACCGCCGGCTCCGAAGGCGGCGAGACTGGCGTCGAGGCGAGCTCCGCCGTTACCGCGGCGCTTGCCCTTCTTGCCCTTGCCGTTCTTACCCTTCTTCCCCGCGATCTTCTTAGCCGCGATCTTCTTGGCCGCGCCCATCTTCGCCTGGCCGTTCTGGCCGAGCGTGTGCGGGGCGTGGCCGGCGGCCGGGACCGGCGCCGCCAGTGCCTGAGACGCTGCCACCACGCTCGGCATCACGATGAGGAGCGCGGCGACAGCCATACGCCGGGCGGACGCCGCCACGACGCGGGTTCTCCCTGCCCTCTTGTCGCCCATCCGTCCACACCTGCCTTTGCTTTGGTACACAAGCGACGCATCCGTCCCATACCCCGCGCTTCGTCTCTCTTCTCCCACTGGTGCGATGTGCTGTGTGGTTGCTGATGCCTTTTTTGCGCTGCGACGTCGCGGCAACGCTGCGCTCTCAAGGCGACGCTGAGCCCTCGGGGCGATGCTGTTGAACGGGCCGGTGTCCGCTGGGCCGGTGTCCGCCGGGCCGGTGTCCGCCGGGCCGCGCCGCCACATCACCGCGCCGCCTACAGGGGTTACCGGCACGCGACCGGCCGCGCTCCCAAGTTCGCCAAGCGCAACGCCCATCCGGCGTCGGCACGGTGTGACCAGTGGTGCCAGCACGGTGCGATCGGCCGCGCTCCCAAGTTCGCCAAGCGCAACGCCCATCCGGCGTCGGCACGGTGTGACCAGTGGTGCCAGCACGGTGGGATCGGCCGCGCTCCCAAGTTCGCCAAGCGCAACGCCCATCCGGCGTCGGCACTGTGTGACCAGTGGTGTCGGCAAGATGTGATCGGCCCCGCCATCACCCTGCCCCGCCACCGCGCCACCTCCGTCGTTCGCGGCGATCGATCCACTTCTCCCCTCAGTCGTGTAGTCGTGGGGCTCGTCCGAGGCGGTGGTAGGTGAAGGCCCAGCGGTCTTCGCCTACGTTGCGGCGGGTGTAGCGGTCGGGGTGCTGGTAGCGGTCGCGGTTGTGGAACTGGCAGGCCGGGCCCAGCAGCTTCAGGTCGGTGAGGCCGCCGGTGCTCCAGTTGTCGGCGTGGTCGATCTGGCACATGGTCGCCGGGAGGGGGCAGCCGTCGATCCAGCACGTGGCATACCGGGCGTAGATGGCCCGCCGCTGGGCAGGAGTCGCCAGGCGCACCTTGCGCCCCATGTCCAGCACCTGCCCCTCGGCGTTCATGACGATCCGCACCAGGGTCGAGGTCCGGGCGAGGCGGTGCACGCTGGAGACGGGCAGCACCTGCCCGGTCGCCAGCAACAACCCCGGCGCGGTCCCCGGTGCCATCCCCAACGACGCCCCCAGCAACGTGCCTGCCGACGCTCCCAACGCCGACCCCAAGAACGCCCCGGGCATCGCGCCCGCCGACGCACCCGGAGATCCCGGGGACCCACCTTGCGCCGTTCCCTGTGCCCCTCCTTGTGACGCCTCTTGCGCCGTCTCCGGCGTCCCTCGCCCGGCTCCCGCTGCTGTTCCCGGAGTTCCCGCTGCCTGCGTTGCGCACGAGCACCGCGCGTCGCCACTGCACCGCCACGCGCCTTGGCTGCCGCACCGGCACGTGCCCTGGCCATGCCGGCAGTCCCCCGCAGTCCGAGGCCCGGCGTGGGTGTGATGAGCGGAGACATCCTCGGGAGGAGGATCCGGCCGCGCCGAACTCGAAGCCGTCGCACCCGAAGGCACTGTGTCCGAAGGGGCTGTGTCCGAAGGGGCTGTGTGCCAATGCCCGCCACCGTGAGCAGGCCATGCTGACGCACCCCGCCGGGCGTGGGTTGCTCCGGACCAGGCCGCGCCGCGAACGCAGCCATCGCCCTCTGCAGGCGCGGTCGTGTCGCACTCGGCAGAGCGGGTGCTCGCGGTGTCGTCGTCCTCGGCGGAGTCGGCGTTCGCGGTGTGGTCGCCCTCGGCAGCGGCGGTGTTCGCGGTGCTGCGCGGCTCGCACTCCCCAGGCCGCCGCTCACCGGCCCCGCACTCACCGGCTCCCCAGCCACGAGGCTCCTCATCGCGAAGTCCGGTCGCGACGTCGCCGGAGCCAGCGGCAGGGTCGGTGGCGGGGACAGCCTCAGCAGTGTCGAGCTCGTCCAGGGTCTCGGGGCCGTCGGTGCCGCCCGCAGCACCCGGGTCGCCCATCACGTCGGAGACGGCGTCGTCGGCCTGGCTGGGGTCGTCGGCGCTTCCGGTGGCGTCGGGGGCGTAGGCGTTGGTGTCGTCGGCGCTCTCCGCACCGGCATCTGCCCCGGCCTCGCCAGGAGCACGGTCGCCCGTGTCGTCCCGGCCTTCCTCGAAGCCCCCGGCATCCCGCGCGTTTTCGGCGTGGTCGGCGGTGTCGTCGGCGCTCTCCGCACCGGCATCTGCCCCGGCCTCGCCGGGAGCACGGTCGCCCGTGTCGTCCCGGCCTTCCTCGAAGCCCCCGACATCCCGCGCGTCTCCGGCGTGGTCGGCGGTGTCGTCGGCCTGGCTCGGCTCGTCAGTGGTTCCGGTGGTGTCGGGGACGTAGTCACTGGAGGCGCTGTCGCCGAGGTCTGCGAAGTGGTCGCTGACCTCGTCGTCGGCGGCAGGGTCAGCGGGGTCTTGGGTGGCCGGGTCGGGGTCGTCGGTGGCCGGGTCGGCGGGGTATGGGTTGTCGTCGGTGGTTTCGGGGTCTGCGGTGGTTTCGGGGTCGGTGGGGAGGGATTCGGCGCTGACCACGACGAGGAGCTCGGCGGCGATCTTCTGCTCCAGCAGGGCGATCAAGGCGTCGGCCTGGCGCACCGTCAGCGGGCGGTCATCACCCTGTGCCCTCAGCTTGGCGTACGCCTGCAACAACGCCATCAACCGGGCGCCGGCCTCACGCGGCAGGTAGAACTCCCCTTCCACGCCGCCGCCCTTGCCCGGGCGGACCCGCAGGAACCGCCGCCCGTAATCGGCCCGCTCATCCCGCTCATCCCCATCGGGGTCCAGCACCGCCCGCAGATGGCGGCCGGCCTTGGCGACCTCCGCCGCCCCCGCTTTACTGGCCAGGTCCACCAAGATCGGCTCCGCCAAGGTGGCCTGCTCGTCGGTCAGTCCGGCCACAGCGGCGCAGATGGCCTCCACCACCCCGGCCGCCAGCTCACCCGTGGCGAACTTCTCCCGCACCTTGGGGAGGCGCGGCAGTTCCGCCCCCAACGTGAGCAGGCGGCCCGCACCCCCCACCGTCATCCCCCCACTCGTGCGCAACCAACACCGGGTGGAGGCATGCCCATGCTGCCTGGCCTGCCCCGCACGATGCACCCGCCCCACCCGATCGGCCAGCGCGCAGGTGATCCGATCCCGGGCGAACAGCAACTCCTCCGCCTCGGCCAGGCACACATCCACGTCATCGGGAAGCGGGGTCAGCGCCAGCTCTTGGGCCACCTCACGAACCGACCCCACCACCACCCACGACGACCGCACACCACCCCGACCACGACCACCCGAATCGGAGGCACCTGCGCCCGCACCCGGGCCGGCCGCGCCAGTGCCGTTCGTGCCAGCAGCGTCCGCGCCATCGGCAGCACCACGCGCGGCACCAAAGCCAGCGCCAGCAGCGCCAGCAGCGTCCGGGCCACTGGTATCTGCACCGTCGGCAGCTCCACGCGCGGCATTCGCGCCAGCGCCGTTCGTGCCACCCACATTCGCACCGGCGAATGCCGCACGATCGGCAACCCCACAGGCGGCACGCGCGTCAGATCCCGCGCTGTCGGCGGTCCAACACGCGGCGTTCGCGCCAGCGCCGTCCATGCCAGCGGCATTCGCACCGTCGGCAGCTCCACGGGCGGCACCCGCGTCAGATCCCGCGTCAGATCCCGCACTGTCGGCGGTCCAACACGCGGCATCCGCGCCAGCGCCGTCCATGCCAGCGGCATTCGCACCGGCGGCGTCCCTACGCCTGGGATCCGCACCATCGCTACCCGCGTTGTCGGGATCGGTGCCCGAGACGTCCGCCCCTGGGCCGCTCGTGGTCTCGGTGCTGGGCGCGTCGGCGCGCTGCCGGGGCCCGAAGTTGATGATCGGGAAGGGCTCGCGGGCGGACGACCCGTCGGACGACCACAGCGGCGAATTGGCGATCAGACGGTCCCACCACTCACCGTCGTCAGGGCCATTCGAATGACGATGGTGCTCAGGATCGATGTCGAACAGATCCATCACACCTCCTCACTCGATTCGAAATCCTGTTTGAATTATCTCTTACTCTCCTCACTCTTAGCAACCGGACGACCCGGTTCAGTTGGGGCCACAGACTTGCGGCGCAGCGGGCGTGGGAGAGCCCGGATGCGATGAGGACGGGGTAGAGCAGCCGGGATCGGCGGGGTCGCGCTGAGCACGCTCACCGCACCGCCGCACACTTACCGCAGCGGCCCGCACTCCCGCCCCGCGCTCACTGCGGCGCCTCGTAATCGCCACACCGCCCGCATTCCCGCCCCGCACCGACCGCACCGCCGCGTCGCCGCACTGTCCCGCGCCGACTACGACGCCGCGAGCTGAGCCCTGCGCACTCTCCGGAGCGCCCTGCTGCGGCATGACGAGCGGCGGCGCGCGTACGCGGAGCTTTGTGAACGCCACCGCGCTGCGGGAGAGAGAACGGCTACAGCGGTCGGCTATAGCCGGTCTTGGCGGGGCAGCACCACCTCGCGGGCCAGGAGGAGCAGGGCCGCCGCGAGCGGGATGCCGAGCAGGGCCCCGACGATGCCGAGGAGCGCCCCGCCGAGCAAAGCCCCGACGATGGTCGCCACGGGCGGCACGTCGACGGACGACTTGAACACCTTCGGGGAGATCCAGTAGTTCTCGACCTGCTGGTAGACGACGAAGAAGACCACGCAGGCGATGCCGACCTGTACGGAGGAGAGGAAGCCCACCCCGGAGGCCACGACCGCGCCGATGACCGCGCCGACCAGCGGGATCAGGTCGGTGACCGCGACGAAGATGGCCAGGGCGAGCGCGTACGGCACGTTCAGCATGGCCAGGAACAGGTAGGTCACCACACCGGCGATCAGCGAGATGATCAGGTTGCCCGCGACGTAGCCGCCGATCTGGTTGATGATCTCGTCCCCGAGCAGGCGGACCCGAGTGCGGCGTGAGCGGGGCACGAACCGGTAGGCCGTCTCCTTCATGGAGTTGAGCGACCCGAGGAAGTAGAGCGTGAGCACGAGCACGGTGAAGGCGCTGAACAGCGCGCTGATCACGACGCTCGCCACGCCGAGGAGGCCGCCGAACATCTGGGTGGCCAGCCCGCCGCCCGCGACGTACTGCTGGATCTTGTCGAGGATCTGGTAGCGCTCGTCCACCGAGCGGATGAGCGGGTGGTTCTGGAGCTGCTGCACGTAGTCGGGCAGGTGCCGGGCGAACCCGGTGGTCTGTTCGGTGAGGGGCGGCACGACCGCGAGCCCGAAGACCACGAAGAACGCGATGACCGACCCGAACACGATCGTGATCGCGAGGCGGCGGGACAGGTTGCTTCGCTGGAGCGCCTCGACCGCGGGATTGAGTCCGATGGCCAGGAACAGCGAGACCACGATCAGCACGATCGCCGAGCCCGCGCCGGCGATCGCCTGCACCAGGAGCCATGCGGTGAGCACGCCGAGCGCGCCGGTCAGGCCGAACATGAACGGGTTGCTGCGCAGCGGGCGTCCCGGGAGGCCGAACGGCCGGTCGGACGCCACGGCACCGGCGGCACCGGCGGCGCCGGCGGCGCCGGCGACATCGGCGGCATCGGCGGCACGGCCGACAACATCAGCACCGTCGGCGAAATCAGCACCGTCGGCACGATCGGCATGATCGGTGCGGTCGACGCCGGTCGGCTCCGGCGCCGGATCGGGCGTCATTTCCCCCTGGCCGGGGAGCGAGGGGAACACGCTGGAGATGCCGCTTCCTGGGGACAGACCGCTGTCGGACACGCCTCTCCTGCTGCCCTATGAAGGTCACTTGACACGGATTTATCCGGACAAGTCCCGCAGATGGCGCTCGATCGCTCCGTTGACCTCGGCACCCAGCAGCACGATCAGCGAAATACAGCCAGAGCGTGAGTACGGCCGCGACCGCGCCGTACGTCCAGCCGAAGCGGCCGAAGCCGGTCACGAAGATCGACAGACCGGCCGAGACCAGCACCAGGGCGGGCATGGCGAGCCCCAGGCCCCAGGCGACCGACCGCCACTGCGACTCGCGACGACTGCCGGGGACATGCCGCTAGAGCAGCGCCGGCCCCACCCCGATGAACAGGACGAGCGCCGCCCAGCGCGCCACAGAGACGGCGGCCCTGGCCACCCGGCCGCGGCCGAGGTGTTCCAGCACGACCGGGAACGCGGCGACGAGCGCGAGCAACACCGGCACTCCGGCGATCGCCGCGAGCGTGTAGAGCAGCGCCGGCAGGCGGCTGCCGATCGGGCCGTGGCTCTCCCTGCCTCCGAGCACCGCGTTCAGGCACCGCATGAGCGCCTGGACGGCCCTCGACGATGCCCACAGCAGGGCGACCAGCAGGTGGGCGACGGCCGCACCCGCCCGGCGATCGTCTTCCAGTGTTCCGCCGGCACTCTCATGACGCGAGGCGCCGATGCGACGCCCGGGCGGCCCACAGCAGCGCGGCGCCCGCGAAGTAGACGGCGAACCACACGGCGAAGCGGGCGGGGAGCATCGGCGCGGGCAGGCCCTGCGAGCCGGTGAGCGCCACACCGAGCAGGCCCGCGACGACCAGACCGGCTCCCGCCAGGGTCGCGGCCGACGTCGAGGCCCCCGCCCTCCCGGCGCTCGACGCCGGCAAAGCACCCCCGCGCCTCTCAACCGCGTGCCGTTCGAACCGGGCGAACACGGCGACGAGCACCGCGAGGGTCGCCGTCAGGAAAGCGATCCAGGGCACGCGCAGCAGCAGCCAGGCGGCCGATCCGGGAGGCGGCTGCGGCAGCAGGCCGGTGACATAGAGCGCGAGCACGGCGATCACGACGGCCGTCATGTGCCAGAGGAACACCGTCATGATCACGGAGTTGGCCGCGACGACGGCCGCCCACGGGCGCGTACGGCGCAGCAGGCGACCACCATGCTCGTGCAGGAGCAGTGCGACCCCCGTCTGCGCGACCGCGAGGGCGAGCAGCGCGAGCGTCGGCGGCGAGGTGTTCTGCAGGCGGGCGCCGGGGTCGGTCACCATGCTGACCGCGTACGGCCCCGGGACGGTGAGCAGCACCAGCGCCGCCAGGCCGCCCACGATCATGGGTACGGCCACGCGGGGCCGGGCGGACAGGGCTCCCTCCCGCCAGGCGATGCCGAGCTGGTAGACCGCCGCCCAGGCCAGCAGATAGTTGGCCGCGCCGAACACGCCGGGACCGCCGAGCAACCGGGCCGCGTCGCCGAACGCCACCGCCACCGCGAGAACCACGGGCACCGCGAGGCCCGCCCTGCGGTGCAGCGCGAGCAGGATCGGGGTGAGCAGGACGACCGTGACGTACGCGATGAGGAACCACAACGGCAGGCAGGCGAGCCAGACCGCCATGCCCACGGTGGCGGGGTCGGCGCCGAGGAGGAGCGCGAGCAGGGCCGCGCCGCCCAGCGTGAGCAGGAACGCCGTCGTCGGGCGGATCAGCCGGTCGGTGCGGGACAGGAACCAGCCGATCGCGTCGCCGCCCCGCCGCCGGCAGGAGTCGAGCGAGGCGGCTCCCGCGAAGCCACCCACCAGGAAGAACACCGGCATGACCTGGAACAGCCAGGTGAGCGGCCTGGCCCAGGGGACGTACGCGAGGACCGTGTCGCCGCCGATGCGGTCGCGGTAGGTCACCACCACGGCAAGCCAGTGCCCGAGCACCACCAGCGCGATGGCGACGGCGCGCAGCAGGTCGATGTGACGGTCGCGGCCGGGCGGCGTGCGCTCCGCCGCACGTCGCAGGGGCGCGGACATCTAGTCGCTCTGGTGCTGCGGCTCGCTGATCTCCTTGACCACCGGCGTGAGCAGGTCGGCGCCGAGCTGGTGCATCTGGAGGAGCAGGTCGTCGACCGTCACCATGCCGACCACGCTCCCCTCGGCGGCCACCGGCAGCCTGCGGAAGGAGTGGCGGCGGAACACGTCGAAGGCCACCTCGACCTCGTCGTCCGCCTCCGCCATGACCACCTGCTCCGACATCACCTCGCCCACCGGCGTGTCCCCGCCCCTGTCCTGGGCGAGCACGCGTACGGCGAGGTCGCGGTCGGTCACCACGCCGGCGATGCCGGGCCCCTCCGACACCACGACGCAGCCGACGCCCGAGTAGTCCATGTGCCGCGCGACGTCCCGCACCGGCGTGATCGGCGGGACGACGACCACCGGCGTGGACATGACATCTTTGATCTTCATGCCGGCTCTCCCCTTCATACGGAAGTCCGCCCCGCTTAGTGACCTAATGCCCTATTTATCCCTCCAAGTCCGAATAAACGTGTAGGTGGAGGTGAACCATATGATCACGCTGAGCATCATCAAGGCAGACACAGGCGGGTTCGTCGGCCATTCCGCCGTCCATCCCCGGCTGATGGCCGAAGCACGGCGGGAGATCGAGCGGGCGAAGTCGTCCGGGCTCCTCATCGACGGCCACGCGGAAAGCTGCGGCGACGACATCTCGCTCATCCTGACCCACACGTACGGCCAGGAGGCGGGGCTGATCCACTCCTTCGCCTGGGACACCTTCCAGGCGACGACCCACCTCGCCAAGGAGCTCGGCCTGTACGGCGCCGGCCAGGACCTGCTGTCGGACGCCTTCTCCGGCAACCTGCGCGGCATGGGCCCGGGCTACGCGGAGCTGGAGTTCGAGGAGCGGCCGTCGGAACCGGTGCTGTGCTTCCTGGCGGACAAGACCGAGCCGGGCGCGTGGAACCTCCCGCTGTACAAGATGTTCGCCGACCCGTCCAACACCCCCGGGCTGGTGATCGACGAGAAGATGCACGCCGGGTTCGCGTTCGAGGTGTACGACCTGCGCGAGGACCGGCGCATCGTCTTCGACTGCCCGGCGGACCTGTACGACATGCTGATGTACATCGGCGCCCCGGCGCGCTACGTGATCCACAGCGTCCGTTCGAAGACGCTCGGCATGACCGCTGCGGCGACCAGCACCCAGCGGCTGTCGCTGATCGCCGGCAAGTACGTCGGCAAGGACGATCCCGTGATGATCGTGCGCTGCCAGTCGGGCCTGCCGGCCGTGGGCGAGGCGCTGGAGCCGTTCGCCTTCGCCCACTCGGTGGCGGGGTGCATGCGCGGCTCGCACCACGCGCCGCTGATGCCGGTGGCCACCGGGCAGGCGCACCCGTCGCGGTTCGACGGCCCGCCGCGGGTGGTCGCGCTCGGGTTCCAGATCAAGGACGGCAGGCTGATCGGCCCGCGTGACATGTTCGCCGACCCGGCGTTCGACGGAGCCCGGCGGCAGGCGAACGAGATCATGGACTACCTGCGCCGCCATGGGCCGTTCGAGCCGCACCGGCTGCCGCTGGAGGACCTGGAGTACACGACGATGACCTCTCTCACCAGGCGCCTGGCCCACCGCTGGACGCCGATCACGACCGAGGTCGCGACCCCGGTCGGATCCCGGCAGTGAAAAGGCCGGCGCCATGAAAGCCTCGGTCGGCGACCGTCTCATCGTCGAGAGCATCCACCGGGGGAAGGCGGGCCGCATCGGGATCGTGGTGGCGCTCTACCACACCGACGGCTCGCCCCCCTACCTGGTGAGATGGCTCGACGAGGAGCGGGAGACGCCGTGCTTCTACCCGGGACCGGACGCCCGGATCGAGCACCACGCGGAGCGGACGCCGGAAAGCCCTTAATCCTCCTCCGCGGCCCGCCGCAGGCACTCGACGACGTCCTCGTCGCTCGCCTGGGTGAAGTCCTCGTACCACGCGCCGATGGCGTAGAAGTGCTCCGGCGTCTCCAGGCAGACGACCTCGTCGGCGTCCCCGCGCATGCTCGCGATCGTCTCGGGGGCGCCCACCGGCACCGCGAGCACCACCCGGGAGGCCCCGTGCGCGCGGGCCACCTGACAGGCGGCGCGGGCCGTCCCGCCGGTCGCGATCCCGTCGTCCACGACGATCACCGTACGGCCTGCCAGGTCCACCGGCTTGCGGTCGCCCCGGAAGCGGCGGGCGCGCCGCTCCAGCTCGGCCCGTTCGCGCCGCTCCACCTCGGCCATCTCGTCGCGAGTGATGTTGGCGAGCCGTACGACGTCGGGGTTCAGCACCCGCACCCCGCCCTCGCCGATCGCGCCGAAGCCCAGCTCCGGCTGGTAGGGCACGCCCAGCTTGCGTACGACGATCACGTCCAGCGGGGCGCCGAGGGCCTTGGCGACCTCGTACGCCACGATCACGCCTCCCCTGGGCAGGCCGACGACGACCGCGTCCTCCATCCCGGGAAGTTTCCGTAACCGCTCACCCAGGCGCCGCCCGGCGTCATGACGATCGACGAACACGACATTCCCCCTGATTGTCGCCGCTGTCTTTCACCGTCGGCCACCTCCGCCGCTCGCGGTAGGGCCGAAGGACCCGGGGAAGACTTGAGGCATGTCCCAACCCGGAGAGATCGACGAGCTCAAAGCCAGACTCGACGCGACCGAACGGCAGGTGAGCACGCTCGCCGAGGCCGTACGGGTGCTCGCGGGCGGCCTGGAGGGCGGGCCGCTCGAGGATCCCGCGCAGTCCAGGCCCGAGCACGCCGCCCGGCTCGCCCACGAACTCCTGCTCGCGGCAGGACTGATCCGGCCCGAGGAGAGGGAAGGCCCATAGACTGTCGCCGTGACCTCGACCGACCGGGCCCTCGACGGAAACATTCCGCCTCAGAGGCTGACCGTGGCCGAGATCGCCCATCTGGCGGGAGTGTCCGCACCGACCGTGTCGCGGGTGCTCAACGGGCATGCGGGAGTCGCCCTGGCCACCCGGCAACGGGTGGAGGCGGTGTTACGGGAGCACGGATACCGGCGCCGTGACAGCGAGCCCGCGGCGATCATCGAGCTCGTCTTCCACGCCCTGGAGAGCCTGTGGGCGCTGGAGATCATCCAGGGCGTCGAGCAGGTCGCCAGGGAGCACGAGCTGGCCGTGGTGCTGACCGAGATGCAGGGCCGGCTCACCCCGGGCAGGGCGTGGACCGAACAGGTGCTGGCCCGCCGCCCCACCGGCGTCGTGGCGGTCTTCTCCGAGCTCACGGTGCAGCAGCAGTCGCAGCTCGCCACCCGCTCGATCCCCCTCGTCGTGCTCGACCCGACCGGCGAGCCGCTGCACGAGACCCCGTCGGTCGGCGCGACCAACTGGACCGGCGGGATGGCCGCGACCCGCCACCTGCTCGACCTCGGCCACCGCCGCATCGCGATGCTGAGCGGGCCGACGCAGTGGCCGTGCTGCCGGGCGCGGCTCGACGGCTACCGCGCCGCGATGGACGCGGCGGGCGTGCCCGTGGACCCCGCCCTCGTGCGGACCAGCACTCTTTATGTGGAGGGCGGCCTGCGCGACGGGACCGAGCTGCTGCGCCTGCCCGATCCCCCGACCGCCGTCTTCTGCTCCAACGACCTGCAGGCGCTCGGCATGTACGAGGCCGCCAGGCGGGCGGGGGTGCGCATCCCCGACGATCTGAGCGTGGTCGGGTTCGACGACCTGTCGTTCACCCAGTGGGCCGGGCCGCCCATGACGACCGTACGGCAGCCGCTCGTGCAGATGGGGGCGGCCGCCGCGCGGATGGTCCTGGCCCTCTCGGAGGGCGAGCGGCTCGAACAGCACCGGGTCGAGCTCGCCACCACCCTCGTCGTGCGGGACAGCACCGCACCACCGCGCCCAGGCGTGTAAGGCCGATGCGGGTAAGGCGATGGGCGGCCGACGCCGCACTCGGCGTGATCTTCGCCGTGGTGCTGGCCTTCTGGGCCGTCCGGATCGCCGACAGCTGGGGCGGCGGCTACTGGCGGTTCGACTGCGCCGCCGGTGCCGTGGTGTGCGCGATCGCCCTGGCCCGCCGGTTCGACCCGGCCCGGACGGCCGTGGCCGGTCTGGCCGTCGCCGCGACCGCCGTCCTGGCCGCGAGGTTCGCCGATCTGCCCAGTGAACCAGGTCCCGCGATGGCCCTCGGCCTGGCGGTGCTGGTCGGCACGGCGGTCAAAACGCTGCCGGTCCGTACGGCCTGTGCCGTGGCGGGCGGCGGGCTGGCCGTGGCCGCCGGGAGCCTGGTGACGGCGCACACGCTCGCCGCCGGGGTGCCCTCGGTCACCCTGATGAACGTCCTGGCCTGGGCCGCCGCCGTCGTGGCCGGGCTGTGCCCGCGGCTGCTCGACGCCCGCAGGCGGGCCGTGGCCGAGGGGGTACGCCGGGCGGAACGGCTGCGGCTCGCCCGTGAGCTGCACGATGTCGTCGCCCATCACGTCACCGGCATCGTGCTGCAGGCCCAGGCCGCCCGGCTGGTCTCGCGGAAGAGCCCGGAGAAGGCGGGCGATGCGCTGGCCGACATCGAGGCCGCCGGGTCCGACGCGCTGGCCGCGATGCGCCGCGTCGTCGGCCTGCTGCGCGATCCGGACGAGCCGGCGGAAACGACCATGCCCGGCCGGCCGGGCGAGCTGGGCGAGCTGGTCGAGCGCTTCGAGGCGGGCGGCCGCACGGTGCGGCTGCGGCTGCCGGACGAGGAGGAGACGGCGGCGTGGCCGCCCGAGGTGGCCGCCACGGTCTATCGGGTCGTGCAGGAGTCGCTGACCAACATCTCCCGCCACGCCCCGCAGGCCCGCTCGGTCACGGTCGAGGTGGAACGCGACCGCGAGACGCTCACCGTCGAGGTCGCCGACGACTCGCCGCAGTGCCCCTCGCGGCACCACCAGCGCGGCGGATATGGCCTCAGCGGATATGGCCTCATCGGTATGCGTGAACGGGTCGAGGCGCTCGGCGGCACGCTGCGCGCCGGGCCGCGTCCCGGGTCCGGGTGGTCGGTGCTCGCCACGCTGCCCGTGCCCGTGTCCCCGCCCCGGCCCCGGCCTGCACGGGAGCGGGCCCGCTGATGACGATCAGGGTGCTGGTGGCCGACGACCAGGCGATGGTCCGCGGCGGCCTGCGGCTGATCCTGGAGGACCAGCCCGACATCGAGGTGGTGGCCGAGGCGGCCGACGGCGCGGAGGCCGTGGAGGCGGCCCGGCGGCTGCGGCCCGACGTCTGCCTGGTGGACGTGCGGATGCCCAAGCTCGACGGCATCGAGGTGACCCGGGCGCTGGCCGGGCCGGGCGTGCCCGACCCGCTGCGGGTGGTCGTGGTCACCACGTTCGACCTGGACGAGTACGTCTACGGCGCGTTGCGGGCGGGCGCGACCGGCTTCGTGCTGAAGGACTGCGGCCCCACCCTGCTCGTGGAGGCCGTGCGGGCCGCCCACCAGGGGGACGCGCTGGTCTCCCCTTCGGTCACCCTGCGGCTGCTGCGCCACCTGACGGCCCGGATGCCTGCCCCCGGCGGGGCGGACCACCCGCTCTCCAACCGGGAGCTCGAGGTCGTCAGGGCCGTGGCCCGGGGCCGTACGAACCAGGAGATCGCGGCCGAGCTGTTCATCTCACTGAGCACGGTCAAGGGCCACGTGGCCGGCATCCAGGCCAAGCTCGGCCTGCGCAACCGGGTCGAGATCGCGGCCTGGGCCTGGGAGAACCGCATCGCAGGCTCCTAATCCTCCGGTTTTGTCGCGTTTTGTCCCGTTTTGCCGGGGCAGAAGGGAGGCAGCCGAACACAAGGAGGGTGGCAGCATGGCCGTCAGCGGCATCATCTCCGCCATAATCATCGGACTCATCATCGGCGCTCTCGGCCGGCTGGTCGTGCCCGGGCGCCAGGCCATTCCCATCTGGATGACCATGATCATCGGTATCATCGCCGCTCTCATCGGCTCGGCGATCGCCAGGGGCCTGGGAGTCGCCAACACTCCCGGGATCGACTGGATCGAACTGATCATCCAGGTGGCCCTCGCCGCCGTCGGCGTCATGGCCGCCGTGGCGCTGTACCGCCGCAAAAGCGTCGGGTAGTTAGTCGGATAGTCAGCAGTCGATGGCCCCGGCATGGCCGGGGCCATCGACATGCCCGTACTGTCGTGGTCTTTGCGAAATCACCGACATCTGTTGATTCCCCCCGTCAGGGCGCGGCGTACGGTCGGTAACCAGGGGCTTCCCAGAGGGAAGACGCGAGACGGGGGAAGTGGTCCGCGATGGACCAGGCGGTCCTTGCACGTGTTCCGGAGGTGTTCGCCCGCCGCGTGGGGCCGGTGCTCGGCCTCGCCGACGAGGCCGACGTGGTGGCCAGGGCCTGCCACGCGATGGCGACGCGCTTCCACGGCGGCGGCAGGCTCATCGTCTTCGGCAACGGTGAGGCCGCCACCGACGCCCAGCACATCTCGGTGGAGTTCGTCCACCCGGTGATCGTGGGCAAGCGGGCGCTACCGTCGTTCTCCCTCACCAGCGACGTGGCGACGATCACGGGGGTGGCCGCGACGGCGGGCCTGGAAGAGGTCTTCGCGCACCAGCTCCGCCGTCTCGCCGCGCCGCGGGACATCGCACTCGGCATCTCCTGCGACGGCCGCTGCGCGAACGTGCTCAGGGGCCTGGAGACGGCGCATCGGCTCGGCCTGCTCACGCTGGCGCTGACCGGCGGCGACGACGGCGGCCCGATCGGGCGCAGCCCGGCCGTCGACCACGTCCTGATCGCGCGCTCCGCCGACCCCCGCGTGGTCAAGGAAGTGCACGTCACCACCTATCACGTCCTCTGGGAGCTGGTGCACGTCTTCTTCGAGCAGCCCGGCGTGCTGGATCCACGGGTCGTCGCATGAGCCGTCGCGTGAGTCGTCGCATGAGCTGCCATGACGAGACGTGCGTCACCTGCTCGGACGCGGCGGTCGCGGTGACCGTCGTACGGCTCCTGGAGCGCGACCTCGCCCTGGTCGACACCGGCCCCGGCAGGGAGCACCGCCGGGAGGTGGTCAGCGTCGCCCTGGTGGAGGCCGCGCCCGGCGACACCGTCCTGGTGCACGCCAAGGAGGCCATCGCAGTCGTGAGCGAGACGTGAGGGGGACCGGGCCGTGACCGAGGACATGGAGGCGCTCTACCCGTTCCTCTACTCCCAGTCCACCGACCTCGACGCGGTGATGTCATCCGTACGCCAGTCGACGGTGGAGAAGGTCGACGAGATCGTCACCCTGCGCCGTACGGTGCTCGAGCGCGACGGCGACCGGATCGCCGCCTGCGCGGAGGCGATGGCGGAGTCGTTCGCGGCGGGAGGCCGGCTGTTCGCGTTCGGCAACGGAGGCAGCTCGACCGACGCCCAGGACGTCGCCACGCTCTTCATGAACCCGGGCCGCATGAACGGGGGCGACGGGCGCCCGTTGCCGGCGTTCGCCCTCACGGCCGACATCGCGGTCGTGACGGCGCTGGCGAACGACATCGGTTTCGAGGTGGTCTTCGCCCGGCAGCTCGCGGCGTCCGCCTTCGCGGGGGACATCGCGCTCGGCCTGTCGACCAGCGGGAACTCGCGCAACCTCGTCGCCGCGTTCGAGGAGGCCGACCGGCGCGGCATGCTCACGGTCGGGCTGGCCGGCTACAGCGGCGGCCAGATGGCCGAGCTCGGCACCATCGACCACCTGTTCGTGGTGCCCTCGGCCTCGGTCCACCGGATCCAGGAGGCCCAGACGACCGTCTATCACGCGCTCTGGGAGCTCACCCAGCACGCCCTTGGCGAAGGCCGGTGACGACGATGACGGCTGACCAACAGCGAGAGCCCGTCCACATCCTGTGGATAAACGCCGGGCTGAGCTGCGACGGCGACTCGGTCGCGCTCACGGCCGCGACCCAGCCGAGCATCGAGGAGATCGTGCTCGGCGCGCTGCCCGGCCTGCCCAAGGTGGCGGTGCACTGGCCGCTGATCGACTTCGAGTGCGGCCCGACGCAGGGCGCCGACACCTTCATCGAGTGGTACTTCAAGGCCGACCGCGGTGAGCTGGAGCCGTTCGTGCTGGTCATCGAGGGTTCGATCCCCAACGAGTCGATCAAGCGCGAAGGCTACTGGTGCGGGTTCGGCAACAACCCCGACACCGGTCAGCCGATGACGACCAGCGAGTGGCTCGACCGCCTCGCGCCCAAGGCGACCGCCGTGCTCGCCGCCGGCACCTGCGCGACGTACGGCGGCATCCACGCGATGGCGGGCAACCCGACCGGGGCGATGGGCGTGGCCGACTACCTGGGCTGGGACTGGCGGTCGAAGGCCGGGCTGCCCATCGTCAACGTGCCCGGCTGCCCGGTCCACCCCGACAACCTGTCGGAGACGATCCTCTATCTGCTCTATCAGCTCGCCGGGCAGGCGCCGATGATCCCGCTGGACGACAAGCTGCGCCCTGCCTGGCTGTTCGGCCAGACCGTGCACGAGGGCTGCGACCGGGCGGGCTACTACGAGCAGGGCCAGTTCGCCACCGAGTACGGCTCGCCGACGTGCCTGGTGAAGATCGGTTGCTGGGGGCCGGTCGTGAAGTGCAACGTGCCCAAGCGCGGCTGGATCAACGGCGTCGGCGGCTGCCCCAACGTGGGCGGCATCTGCATCGCGTGCACGATGCCGGGCTTCCCCGACAAGTTCATGCCGTTCATGGACGAACCACCCGGTGCCCGCGTCTCGTCGACCGCGAGCACGGCGTACGGCACGGTGATCCGGACGCTGCGCGGCATCACGTTCAGGACGGTCGACAAAGAGCCGAAGTGGCGCACGAAGAGCCGCGAGCTGCTCACCGGTTACCAGGCCCCCTGGAGTGGATCATGACCCAGGAACGCGAACTGGTCGAGATGGCCTGGGACCCGATCACCCGGATCGTCGGGAGCCTCGGCATCTACGCGAAGGTCGACTTCGCCAACCGCGAGGTCGCCGAGTGTTACAGCACCTCGTCGGTGTTCCGCGGCTACAGCATCTTCATGAAGGGCAAGGACCCGCGCGACGCCCACTTCATCACCAGCCGCATCTGCGGGATCTGCGGCGACAACCACGCGACCTGCTCGGTGTACGCCCAGAACATGGCGTACGGCGTGTGCCCGCCGCCCATCGGCGAGTGGATCATCAATCTCGGCGAGGCGGCCGAGTACATGTTCGACCACAACATCTTCCAGGAGAACCTGGTCGGGGTCGACTACTGCGAGAAGATGGTCCGCGAGACCAACCCCGGCGTGCTGGCGCGGGCCGAACGCACCGAGGCCCCGCACGCGGCCGACCACGGCTATCGCACGATCGCCGACATCATGCGCTCGCTGAACCCGCTCGAGGGCGAGTTCTACCGCGAGGCGCTGGCGATGAGCCGCACCACCCGCGAGATGTTCTGCCTGATGGAGGGCAGGCACGTGCATCCCTCCACGCTCTACCCCGGAGGGGTGGGGACCGCGGCGACCGTGCAGGTCTTCACCGACTACCTCACCCGGCTGATGCGGTACGTCGAGTTCATGAAGCGGGTCGTCCCGATGCACGACGACCTGTTCGACTTCGTCTACGAGGCGATGCCCGGCTACGAGCAGGTGGGCCGGCGGCGCGTGCTGCTCGGCTGCTGGGGCAGCTTCCAGGACCCCGAGCACTGCACCTTCGACTACCGCACCATGAACGCCTGGGGCCGGAAGATGTTCGTCACCCCGGGCATCGTGGTGGACGGGAAGCTCGTCACCAACGACCTGGTGGACATCAACCTCGGCATCCGCATCCTGCTGGGCAGCTCCTACTACGACGACTGGGCCGGCCAGGAGCCGTTCGTCACCGAAGACCCGCTGGGCAACCCGGTGGACATCCGCCACCCGTGGAACCAGCACACGATCCCGCACCCGCAGAAGCGGGACTTCGGCGACAAGTACAGCTGGGTGATGTCGCCGCGCTGGTTCGACGGGCGCGACCTGCTCGCGCTCGACACCGGCGGCGGCCCGCTCGCCCGCCTGTGGGTCACCGCCCTGTCGGGCCTCGTGGACATCGGCTACGTCAGGTCCACCGGCCACAGCGTGGAGATCAACCTGCCGAAGACGGCGACCCGGCCGGAGCGGACGTTCGAGTGGCGCATTCCGCAGTGGAACGGCGAGCCGCTGTCCAACGCGATCGAGCGCAACCGGGCCAGGACGTACTTCCAGGCGTACGCCGCCGCGTGCGCACTGCACTTCGCGGAGCGGGCGCTGGGCGAGGTCCGCCAGGGGCACACCCAGACCTGGTCGCCGTTCACCGTGCCCGACGAGGCGATCTCCTGCGGCTTCACCGAGGCCGTGCGGGGCGTGCTGTCGCACCACATGGTGATCAGGGACGGGAAGATCGCCAACTATCACCCGTACCCGCCGACGCCGTGGAACGCCAGCGTGCGCGACTCGTACGGCACGCCGGGGCCGTACGAGGACGCGGTGCAGAACACGCCGATCTTCGAGGAGAACCCGCCGGAGAGCTTCAAGGGCATCGACATCATGCGCACCGTCCGCAGCTTCGACCCGTGCCTGCCCTGCGGCGTCCACATGTATCTCGGCCGGGGAAAGCAGTTGCGCGTGGTGCACAGCCCGCACGCGTTCCCGGGGACGCCATGACCCACAAGGCCATGACGTACGACGTCGCCGCCACCGGGGAGCGCATCGAGCTGTTGCTCGGCGCGCTGACGGACGGCGGGGCCCGCACCACCGCCGAGGAGCTCGTGCGGGAGATCGTCGGCCTGTACGGCGCGGGCCTCGAACGGGTCATGGCGATCGTCACCGAGACCGGGGCGGCCGGCACGCTGCGCGCGCTGGTGGACGACCCGCTGGTCTCGGGCCTGCTCGTGCTGCACGACCTGCACCCGCTCACCACCGCCGAGCGGGTGCGGGCCGCACTCGACGGCCACCCGCATGGTCACGGGGCCGAGCTGCTGGGCGTGGAGGACGGCGTCGTACGGCTGCGCCTGGAGGGGGCCTGCGGCTGCCCCTCGTCACGGGCGGCCGTCACCGAGTCGATCGAGCGCGCCATCGCCCGGGTGGCCCCCGAGGTGACGCGGGTCGACGTGGAGAGCGCCGAGGCCAGGCCGCTGCTGCAGATCGGCAGGCGCCCGTCATGAGCACCGGCCTGCGCCGCTTCCGCTCCTCCCGGGCCGAGACGGCCCGAGCCAAGGCGGTGGAGCGGTGCGAGATGTGCGCCGAACCCCTGGAGGCCGGGCACGGGCACGTCGTCGACCTGGAGACCCGGGCCTTGGTGTGCGCCTGCCGGGGCTGCCGCCTGCTGTTCGTCCGCCGGGGGCGCTATCGCGCCGTGCCCGATCGCTTCCGCTACGCGCCGTCCTTCCGGGTCTCCCCCGCCGACTGGGACGAGCTGGGCATCCCGGTGCGTACGGCGTTCTTCTTCCGCAACTCCTCACTCGGCCGGACCGTGGCCTTCTATCCCAGCCCGGCCGGGGCGACCGAATCGCTGCTCCCACTCGCCACCTGGGAACGGGTGCTCGCGGCCAACCCGGAGCTGGCGGACGCCGAGCCCGACGTCGAGGCCCTGCTGGTGGACCGGGCCCCCGACGGCTCGTTCTCCTGCCATCTCGTGCCGATCGACGCCTGCTATCGGCTCGTCGGCCTCGTGAGGCTGCACTGGAAGGGCTTCGACGGCGGGCGGGAGGCGTGGGAGGCCATCGACGGCTTCTTCGCCGCCCTGCGCCGGCGGGCCCGTGTTCTGAAGGAGGTTTGACCTTGCACGACGGTCTCCGCTTCGACTGCCTGGACGCCCGGCCCGAGCCGTACGCGGCCTCGCCCACGCTCGTCTTCCGCCTGCGCGTCACCGACCCCGCCCCCGAGGGCGTCCACGCCATCGCGCTGCGCTGCCAGATCAGGATCGAGCCGCACCGCAGGCCGTACGGGCCGAGGGAGGCGGCGCTGCTTGCGGACCTGTTCGGCGCGCCGTCCCGGTGGGGTGACACGTTGCGGCCGGTGCAGTTCGCCATGGCGCAGGCGATGGTGCCCGCCTTCACCACGAGCACCGAGATCGACCTGCCCGTGCCGTGCGGATATGACCTGGAGGTGGCCGCGGGCCGATATTTCGCCTCGCTGGACGACGGCGAGATCCCGCTGCTGCTGCTGTTCAGCGGCACCGTGCTGGCCCGCTCGGGCGGCGGGGTGAGCATGCGGCAGATCCCCTGGGACTGCGAGACCCGCCACCGCCTGCCGGTCGCGGTGTGGCGCGAGACGATCGACACCGCCTTCCCCGGCTCGGGGTGGCTGCGGCTGCGCCGCGACACCGTACGCGAACTTCTCCGCTTCAAGTCCGAACGGGTCCTCGCCACGGTGGACGAAGCGGTCGATGCCCTCCTGAAGGAAGCGCGCATGAAGGAGGGAGCACGGTGACCGTGCCGATGGAGGCGGCCCGCCGCGTCGCGGACGCCGTGCTGTACGAGGGCTACCTGCTCTATCCCTATCGCGCCTCGGCGGCCAAGAACCGCATGCGCTGGCAGTTCGGCGTGCTCGTGCCGCCGAACTACCCCGGCGAGCCGTCGGGCAGCGCGACCGAGTGCCTTCTCGAGGCCCCCGGAGACGCCCGGATCGACGTGCGGCTGCGGTTCCTGCACGTCAGGAGCAGGACGGTCGAGCGGGAGGAGGACGACGGCTACTGGCCCGTCCCGAAGCTGACCGTCGGCGGACGCGACTACCTCAGCTTCGACGAGGCCACCGAGCGGGAGGCCCGCACCACGGTGTCCCTGGCCCGCGTGACGGCCAGGCCCTGCACGATCGAGGTCCAGGTGCTGGCCGACCGCGTCATCGAGAACATCGCGGGCCCCGGCGGCGAGCGGACCGGCCGGATCGTCTGCGAGCACCAGCCGCTCGACGCGGAGCTGCGGATCTCCGCCGAGCGGCTGCCCGGGCCGTACGGGCTGGTGCGGCTGCGGGTGGAGGTGGAGAACACCTCCCACTGGGAGCGGGCGGACGCGCCGCGCGAGGAGGCCCTGCGCCGCTCGCTGGTCGCCGCCCACCTGCTGATCGGGGTGAGCGGAGGGGCGTTCGTCTCGCTGCTCGACCCGCCGATGTGGGCCGAGGCGGCGGCGCGGCAGTGCCGCAACGAGAACACCTGGCCGGTGCTGGTGGGCGAGGCCGGCCGCCGCGACGTCGTGCTGTCCTCGCCGATCATCCTGTACGACCACCCGGCCATCGCGCCGGAGAGCCCGGGCGACCTGTTCGACTCGACGGAGATCGACGAGCTGCTCACGCTGCGCACGCTGACCCTGACCGAGGAGGAGAAGCGGGAGGCGCGGGTCACCGACCCGCGTGCCGCCGAGATCCTCGAACGGGCCGCCGACCTGCCGCCGGAGCTGCTCGAACGGCTCCACGGCGCCATCCGTCACCTGGAGGTCCCCGCGCGGACGACGCCCGACGACGAGTCCGTGACCGTGGGCGGGGTGCGGATCGCCAGGGGCAGCCGGGTGCGGCTGCGGCCGGGCCACCGCCGCGCCGACGCGCAGGACATGTTCCTGGCCGGGCGGACCGCCCTGGTCGAGGCGGTGTTCCTCGATGTGGACGGCGTGCGCCACCTGGCCGTCACGCTGGAGGACGATCCCGGCTCCGACCTGCAGCGCGAGCAGCGGCGGTTCTTCTATTTCGCGCCGGACGAGGTGGAACCCCTATGAAGACCGGCATGAGAACACTGGTGGCCGGCGTGGGGAACGTCTTCCTCGGCGACGACGGCTTCGGCGTGGCGGTCGCCCGCCGCCTCACCGCCGCCGGGGTGCCCGACGGGGTGCGGGTCGGCGACTTCGGCATCCGCGGCATCCACCTCGCCTACGAGCTGACCTCGGGATACGACCTCACGATCCTCGTCGACGCGGTGCCGTCGGGGCTGGCCCCCGGCACGCTCAGCGTCGTGGCGCCGGCCTGCCCGGACGCGGAGCGGGCCTTCGTGGACGCGCACGCGATGACGCCCGAGGCGGTGCTCACCCTGGCCTCCGGGCTCGATCTCCCGTGGGGCGGCAGGGTCCTGCTCGTCGGCTGCGAGCCTGCCGACGTGACGCCGGGGATGGACCTGAGCCCGCCGGTCGCGGCGGCCGTCCCCGAGGCCGCCGACCTCGTGCTCGCACTCATCACGCACGAGTTCGCGAAGGAGGCGGGGAGATGAAGGGGTTGGGGAAATGCTGAAACGCCTGGTCCTCATGCTGGTGGCAGCCCTGGTGGCCGCGCTGGTCGTCCAGTCGCTGCCCGACATCCGGCGCTATCTGCGGATCAGAAGGATGTGACCCTGATGCACGAGTTCGGGATCGCCGAGGCCGTGCTCGAGGCCGTGGAGCGCCGGGCCAAGGGCAGGCGGGTGCGCCGGGCCCGGGTGCGGGCGGGCGCGCTGCTGCGCATCGCCCCGCAGGCCCTCGACCAGGCGTTCTGCCTGGCCTCCGCGGGCACGGTCGCCGAGGGTGCGGCGCTCGACCTGGTCGTCGAGCCCGTACGGCTCATCTGCCGGGGCTGCGGGCACTCCGCCCTGTGCGCCGACCCGCTCACGATCTGCGGCCTGTGCGGCGGGATCGACATCGACAGCGAGGGCGGGGACAGCCTCGTCCTCGAATCCGTCCAGCTCGACCCCGGCGCCACTGCGGAGGTGTCCTATGTGCCTGGGCATTCCGGGCGAGATCGTGGAGATCCCGCCCGGTCAGACTGACCTCGCCAGGGTCGACGTGAGCGGGGTGCGGCGGGTCGTCAACATCGGCCTGCTGGACGGTCAGCCGCTGCGGCCAGGCGACTGGGTCCTGATCCACGTCGGCTTCGCGCTGTCGAAGATCGACGAGGCCGAGGCCAGGGCCGCGCTGGAGTTCCTGGAGGGCATCGGCCAGGCGTACGAGGACGAGCTGGCGGCGCTGCGTGACTCGTCCATAGAGAGGTGAAGGACCCATGCGCTTCGTCGACGAGTATCGCGACGCGGACAAGGCGCGGGCGCTGTCCGCCAGGATCGCGAGCCTGTGCGAGCCGGGCCGCACCTACAAGTTCATGGAGGTGTGCGGCGGCCACACCCACACCATCTACAAGCACGGGCTGGAGGACTACCTGCCCGAGACGATCACGCTGGTGCACGGCCCCGGATGCCCGGTCTGCGTGATCCCGATGGGCCGCGTGGACGACGCGATCCACATCGCCGAGCAGCCCGACGTGATCATGACGTCGTTCGGGGACATGATGCGGGTGCCGGGCGGGCGGGGATCGTTCTTCGACTCCACGGCCCAGGGCGCCGACATCCGCATGGTCTACTCGCCGCTGGACGCGCTGAAGATCGCCCGCCGCGAGCCGGACCGCCGGGTGGTCTTCATGGCCATCGGGTTCGAGACCACCACGCCGTCGACCGCCATGACCGTGCTGCGGGCCGCGGCCGAGGACGTGCGGAACTTCTCGGTCTTCTGCAACCACGTGACGATCATTCCCGCGATCAAGGCGATCCTGGACTCGCCCGACCTGCGTCTCGACGGCTTCATCGGCCCCGGCCACGTCTCCACGATCATCGGCTGCCGGCCGTACGAGTTCATCGCCCGCGACCACGGCAGGCCGCTGGTCGTGGCGGGGTTCGAGCCGCTGGACATCCTCCAGTCGGTCTACATGCTGCTGCTCCAGCTCGCCGAGGGCCGGTCGGAGGTGGAGAACCAGTACGCCCGGGTCGTGCCGTGGGCGGGCAACGTCAAAGCCCTGCGGGCCATCACCGAGGTGATGGAGCTGCGGCCCTACTTCGAGTGGCGGGGCCTCGGCTTCATCTCGCACTCGGCGCTGCGCATGCGGGAGAAGTACGCGGCGTACGACGCGGAGCGGCTGTTCGACATCCCCGGCAACCGGGTGGCCGACCCCAAGGCGTGCCAGTGCGGCGAGGTGCTCAAGGGCGTGCTCAAACCGTGGGAGTGCAAGGTGTTCGGCACGGCCTGCACGCCGGAGACGCCGATCGGCACCTGCATGGTGTCATCCGAGGGCGCCTGCGCGGCCTACTACAACTTCGGCCGCTTCTCCCGGCAGCGGGTGAGGGAGGCCACGAGGTGACCGAGACCCGGGCGACCCGCGAGGAACAGGTCCTCGAACGCATCGACCGCGCCCGGCAGCGGAAGGCCCGCGTGCGCGAGGAGCACATCACGATGGCCCACGGCGCGGGCGGCAAGGCGACCCAGACGCTGATCGAGGCGGTGTTCCTCGACGCGTTCCGCAACCCGCTGCTCGAACCGCTGGAGGACGGCGCGGTCTTCGCCGCGGGCGGCGCGCGGCTCGCGTTCACGACCGACTCCTACGTGGTCTCCCCGCTGTTCTTCCCCGGCGGCGACATCGGCGACCTCGCCGTCAACGGCACCGTGAACGACCTTGCGGTGTGCGGGGCCCGGCCGCTGTACCTGTCGGCCGGTTTCGTCCTGGAGGAGGGCTTCCCGGTCGAGGACCTGCGGCGGATCAGCGCGTCGATGGCGCGGGCCGCCGCGGCGGCGGAGGTGTCGATCGTGACCGGGGACACCAAGGTGGTGCAGCGCGGCAAGGCCGACGGCTGCTACGTCACCACGGCCGGGGTCGGACTGCTGGAGCGGGATGCGCCTCTCGGTGTCGCGCACGCCCGGCCCGGCGACGCCGTCCTCGTGTCCGGCCCGATCGGCGAGCACGGCGTCACGATCATGCTGGCCCGGGGCGAGCTGGACATCGAGGCCGACGTGACGTCGGACACCGCCCCGCTCAACGGCCTGGTCACCGCCCTCCTGGCCGCCGTGGGCGGAAAGGTGCGGTGCCTGCGGGACGCGACCCGGGGCGGCGTGGCGACGATTTTGAACGAGATCGCCCGCGCCTCCGGCGTCGCCGTCGTGGTCGAGGAGGACGCGGTGCCCGTACGGCCCGCCGTACGCGGGGCCTGCGAGCTGCTGGGCATCGACCCGCTCTACGTGGCCTGCGAGGGCCGGATGGTCGTGGTCGTAGCCGGGGACGGAGACGGGGACGGAGACGGGGACGGAGACGGGGACGGGGACGGGGACGGGGACGCGGAGGGGGGCGTTGCCGACGCCGCGCTCGCCGCGCTGCGGAGCCATCCGCTCGGCGAGGGCGCCGCGATCGTCGGCCGCGTCCAGGACGACCCCCCGGGTCTGGTGCTGCTCAAGACCGCCTTCGGCGGCACCCGGATCGTCGACGTTCTGGTCGGCGACCCACTGCCCCGCATTTGTTAGACGGGCACGTTTGTCAGACGAGCACGTTGCCGCCGTCCACGGTCAGGACGGTTCCGGTGGCGAACGGCTCCGTCATCAGGAACAGATAGGCGCGGGCGATGTCCTCGACCTCGCCGACCCGCCCCGCCGGGATCGAGGCGCCGATGCCGGCGTACATCCGCTCGCGCTCCTCCTCTCCCATCGCCGACCACAGCGGCGACCGCACGAAGCCGGGCGACACGACGTTCACCCTGACGGGCGCGAGCTCGACGGCCAGCGCCTTCGTCAGTGCCTCCATGGCGCCGCAGATGCTCGCCGCGACCGCCCAGCCCGGGCCCGGCCGGTCCTTGGCGATGCCGGTCGTGAGGGTGATCGAGCCGTCCTTGCGCAGGTACGGCAGGGCGGCGCGGACCGCCCCCAGCGCGCCGAAGTAACGCAGCCCGAAGAAGTCGCGTGCCGCGTCGAGGTCGAGCGTGTCCACCGGCATCATCGTCAGCGGCTCACCGGCCGTGTAGACGAGGTGGGAGAACTCGCCCAGGTCCTCGAAGAGCCGGCCCACGGCCCGCGCGTCGGTGAGGTCGGCGACCCGGCCCTCGCAGCCGTCCGGCAGCAGGCTCAGCGCCCGCTCGACGCTGGAAGGCCTGCTGGAGGCGACCGTGACCACGGCGCCCTGTCGCGCGACCGACTCCGCGGTGGCCAGTCCGATGCCCGATGTGCCGCCGAGCACGACGACGCGCTGCCCCTGCAGATCCATGACTCGTCCTTGTGGTTAGGGGATCTCAACCCCTTCAGGATGGGCCCGCCCCGGCGCCGCCGTCCAAGACCCTCTGCCTCGCCTGTAATACCCTGAGGGCATCAGAGCCGAGAGGATGCGCTGGTGGACGTCGATCTACGAAAGCTGCGATATTTCGTCGCGGTGGCCGAGCGGCTGCACTTCGGACGGGCGGCCGAGGCGTTGCACATCGCGCAGCCCGTGCTGTCGCGCCAGATCCGGGCGCTGGAGAGCGAGCTGAAGGTGCAGCTCTTCGTGCGCGACAGGCGGGCCACCGAGCTCACCCGCGCGGGCGAGCAACTGCTCGCCGACGCCCGCCCGCTGCTGGCCTCGGCCGAGGCGCTGCGCCGGCGGGTCGGCCGCGCCGCACGCGGCGCCGACACCTTCACCGTGGGGTTCATGCCCGGGCTGATCGTCACTCCGGCGGTCCGGGCGCTGCGCGAACGCCACCCCGGCCTGACGGTGGAGGTCGTCCGTACGACCTGGGACGACCAGGCCGACGCCATCCGCGACGGGCGGGTGGACATCGGCTATGTGCGCCTGCCGATCGACCAGCGCGGGCTGCGCGTGCGGCCGCTGATGGACGAGCCGCGCGTCGCCGTGCTGCCCTCCGGTCACCGTCTGGCGGGCAAGGACGCGATCGGCATCGCCGACCTCGCCGACGAGCACCTCCTCCAGCACCCCGACGCCGTGCCCGAGTGGCGCGACGTCGCGACCGAGCTGCGGGGCTCGGCTCCGCGTCGCCCCGCGCCGGTCTTCCACGCCGTGGAGGAGAAGCTCGAACACGTCGCCGCGGGCCACGGCATCATCGTCCTGCCTCTGTCGGTGGTGACCTTCTACACCCGGCCCGACGTCACCTACGTGCCGGTCGCCGACATCCCGCCCAACCAGGTGTGCCTGGCCTGGGACAGCTCCCGCCGCACCCCGCTGATCGGCGAGTTCGCCGCCATCGCGGCGGCGACGGCGGCCTGACCGAGGCTGACGCCGCCGTCGTTCGGGGGGACGCGGTGGTGGGTGAGCACCGTGAAGCCGCGCTCCTCCAGCAGGGTCACGGCCCGGCCGAGCAGCAGCAGGTTCTGGAACACCCCGCCGGACAGCGCGACCGTGGACAGGCCGCAGGCCGTCCTGATCAGCGCGCAGCCGTCGGCGACGACGCGGGCCACGGCGTTGTGGAACCGCGCGGCGACGACGTCGCGGGGCACGCCCGCCCGCAGATCGTCGGCGACCGCGCGGACCAGCTCCGCGCCCGGCACGGTGAACCCCGCTCCCGTCTCGACGAGGCGGCAGGGGTAGGCGTCGTCCACCCCGGGATCGGCGAGCTGCTCGAACTCGACCGCGGCCTGGCCCTCGTAGGTGATCGCGTCGCGGACCCCCGCGACCGCCGCCACCGCGTCGAACAGGCGGCCCATGCTGGAGGTGAGAGGCGAGTTGACGCCCCGGCGGGCCAGCGCGACGACGGCCGCCCACTGCCCGGCGTTGCGCCGTACGACGTCCAGGTCTTCGGGGACGTCGCCGTCGTAGGCGAGGTCGAGATAGACGGCGGCCATGCGCCAGGGCTGCCGGATCGCGGTCACGCCCCCGGGCATCGGCACCGGCGCGAGGTGGCCCGCCCGTTCGAAGCCGGTCAGGTCGGCGACGAGGAACTCGCCGCCCCACAGCGTGCCGTCCGCGCCGTAGCCGAGGCCGTCGAAGGCCACTCCCGCGACCGGGCCCGCGACCGTGCAATCGACGCCGTTGTCGGCCAGGCAGGACGCGATGTGGGCGTGGTGGTGCTGCACGCCGACGAGGTCCGCGTCCTGGTCGAGCGCCCACTTGGTGGACAGATAGTCGGGGTGCAGGTCGTGCGCGACGATCTCGGGCGTGATGTCGAACAGCCGCCGGAAATGCTCGACTCCCTCGGTGAACGACCGCAGGGTCTCGTAGTTCTCCAGGTCGCCGATGTGGTGGGAGACGAACGCGCGGTCACCCTTGACCAGGCAGAACGTGTGCTTCAGCTCGGCGCCGCAGGCGAGCACGGGCCGGGCCGCCGCGACGGCGAGCGGCAGCGGGTGGGGCACGTATCCCCGCGACCGCCTGATCGGCAGGTCACGGCCCCGGAAGACCCGTACGACCGAGTCGTCCGTACGGATGTGGATGGGGCGGTCGTGGGTCAGGAAGGCGTCGGCGATGCCGCCGAGCCGTTCCAGGACGTCGTCGTCCCGGTAGGCGATCGGCTCGTCGGACACGTTTCCGCTGGTCAGCACGATCGGCTCACCAACCCCCCGGAGCAGCAGGTGGTGCAGCGGGGTGTACGGCAGCAGCACCCCCAGCCACCGGTTGCCGGGTGCCACGGACGGCGCCACGAGTAAGTCATCGAGCCGCCGCAGCAGCACGACGGGGCGGGCGGGGCCGGTCAGCAGGCGCTCCTCGGCCGGGTCCACCACGCACAGCCGCCGCGCCGCGGCCAGGTCGCCGGTCATCACCGCGAACGGCTTGTCCTCGCGGTGCTTGCGCGACCGCAGCGCGGCCACGGCGGGTTCGTCCGCCGCGAGCGCCGCCAGATGATAGCCGCCGAGTCCCTTGACCGCCAGCACGCCGCCCTCCCGCAGCAGCCGTACTGCCCGCGCGAGCGGATCACCGGGTCCCTCGGGACCCACGAACCGCAGCAGGGGGCCGCAGGCGGGGCAGCACACGGGCTGGGCGTGGAAGCGCCGGTCGCCGGGGTCGTGATATTCGCGGGCGCAGTCCGCGCACATCCGGAAGCCCGCCATCGTGGTGGTGGCCCGGTCGTAGGGCACGTCGCGGACGATGGTGAAGCGCGGGCCGCAGCCGGTGCAGTTGGTGAAGGCGTAGCCGCACCTGCGGTCGGCCGGGTCGCTCAGGTCGCGCACGCAGGCGTCGCAGGTCGCCACGTCCGGCGAGACGAGCGCGTGCCGGTCCCCACCGGCCGCGCTCGGCGCGATCACGAATGTGCCGCGGCCGGTGACGGGCGCCGGGGCCGTGCTGATCCGCTCGATGACCGCCAGCGGCGGCGGGTCGCCGGTCAGCGCGGCCAGGAACTCCTCGACCGGCGCGCTGCCGCCCTCGACCTCGATGAAGACCCCGCGTTCGTCGTTGCCGACCACCCCGGCGAGGCCGAGCCGCGTGGCGAGGCCGTACACGAAGGGCCGGAAGCCGACCCCCTGCACGATCCCCTCGATCCGGACGGCGACGGCACGCCTGCTCACCCGCCCATTGTCTCAGCCCGGATATCAGGCGGGCAGGTCGAGCACGTCGTCGAGGGCGACGACCTCGATCAGGTGGCGCAGATAGGGGGTGAGGGCGACGATCCGGAAGGCCGTCCCGCGCTCCTGCGCGCCGGTGTAGGCGTCCATCACCACCGCCATGCCCGACGAGTCGATGAACTTCAGCCCCGCCAGGTCGAGTTCGAGCACGCCGACGCCCTCCGCGAGCGCCTTGGCCACCTCTGCGGACGCCTCGTCCGCCGTGGTGAAGTCGAGCTCGCCGGTCATCACCAGGCGCGCCGTGCCGGGCTCGGGAGTGAGCGACTCGACCCGGAACGCGGGCGTGTCCTGCATCAGACCCTCGTCTCTGCTCGTTGATCGGCACATGCCGCGGCGACGCCCTCGTCCAGCACCAGGCGGGTGTCGGGGCAGTCCGTCAGCACATCATGGAGAGCACGCAGCCCGCGCACGACGGACTCCGCGGGCACGTTCCTGGCCGCCAGGACCTGGCAGGTCCAGGTGACGAAGCCGGTGAACAGCGCGGGGTCGTGGACGTACATCGCGGCGATCAGATAGTCGGCGATGTGACCGAGATCCTCGCCGGTGTCGTCCCCGAGCCTGTCCATGACGCGGGACAGCAGTTCGGCGCGGTGCCGGGCCAGATAGGCGTACTCCTCGCCGCCGAGACGGGCCGCGGCGGCGCCGTCGTGGGCGGCGGGAAACGACGGCAGCCCGGCGGCGAGCCGGTCGGCCGCGGCGTCGGCGCTGGGCGCCCAGGCGTCCGCGCCGAGCAGGCGGGCGTAGCGGCCGTCGGCGCCGAACCCCGCCCCACCGGCCAGCACGGGAACGCCCACGGCCTGGCAGGCCGAGATGGTGGCGTGCGCGCGGGGCAGCCGGGTGGCCAGTGTGCAGCCGAGCGCGACCACGTCGGGCCCGGTCTGGTGCAGGTGGGTGATCAGGTGCGGGCCGGGCACGCTGGCCCCCAGGAAGTCGACCCGCCATCCCCGCAGACGCAGCACCTCCGCCATGATGCGGGCGGGCAGCGCGTGATATTCGCCGTCGGCGCAGGCCACGGCCACCCGGCCGCGGGTCGCCGCGGGCCGTACGCGCCCGCTGACGGCGGCCACGACGCGCTCGCTGACCGCGGTCGCGCCGTGCTCGCGCGCGACCGTCCACTCGTTCGACGCCCACAGCTCGCCCACCCGGCGCTGGCCGGCGGCGACGACCCGCAGCAGCGCGTCCTCGGCGGGCACGCCCTCGTCGATCAGGCCCAGGACCAGGTCGACCGCGCCGTACTCGTCGGCCCGGCCGATCAGGTCCAGGTAGTGCTCCGTCGCCGCCGCCAGGTCCGTCGTCACCATGTCGTCACCCCTGCCGTCACCCCTGTCTCCCCGCGCGTACGGCGAGCAGGGCGCGGTCGTCCTGCAAGCCGGTGGCAGGAGCGCCGCCCAGCCATTCCGTGCTGAGTTGTTCCAGCCGTTCCACCAGGGCCTCGACCGGCATTCCCGCGCAGGTGGCGAGCGCCGCCTTCAGCCGTTCCTCACCGAACATTTCCCGGCCGCTCGGGCCGCCGAACGCCTCGGTGATGCCGTCGCTGTACAGCAGGCACACCTCGCCGGGTGCGAGATCGAGTGTGACGGGCCACAGGCTGATCTGCTTCAACGCGCCGAGGATGGACCCCCGCGCGGCGACCTCCTCCACCGTGCCGTCCCGGCGCAGGACCAGCGGTGGCGGGTGCCCGGCCACAGCCAGGTCCACCAGCACGTGATCGCCGGGTGCGGCGCGCAGCGCGGCCAGGATCATCGTCACGTACGAGTGCGGCGACGGGGAGGCGAGCAGCGACCGGTTCAGCAGTTCGAGCAGCCGGTCGGTGCGGCTTTCCAGCAGCAGCAGCGTGCGCAGGCTGTGGCGGACCTGACCGGCCAGGACCGCCGCGCGGGCGCCCTTGCCGCAGACGTCGCCCAGGATGACCAGCGGCGGCCGCTCCACGATCCCGTCGCCGGTAGCCGCGTCGGGCAGGTAGACGTCGTAGAAGTCGCCGCCGATGGCGCCGGCCTGCTGCGAGGCCCGCAGCCGGCCCGCCACCCGCATGCCCTCGATCTCCGGCAGGTCCGGCGGCAGCAGATCACCGGTCAGGATGGCGTTGATCGTGCTCTGCTCCCGGAACAGGGAGGCCGCGGAGATCGCGGCACCGGCCCGGATCGCGAGGTCGCGCGCCATCCTCTGGTCGTCGTCGCAGAACGGCGGCCGCCCAGCACGGCGGGCGAGCACGATCGCCCCGGCGGGCACGCCGTTGCCGGGCAGCGGGAGCACCAGCAGGTGGCCCAGGGGCCCGAACCCCTCCGGCAGCAGCCACTCCGGCGCGCCGCCCGGATCCTGCAGCCCTGTGTCTCTTGGGACATGCAGCCCTGTGCCACCGTGCCGCAGGCCCGCGAGCGCGTCGGTCAGGCCGGGCACCTCCGCCGCCTCGGCGGCCGGCAGAGTGCCCTCCTCCGCGCCGGGCCGGCCGGAGACGGCGCGCACCCACTCCATCCGGCGGCGGGCGGTGGACGGCAGCAGCACGACCGCCATGTCGCACAGGAAGTCGGCGGCCAGCTCCGTCGCGGCCCTGGCGCACCGGTGCGGGTTGAGCGAGGCGGACAGGCGGCGGCCGGCCTCCAGCAGGAACTCGGTCCGCGGCGCCGCGTCCAGATCGGAGAGATACCAGGCGAGGCGGCCGTCGCCGACCGCTTCGGCGCGAATCCGGATCGCCCGGCCGCCGTGGATCATGGTCCGGCCTTCGGGGGCGGACGGGACGGGCCCGAGCGGCGCGGGCGCGGGCAGGCCCGGCTCGACTCCGGGCATCAGGCGGACCGCCGCCGCGTTGACCAGCGTCACGACGCCGTCAGCGTCGCACAGCACGATGCCCTCGGCGCTGCCGTCGAGCAGCGCCGTCAGGAGGTCGGGAGCCGGCCTGACCGCCCCATGTGGCGGGCCTGCCGAACCGGTGGCGCCTTTCACCTGTGCGTTCCCGTCATGGTGGCCCCCGATTCCTGTCAGTTACTCCAGGGTACCTTTGCCCCTCCTCTGCCCGGATGCGCCGATGTGGAAGGTGCCCGCGCTCACTCGGAGGGGTCGTCCTGTAGCAGGACGAGGGCGGCGGCGCCGAACAGCCCGGCGTCGCGTCCCAGGGAGGTCGGGTCCACCCGCAGGCGTCGCAGGAAGCCGAGCCCGGCGTTCCTCTCGATCGCCCGCCTGAGCGGGCCGAACAGAATCGGCCCCGCGGCGGCCACGCCCCCTCCGATGACGACGTGGTCGAGGTCGAACAGGGCGGACGCCGTGAGCACGGCGGTGGCCAGCGCGTCGGCCGCGCGCCGGAAGGCGGTCACGGCGGTGGGGTGCCCGGTCCGGGCGTCGGCGGCCAGCGCCCTGGCATCCGCACCGGTCCAGCCGTTCGCGGTGGCCCAGCGGACCATGCCGGGCCCGCTCGCGATGGTCTCGACGCAGCCGACGCCGCCGCAGGGGCACGGCTCGCCGCCGGGATCGACGGTGATGTGGCCGATGTGCCCGGCGTTGCCGGTCGGGCCGACGTACGGCACGCCGTCGAGGACGAGGCCGCCGCCGACGCCGGTGGAGACCACCATGCCGAGCATGGCCCGGCTCCGCGCCGCGCCGTCGCCGCCCAGGCCGCGCCACCACTCCCCGAGTGCCATGCACTGGGCGTCTCCAGCGAGCCGTACGGGCCGGCCGGGCAGCACCTCGCGGAGCGTGTCGACCAGCGGGAACTCGCGCCAGGCCGGGATGTTCACCGGGCTGACCGTGCCCTTGCGGGGGTCGAGCGGCCCGGCCGAGCCCACTCCGATGCCGTCGAGCCGGGCGGGCGGCACGCGCTCGGTGATCCGGCCCACGACCTCGGACAGCGTACGGTCGGCCGACCCGGGGCCGCCCAGCGGCACCTCGGCGCGGGCCAGCATCTCGCCGTCGGGCGCGACGGCCGCGGCGGCGAACTTCGTGCCGCCGATGTCCACCGCGAGGACGGTCATCGCCGCATCCCCAGCCCCTCCATCGCCATACTTAACCGGATAAGGTGCGGCCAAGGTATTGGGTGGGCCACCACCACGTCAACGGCTGATCACCTGTGTGATCCCTACGGTACTCCCGCGAGTCTCCGCCTCCGCGAGAAGGCCCGGCCAGCGCGGGTGACCGGCCCGTCGCGGGGTACGCCGCGAGTGATCGGCCGAACCGGTTAAGCACGAAAGGTTCACTACAAGATGGGGGTATCCGTAATTCCGATGGGTTAGGTAGGGTTAGCGGGTGCATTTCGACTACACCATGGCGATCGGCTCGTTCCTGGTCGCCGTCGTCGTCGGCCTGACCGGTATGGGCGGCGGGGCCCTGATGACGCCCATGCTCGTGACGTTCTTCGGCGTGCCGCCCCTCGCCGCCGTCTCCAGCGACCTCGTCGCCGCCGCCGTCATGAAACCGGTGGGCAGTCTCGTGCACCTGCGCCGGGGCACGGTCAACCTGCGGCTCGTCGCCTGGCTGTGCGCGGGCTCGGTCCCCGCGGCGTTCTGCGGGGTGCTCATCGCCCGCGCGCTGGGCCGGGGCGAGGCCGTGCAGGAGGTGATCGAGAAGGGTCTCGGCATCGCCCTGCTCATCGCGGCCGGGGGCCTGGCCGTACGCGGCTATCTCGCGATGCGCGACCGCGCCGAGGGCCGCACCCCGGAGACCGGCCGCCGCACCGCCGCTCCCGGCGAACCGGCCGCGACCGAGATGCCCTCCGTCGCCGTACGGCCGCTGCCGACCGCACTGGTGGGAGCCGTCGGCGGGCTCGTGGTCGGGATCACCTCGGTCGGCTCCGGCTCCCTGATCATCGTGGCCCTGCTGGCGCTCTATCCCGCCCTGAAGGCCAACCAGCTCGTCGGCACCGACCTTGTGCAGGCCGTGCCGCTCGTCATGTCGGCCGCGCTCGGGCACCTGCTGTTCGGCGAGTTCACGCTGTCGATCACGGTCGCGCTGCTGGTGGGGTCAATCCCCGGCGTCTACCTCGGCTCGCGGATCTCCTCACGCGCCCCCGGCGGGCTGATCCGCCGCGTCCTGGCGTTCGTGCTGCTCGCCTCGGCGCTGAAGATGTTCGGCGCCGGCAACACCCAGACCATCTGGGCGCTGGTCGCCGTGCTGCTGCTCGCCCCGGCGTTCTGGATGGTCCTGCGGGTGCGGTGCGGCCTGCCCGCGCTCCCCTGGAGGCGGGAGGCCCAGACCTCGTCTCACGTCTGAAGATCACGCAGGGCGGGCAGGAGCTCCTTCTCCGACCACTCGAAGAACTCCCGCTGGCGCTCCCGTCCGATCTGCACGAGCGCGATGTGGGTGAAACCGGCCTCGGCGTACTTCCGTACGGCCTCGACCACGGCCCCGGGATCCGCGCCGCAGGGCACCTTCTCCGCCACGTCCTCCGGCCGCACGGTCTCGGTGGCGGCGGCGAAGTTGACCGGCGCGGGCAGCTCCGACATGACCTTCCAGCCGGCCACCGACCAGCGCCACAGGCGGTGCGCGCGTTCGACCGCGGCGTCCCTGTCGGGGTCGTAGCAGACGGCGAGCTGGCCGTAGACGGGCTTGCCCTCGCCGCCGGACGCCGCGAACCTCTCCACCAGCGACCCGTCCGGGTCCGTCGCCACGAGGCCGTCGCCGAGCTCGGCCGCGATGTCCACCGACTGGTCGCCGGACGCGGCGACCGCGACGGGCACCGGCCGTTCCGGCAGATCGAACAGGCGGGCCGAGTCGATGTCGAAATACTCGCCGCGATAGTTGCGGTAGCCGCCCTGGAAGAGCTCCTTGATGACCTCGATGGCCTCGCGGAACATCTCGTGCCTGGTGTTGACCGGCGGCCAGCCGTGCCCGATCACGTGCTCGTTCAGGTTCTCGCCCGCGCCCACGCCGAGGGTGAAGCGGCCGTCGCTGAGCACCCCCATCGTGGCGGCCTTCTGCGCCACCACCGCCGGGTGATACCGCATGATCGGGCACGTCACGTACGTCATCAGCGGCAGCCGCTCGGTGGTCTGCGCCACCGCGCCCAGCACCGACCAGGCGTACGGAGAGTGGCCCATCTCCTCCAGCCACGGGAAGTAGTGGTCGGAGACGACCGCGTAGCCGAAGCCCGCCCGCTCGGCGGCGACCGCGTCCTCCACCAGCTCCTTGGCGGGCGACTGCTCGGACATGAGGGTGAATCCGATCTCTGCCATACGACGACCCCTACCCATGTCCGTACGGCCGATGACTCGAACAGCGAGGCGCCCGGCCGAGCCCGTTCAGAGCGCCCGGTGGTACTGGACCGGCCAGCGCCCACGCGCGCCGAGCTCGCCCGCCGCGTCGTTCGGCCAGTAGGGGTTGCGCAGCAGCTCACGCCCGAGCATCACCGCGTCGGCCTGCCCGGAGGCCACGATCTCCTCCGCGTGGCGCGGCTCGGTGATGAGCCCGACGGCCGAGGCGGCGATGTCCGTCTCCGCCTTCACCCGGGCCGCGAACGGCACCTGATAACCCGGTTCCAGGGGGATGCGGGCACCCGGCACGTTGCCGCCCGTCGAGACGTCGAGCAGATCCACCCCGTGGGCGAGCAGCTCCTTGGCCAGCCGTACGGTGTCGCCGGCCGTCCAGCCCTCGCGGGGGTCCTCGGGGTTCTCGCTCAGCCAGTCGGTGGCCGAGACCCGGAAGAACACCGGCAGCTCGTCCGGCCACACGGCGCGCACCGCGTCGGCCACCTCGAGCGCGAGGCGAGCCCGGTTCTCGAAAGTGCCGCCGTACGCGTCGGTGCGCCGGTTGCTGAACGGCGACAGGAACTCGTGGATCAGGTAGCCGTGGGCGCCGTGGATCTCCACCACCGTGAAGCCCGCCGCGAGCGCGCGGCGGGCGGCCGCGGCGAAGGCGTCCACCAGCCGCCGGATCTCCGCCTCGCTCAGCTCCTCCGGCACCGGATAGCCATCGTCGAAGGGGATGGAGCTGGGCGCGACCGGCCGCCACCCGTGGTCATCGGGGCCGACCGGCCCGCCGCCCCGCCACGGGAGGCCGGTGGACGCCTTGCGCCCGGCGTGGGCGAGCTGGATGCCGGGCACCGCGCCCTGCTCGGTGACGAACCGGGTGATGCGGCCGAACGCCTCCTGCTGGCGCTCGTTCCACAGCCCGAGATCGGCGGGGCTGATCCGGCCCTCCGGGGAGACGGCCGTGGCCTCGACGATGATCAAACCGGCCCCGCCCGCCGCCCGGGAGCCGAGGTGGGCGAGATGCCAGTCGGTGGGGACGCCCTGCCCGGGCCCCTCCATCGCCGCGCTGTACTGGCACATCGGCGGCATCCAGACGCGGTTGGGAATGGTCAGGTCCCGCAGTTTCAGGGGCTCGAACAACGCGCTCACGCCGCTCTCCTCTCGTCACGGTCCTCATCACGGCGACCTTTGTACGATAACCTTCGTAGTACGAGAGATGTCAAACTACGACGAACGTCGTACAAGGAGGGCCGCGATGACGCCCCAGCCCCGGACGCTCGACCACCCGGATCCCTCCGAGATCCGGCTGGAGGCCGTCCTGCACGCGCTGTCCGATCCCGTACGCCTCCAGGTGGTGCGCTTCCTCGCCGGCAACGGCGAATCCTCCTGCTCGGCGATCGACCTCGCGGTCAGCAAGTCGACGACCACCCACCACTTCCGCGTGCTCCGCGAGGCGGGCGTGATCAGGCAGGTCTACCGGGGGACCGCGAAGATGAGCTCGCTGCGCCGGGAGGATCTCGACGCCCTCTTCCCCGGCCTGCTCGACACCGTCGTCCGCGCGTACGACGCCCAGGCCGCCAGGGCGACGTAACCGTCCAAACCAACTTGACCAGTTACGCACTTTGCCGTACCTTTGTGACTGGCTAAGAAATCTAAGACAGTTACAACGGCGAGCTGGACGGTAATGATGTTCTACGACTACTCCCTGGCCACCGAGCGCCTCACGGAGTTGCACCGCGAGGCCGACGACGCCCGCGTCGCCAACCGCCTGGTCGCGGCCCGGCGCTGGTCACGCCTCGCGTCCTGGGCACAGCGTCACGCCCACAGGGCGAGCCGCGACCTCGGCTGACGGCCGTCACCGCATCGGCCGGGAGAGGAAAGGCCGATGCGTACGACACGCGACATCCGCACGGCGGTGGTGAAGCCGATCAGCGCCGACCTCATGGAGGACGCCGGCACCGGCCTCGACTACGGCGCCCGGCCCGACCGCCTGCCGGGCCTGATCACCCCCATCGACCGCTTCTTCGTCCGCAACCACGCCCCGACCCCCCGCGTCGACCCGAAGACCTGGACGCTGCGCGTGGAGGGCGGCGGCGTGCGCCGGACCATCGACTACACCTACGACGACCTGTGGCGCCGGTTCCCGCTCGTGTCCGTCGTCCGCACCCTGGAGTGCGCGGGCAACCGGCGCGCCCTGTTCGGCGCCGAGCACGGCCACCGGTTCGAGGGCGTGCAGTGGCACCGCGGCGCCATCGGCACGGCCGAGTGGACCGGGATTCCGCTGCGCGACCTGCTCGAACCCGCCGGCCTCACGGACGCCGCCGTCGAGGTGATGCCGGAAGGGCTCGACGAGGCGCGCGGACGCCGCCCGATGCCCCTCGCCAAGGCCCTCGCCCCCGACACCCTGCTCGCGCTCGCCCTGAACGGCGAGATCCTGCCGCCCGACCACGGCTTTCCGGCCCGCGTGGTGGTCTCCGGCTGGCTCGGCGCGGCGAGCATCAAGTGGGTGGGCCGGATCGAGGTGTCCGACCGGCCGCTGAGCGTGCCGTGGAACACCGACGACTACGTGATCGTCGGCCCCGGACGTCCGGCCGTGCCGATCACCTCCACGCCGGTAGCGAGCCTGGTCGAGCTGCCCTGGCCCGCGCGGCTGCACCCAGGACCGCAGACGATCCGCGGCCGGGCGTACGCCGGGGAGGACCGGGTGACCGCCGTCGACTACCGGATCGACGACGGCCCCTGGCGGCCCGCCGTCCTCGACGGGCCCGGCCTCGCGGGCGTCTGGACCCGCTGGCGGTTCACCTGGGACCCCGCCCCCGGCGCCCATGTCGTACGGGTGCGGGCCACCGACGAGCACGGCCGCACCCAGCCCGAGGTCACCCCCATGAACGACCTCGGCTACTGCCACACCTCGGTGCTCCCCCACCCCGTCCTGGTCGCCTAGGGAACGAGGACGACCTTGCCCGTGGTGGCGCGGGTCTCCAGCGCGGCGTGCGCGGCGGCGGCGTCCTTGAGCGGGAAGCTCTGCACCAGCGGGACCAGCTCACCCGACCCCGCGGCGGCCAGCGCCCGCTCCTCCAGACCCCGCAGGCCGCCCGGCCGCTTCAGCACCCGCGGGCCGATCCCCACCGCCGCGGTGATGCCGCGCTGGTAGAGGTCCTCCGTGGTCAGCGCGGTCGGGCCGCCCTCGGCGTCCGACCAGCCGAACAGCACGATCCTGCCGCCGACGCCGAGCAGCTCCAGCGTCGCCCGTCCGATGGTCCCGCCGACGCCGTCGAGCGCCAGCGTGACCTCCCGGTCGCCGAGGAGCGCCCGCACCTCGTCGGGCCAGCCGGGAGCGGTGTAGTCCACGGCGTGGTGCGCGCCCAGCTCCCGCACCCGGCTCACCTTGGCCGGGCCGCCGGCGAGCCCCACGACCGTGGCGCCGGCCCGCACCCCCGCCTGCACCAGTAGGTTGCCGATGCCCCCGGCGGCCGCCGTCACCACCATGACGTCGTCCGCCCGGATCTCCGCGACGTCGAGGATGCCCATCGTGGTCCGGCCGGTGCCGATCATCGCCACCGCCTCGCCGTACCCCAGGCCGTCCGGGATCTCGTGGATCGCCGCGGCGTCCCGTACGGCCAGCTCGGCGTATCCGCCGGGCACCATGCCGAGGTGGGTCACGACCCGCCTGCCGATCAGGCCCGGATCGACCTCTGGGCCGACGGCGTCGACGACCCCGGCGACCTCACGGCCGGGAATCGTGGGCAAATCAGGGACGGGGATCGGGCCGCCTCCGTACTTCCCGGCCCGCAACACGGTGTCGACGAGGTGCACCCCCGCCGCCCGTACGGCCACGCGCACCTGGCCGGGCCCGGGCTCGGGATCCTCGGCCTCCTCGTAGACGAGATTCTCGGCGGGGCCGAAAGCGTGCAATCTGATCGCGTACATGCGTCCGTTATAGGTTTCCCGGCCGCGTCTCCACATCGGGCGCTGGTCCTAGGTCTCCCGGCGTGAGCCGATCGGCGAGCTCGCTGTCACGCTCTTCCCGACCGCCGAGCTGCCGCTGCCCGTGGCGTGTCTCGCTTTCGCGCACGGAAATCCGGCGAAAAAGTGGAGTCACAGAGTTATGGCGTTCTTCGTTGGGTTTTCCCTCGGAGACCCTTATGCTCGCACCAAGTCCTCTTTACTACCATGAGTGAGGAGACATTGCGTGGCTGATGACGCGCCGCCACCCGGTATCGATGCGGGCGTCCCCAATCCCGCACGCATGTACAACTATTTCCTCGGCGGAAAGGACAACTTCGCGGCAGATCGGGAAGCCGCGGAGCGGATCATGAAGGTCGCGCCCGAGGCCCCCGCGCTGGCCCGCCGCAACCGCGCGTTCCTGCGCCGGGCCGTACGCCATCTGGTTGCCGAGGCAGGGATCCGGCAGTTCGTGGACATCGGCACCGGGCTGCCGACCGAGGGCAGCGTCCACGAGGTGGCGCACGAGATGGACCCCGGCGTCCGGGTGGCGTACGTGGACAACGACCCGGTGGTGCTCGCGCACTCCCAGGCGCTGTTGTCGGGCACCACCGCCACCACCGTCACCGTGCACGGGGACCTGCGGCGTCCCGAGGAGATCCTCGCCGACCCGGAGCTGCGGTCGCTGATCGACGTCTCGGAGCCGGTCGCCATCCTGCTCGTGGCCGTGGTGCACTTCCTGACCGACGACGACAAACCGGCCGAGCTCGTCGCCCGCCTGCGGGAGTGCGTCGCCCCGGGAAGCCACCTCGTGCTGTCGCACGTCACGGACGAGGAACGGGCGGGCGACGCCCGCGAGGGGGCGGCCGTCTACCGGCA
This sequence comes from Microbispora hainanensis, assembly GCF_036186745.1. Taxonomy (NCBI): domain Bacteria; kingdom Bacillati; phylum Actinomycetota; class Actinomycetes; order Streptosporangiales; family Streptosporangiaceae; genus Microbispora; species Microbispora hainanensis. The sequence continues at coordinate 3,103,299 of NZ_CP108086.1, read as the reverse complement.
GGCCAGCAGTGGTGTCACGCTGCGGAGCCGCGAGCAGATCCACGAGCTGTTCGGCGGCTTCCGGCTCATCGAGCCGGGCCTCGTGCCGCTGGACGAGTGGCGGCCCGACGACGAGAACCTGCTCGCCCGCCAGGCCGGCCGCCACCTGCCCACGTGGTTCCTCTGCGGGGTCGGCCGCACGCCCTGAAAAGGCCGTGAATATTGTGTTACGTCCTGCGTGTACCTATTTCTTCCTTTAGGGGCAATACGCCAGGCTATGCGACATGCTCAAACGCACCAGGTTGTTCGGGCAGAAGACCCGCGTCACCTTCGCCCTGCCCATTGACGAGCCCTCCGGGACGGTCAGCGTCGTGGGCGACTTCAACGACTGGCTGCCCGGCCGCCACGAACTGCTGCCGCGCAGGAACGGCACCCGCACCGTGTCGGTGATCCTCCCGCCCGGCGCGCACCGGTTCCGCTACCTCGCCACGGGCGGCGTGTGGTTCGACGACGACAGCGCCGATCAGGTGGACGAGCAGGGCAGCGTGCTGCACCTCTGACTCTCACGCCGGGTTGGCGGCCACGGCCCGTCTGGCCCGGTCGCGTACGGCGGTGCCGAGGAAGACCACCCCGAACACCAGGCCCACGAACAGGGCGATGGAGGCCCCGGTCGCGACGTTCCACCGTGTGGAGACCCACACACCCGCCAGGGCGCACGCGATCCCGATCCCGGCGGCGAGCGGGAACAGCGGCGCGAGCCTGTCGGTGATCAGGCGGGCGGTCGCGGCCGGGCCCACGATCAGCGCCACGGCGAGGATCGTCCCCAGCGCGGGCACGGTGGCGACGACGGTCACCTCCACGACGGCGAGCAGCGCGAAGTCGAGCAGCACGAGGGGCAGCCCGAGCGCCGCCGCCCCCACCGGGTCGAACGCCGCGAGCAGCAGTTCCTTGCCCACCAGGACGAGCACGAGCAGCACGCCCGCGGCGACGGCGGTGGTCGCCACCAGGTCGCCCGCGCCGACGGCGAGGACGTCGCCCACCGTGTAGGCCGCCAGGTCCTTGGTGAAGCCGTCCTGCGACGACACCAGCACCACGCCGAGCGCGAAGCCGCCCGACAGCGCGATGCCGGTGGCCGTGGTGAAGTCCTGCCCGCGGCCCCGGCCGAACGCCAGGACGGCGGCGACCACCAGCAGCCCGAACAGCCCGCCGCCGAGGTAGAGGTTCACCCCGAGCAGGGCGGCGACGACGATGCCGGGGAACGTCGCGTGCGTGAGTGCCATCGTGAAGAACGGCAGCCGCCGCGCGATCACGAAGACGCCGACCACCCCGCCCAGCGCGCCGACCAGGACGGCCTCTGCGAGGGCCCGGTGGACGGTGGAGTCGAGCCAGCTCACGCCGCCCTACCTTCTTGAGTGCGAGCGCGCTCCGGTTGGTGTAGAAGATCGGGGTGTGCGAACGAGGCAGGGATGGCTCTCACGCTGGCTGCCCTCGATGGCAAGGGAGGCTCGGCCCCCTGCCTCGTCGCTTCTCCTTGACCGCTGATTAGGCACTGCGATTGATCGCTATGTAGGGCATGGACGGCGAGGAGAGGCTGCATGGCAGTGACGGGAGAGGAAGGAGTGGCATGGCCGTCGCTGTAGGTATCGACGTTTCCAAGGAGTTCCACTGGGCCGAGATCAAGGTCGCTGAGACCGGGAAGGTGCTGCTCAGCCGCCGCTTCGACAACGCCCCCGGTGCCATTGGCGAGCTGATCGAGCACATCACCGTCGCGCAGGCCGAGCACGGCCCGGCCACTGTCGGGATCGACGTGCTGGGTGGTATCGCCGGCCTGCTGGAGGCGATGCTGCTGCACGCGGGCCTTGCCGTGGTCCATGTGCCGGGGATGGCGGTCAACCGGGCACGGCGCGCCACCGTGGGCGGGGAGCGCAAGAGCGACCCCAAGGACGCCCGCGTGATCGCCGATCAGGTGCGCATGCGCGATGACCTGCGACCAGTGCAGCCGGGCCGGGAACTGGACGCCGAACTGCGGCTGCTGGTCGGCCGGCGTGCGGAGCTGGTCACCGACGCCACCCGGCGGGCCGCCCGCCTGCGGGATCTGCTCACCTCGATCCACCCCGGCCTGGAGCGAGTGGTCGATGTCACCGGCAAGCTCGGTCTCCACCTGCTGACCCGCTTTGTCACTCCGGCCGAGATCCGCGACGCCGGGCTGGAGGACGTACTGGCCCATCTGCGCCAGGTGCGGCATGTGAAGGCGTCGATGGTCCGAGCGCTGGCCGAGGCGGCGATCGACGCCGCGGCAGCCCAGCACATCGCCGTCCCCGGGCAGACGGTGGCTGCGGACATCATCCGCGACCTGGCGGCCGAAGCGCTGGCCGGACGTGAACGGCTGGCCCAGCTCGATGCGCGCATCCAGGAGGTGCTGGCGCGCCACCCTGATGCGGCCCTCATCCTCAGCCTGCCGGGGATGGGGGCGACCCTGACTGCGGAGTTCCTCGCCGAAACCGGCGGCATTGCCCGATTCGCCAGCCCCGACCAGCTCGCCTCGGCCGCGGGCCTGGCCCCGGTGCTCAAGCAGTCGGGCAAGGTCCGCTACTTGCAGCGCGCCACGGCAGGCAACAAGGCCCTCAAGCGGGTCTTCTACCAGTCGGCCTTCATCGCTATCAGCTGCGACCCGGCCAGCCGGGCCTTCTACGACCGCAAACGCGCCGCAGGCAAACGGCATCACCAGGCCCTCATCGCCCTGGCCCGCCGCCGTGTCAACGTCCTGCACGCGATTCTGCGGCACAGGAGGCCGTACGACCCTAGCCATGTCCGGGCTGCGGTGGCTTGACAAAAGCATTAGGCAGCCTCCAGGACCGACCTGCGACGGGCCCGGCTCAGGCCCGCCTTCCTGCGGACGTACGCCACGGCGTGGGCCAGGCCGTACATCGCCACCAGCACGAGCACCACGGTCGCGCCGGAGGCGAGCCTGATGCCATACCCGACCGACGCCTCGTAGCTCACGACCAGCCCCAGCCACCCGGCGCCCGCGCCGACGAGACAGGCCAGCGGCACGATGACCGCGAGCCGGTCCGACAGGCTGCGCGCCGCCGCGGCCGGCACGATGAGCAACGCGATCACGAGGATCGTGCCGACCGCCTTCACGGCGGCCACGACCACCAGCGCGACCGCGACATTCAGCACCAGGTCGAGCAGTCCGACGCGTACGCCGGCCGCCTGGGCGCCCTCGGGGTCGAAGGCCCGCAGCAGCAGCGGCCGCCGCAGCACCGCCAGCAACGCCACGACCACGACCGTCACGACGGCGGTCTGCGCGAGCTGCGCCTCGCTGACCGTCAGCACCCGCCCGAACAGGAACGCGGTGAGGTCGGAGGTGAAGCCGGTCTGCCGCGACACGATCACGACGCCGACCGCGAACAGCGTGGTCAGCAGCATGGCGAGGGCGGCGTCCTCGCTCACCCTGCGGCGCCGGGTGAGCAGCGTGAGCAGGACGGCCGTGACGACCCCGGCGGCCAGCGCGCCCCAGAAGATGCCGCCGTCACCGGCCATGAGGTGGCCGATGACGACGCCGGGGAAGACGGTGTGCGTCAGGGTGTCGCTGACGAACGCGAGCCGGCGCAGCAGCACCAGCACGCCGACCGTGCCCGCGAGCAGGCCGAGGACGACCAGTTCGATCAGCGCCCGCGCCATGAAGGGCAGCTGGAACGGCTCGAAGAACATCATGTCTGGGTCACGATCACGCGGTCGCCGCGCAGTTCGAGCGCGTGCCCGCCGTACGTCGCGCGCAGCCGCTCGGGCGTCAGCACGTCGCCGGTCGGGCCGAAGCCGAACTGGTGCCGGTTGAGCAGGCACACCTCGTCACAGGCGAGGTGGGCGATGGCGAGGTCGTGGGTGCTGACGACGACCGAGGCGCCCTGCGCCTTGAGCGAGCCGATCGCCTCCAGCAACGCGTGCTGGCTGACCGCGTCGACGCCGTTGAACGGCTCGTCGAGCAGCAGCATCCGCGGCTTGGCGGCGATGGCCCTGGCCAGCAGCACCCGCTGGCGCTGCCCGCCCGACAGCGTGCCGAACCGGTCGCGGGCCCGCCCGGCCAGCCCGACCCGCTCCAGGGCGTCGGCCACCTCGGCCCGGTCGTCGGCGGAGGGGCGGCGCAGCCAGCCGATCCGCCGATATCGGCCCATCATCACCACCTGCTCGACCGACACCGGGAAGTCCGGGTCGAGCGTGTCGGCCTGCGGCACGTAGGCGACGTCGCGGCGGGCCTGCGCCGGGGGCCTGCCCAGCACCTCGATCCTGCCGCGTACGACCGGCACCAGGCCGAGCAGCGCCTTGATGAACGTGGACTTGCCGGCGCCGTTCGGGCCGATCAGCGCCACGGCCTCGCCCTCGTGGACGACGCCGTTCAGTTCTTCCAGCACCGGGACGTCGCCGTAGGCCACGCTCGCCCGGTCGAGCACCAGGGTCGGCGCGCGCTCACTCATGCGGCGGTCCCCCTCAACGCGTTGACGATGGTGTCGGTATTGTGCTCCTCCATCTGCAGGTAGGTCGCACCGGCCGACCCTTCGGGGCCCAGCGAGTCGCCGTACAGGGCGTCCTCCCCGGCCACGACCGTCACCCCGGCCTCGCGCCCGATCGCCTCGGCCGTCTTGGGCGGCAGCGACGCCTCCGAGAAGACGGCGGCCACCCCGGTCTCCCTGATCTTGGCGACGAGGTCGGACACCTGCTTGGCGGACAGCTCCGCCGAGGTGTCGAAGCTCGGAATGATCGAGCCGACGAAGGTCAGCTTGTAACGGTCGAGGTAGTAGCCGAAGGCGTCATGGTTGGTCACCAGCTTGCGCCGGTCGGGCGGGATGGAGTCGATCTTCCTGGCGATCTCGCCGTCGAGCGCGTCCAGCTTCGCGTCGTACGCCGCCTGGTTGGCCTGGTAGACCGCGGCGTCACCCGGATCGGCGGCGGCGAACCCCTTCTCGATCGTGGCGACCATCGTCTTGGCGTTGAGGGGGTCGTGCCAGATGTGCGGGTCGCCGTCGCGGATCTGCACGCCCTGGGAGGCGTCGACCACGGGCCCGTCGAAACCGGCGGCCGAGATCGTCTCGTCGAGCCATTTCTCCAGGCCCACGCCGTTCTTGACCAGCACGTCGGCCTCGGCGATGGCCCGCATGTCCGCCGGGGACGGCTCGTAGTCGTGGGGATCGACGTTCGGCCTGAGCAGTTGGTGGACGCTCACCCGGTCGCCGCCGACGTTGCGGGCGAAGTCGGCCACCTGCGTGGTGGTCGCGACCACTCTCAGCGGCCGGGCCGGATCGGAAGAGGACGCGGACGTGTCCTCGCCGCCGCAGCCGCCCGCGGACAGGGCGAACAGCACGATCAGCGCGGCGGACGACAACCTACGGGCGAGCGGCGAGAGCACGACGAATCCTCAAGTCGGCATATCAAAGTCGGCACGGGAAACATCCCCCCCAAATGTCCCGCAAATGAAAATCATTGTCAACTTGGGCACTTGGGACCCGCCGCCATAGACACGTACGGCTCCCGCGCCGAGACGCGGGAGCCGTACGAGAGATGGAGAGAGACGGAGGAACCGTCAGACCTGGCCGGCCTTCTCCAGAGCCGTGCAGCAGGTGTCGACGATCAGGCGGGTGACGACGTAGGGGTCGACGTTGGCGTTGGGGCGACGGTCCTCGATGTAGCCCTTCTTCTCCACCTCGACCTGCCACGGGATGCGGACCGAGGCGCCGCGGTCGGAGACGCCGTAGCTGAACTTGTCCCACGGAGCGGTCTCGTGGTGGCCGGTCAGGCGGTCCTCGATGCCGTGGCCGTAGTTCTTGACGTGCTCCATGGCGTTGTCGGCCAGGGCCTCGCAGGCCGTGATGATCGGCTCGTAGCCCTCACGCATGGCCTTCGTGGAGAAGTTGGTGTGCGCGCCCGCGCCGTTCCAGTCGCCCTTCACCGGCTTCGGGTCGAGCGTGGCGGCGACGTCGAACTCCTCGGCGGTCCGATAGAGCAGCCAGCGGGCGACCCACATGTGGTCGCCGACCTCCAGCGGGCCCCCCGGGCCCACCTGGAACTCCCACTGGCCGGGCATGACCTCGGCGTTGATGCCGGAGATCTTCAGGCCGGCGGCCAGGCAGCGGTCGAGGTGCAGCTCGACGATCTCGCGGCCGAACACCTCGTCGGCGCCGACACCGCAGTAGTAGCCGCCCTGCGGAGCGGGGAAGCCGCCCAGCGGGAAGCCGAGCGGGCGGCCCTCCTTGAAGAAGGTGTACTCCTGCTCGATGCCGAACCACGAGTCCTGCTCGGCGAAGCGCTCGGCCACCTCGACCAGCGCGGCGCGGGTGTTCGTCGCGTGCGGGGTCAGGTCGGTGTGCAGGACCTCGCACAGGACCAGCACGTTGTCACCGCCGCGGATCGGGTCGGGGCAGGTGAAGACCGGCTTGAGCACCAGGTCGGAGGAGTGACCGGTGGCCTGGTTGGTGCTGGACCCGTCGAAGCCCCACACCGGCGGCTCGGCGCCGTCGGCAAGAACCTTGGTCTTGGACCGGAGCTTCGCGGTCGGCTCCGTGCCGTCGATCCAGATGTACTCGGCCTTGTAGGTCACGTCGATCCCTTTCGAACGAGGCGGCCTGGCGTTCGTCCGCCACGCTCGACAGTGCCGTTTTGGCATTTCGTAACCTTTGCCCGTTTGTAACCAGAGTGTTAACGCGCATTCTTTGCCTTGACAGTGCGATGAGTAGCTGTTGTGCCCCTGACACATGAACGCCGCTCTCTTGGGCAGTCGGATGGGCGTCAACCAATCGCAACCGCACCGGGAGTGAGCGCAGATGGTCTTATTGGGCCTGCTTCTGGTCCTGATCGCGGCGGCGGCCGTGATCGAGGTGTCGGTGAACGACACCGCGAACACCCTGCCGATCACGGTCCTGGACCGCACGTTCAACCTCAGCCCGTTCGAGCTGTTCATCGCCGGCGTCGTGACCGCCGCCGTGTTCGTCGTCGGCCTGCTGCTCATCACCGGCGGCATGCGCCGCGCCGCCGTGAAGCGCCGCCGGCAGCGTGAGGCGCGCCTGGCGGAGCGGGACCGCGTGTCCCGCCTGGAGGCCGAGAAGCGCGACCTGGAGCGCCGCCTGGAGACGTCCCCCAAGACCGACCGGGATGGCGACGGCGTCGACGACCGGGCCGAGCGCGCCGAGCGTCCCACCGCGCCGCACGACCGCGTGTCGGTGCCCGCTCAGCAGTCGTCCCGCGACCAGCTGGTGGCCGGCGGGCGTCACGCGACCGACGACCACCGCGCCTGATCTGTCCATACCGGGGCACGCTGGGGCATGACGGGGTGGCACTCGCCCGTCCGGTCACGACCGGACGGGCTCGGGGGTCCGCCCGGGAGCCGACTCCGGAAGCCGCGCCCTGGGCACGTCCCGCCCCTGCGCGCGGGCCAGCTCCGCGAAGGTGATCGCGTTGCGTACGGCGGCGCCGCCGGGGTCGTTGTTGAAGTAGACGTAGGCGTCCGTCACGTCCCCCAGGCGGTCCACCCAGTGGCTCAGCGCGCGCCGGCCATAGTTCGGCCAGGGCTCCGCCGCTCCCTCGTGGAAGCGCAGGTAGACCCAGCCGGCCGTACGCCACAGAGGACCGGCGGGCCGGCCGAGCCGGTCCGCCCAGCACAACGCGGCCCCATACTCGGTCAGCAGCGAGCGGATCTCGTCGGTCCACCACGAGGCGTGCCGCGGCTCGACGGCGACCCGTACGGCACGCGGAAACCGCGCCAGGCAGGCCCGCAGCCGCCCGGCGTCCACCTGCAGGGTCGGCGGCAGTTGCAGCAGGATGGGGCCCAGCTTCGGGCCGAGGCCCTCGGCCACGCCCATCAGCCGCTCGACCGGCTCCTCAGGGTCCTTCAGCCGTTTGATGTGCGTCAGGAAGCGGCTGGCCTTGACCGCCATGACGAAGTCGGGCGGCGTACGCTCCCGCCACGACTCGAACGTCTCCCGCTTCGGCAGCCGATAGAAGGCGTTGTTGTTCTCGACCGTGGCGAAGATCTCGCCGTACCTCTCCAGCCACAGCCGCTGGGGCACACCGCCGTAGACGAGGTCGCGCCAGTCGGCGTACTGCCACCCCGAGGTTCCCACCAGCACGGGCATGTCCGTCCCCTACCCACCGGACCGCATAGATCGCAGTTATCGGGGCACGCGACGTCAAGAACGAGCAAAAGAGGGGAGCATCGAATGATCCAGGACAAGACGATCGCGTTCCTCGTCGCCCCGGAGGGGGTCGAGCAGGTCGAGCTCACCGAGCCGTGGAAGGCCGTCCAGCAGGCGGGCGGCACGCCGAGGCTGGTCTCGGTGGAACGCGGGGAGATCCAGGCGTTCCATCACCTCGACAAGGCCGACACCTTCCCCGTGGACACCGTGGCAGGGGAGGTCTCCGCCGCCGACTTCGACGGCCTGGTCCTCCCGGGAGGGGTCGCCAACCCCGACTTCCTGCGTCTTCGGCCCGAAGCCGTACGGTTCGTCAAGGAGTTCTTCGAGGCGGGCAAGCCGGTAGCGGCGATCTGCCACGCGCCGTGGATCCTCGTGGAGGCCGACGTGGTGCGCGGGCGCACGCTGACCTCGTGGCCCAGCCTCCGGACCGACCTGCGCAACGCGGGGGCGACCTGGGTGGACCAGGAGGTCGTGGTCTGCACGGCCGGTCCCAACACGCTGGTGACCAGCCGTAAGCCGGACGATCTGAAGGCCTTCTGCCAGGCCGCCGTGGACGCGTTCGGCGCCTGATTTCGGCACCTGAGTTCGGCGTCTGAGGCAGGGCTTTCCCGGGCGGATCAGGCTCTGTCATGCTTTCCGGGTGCGATCCCGCGGACTTACGGCATGACCGAGGTTTTCACGCTCGGAGAGGCATTGGGCGTCGTCTCCGGCGACCGGCTCCGGCATGACATGACCATCCGTCTCGACGTGGAGGGGCCCGAGCTGACCACGGCGGTCGGCCTTGCCCGGCTCGGCCACACGGTGAGCTGGCTGGGCCGGGTCAGCTCCGACGAACTCGGCATGCGCACGCTGACCGTGCTGCGCGGCGAGGGCGTCGACGTCTCCCACGTACGGGTGGACGAGACGGCGGCGACCGGGCTGATCCTGCGCCAGCGGCGCATCGGCCGTTCGTCGCATGCCGTCCACTACCGCGAGGGCTCGGCCGGGTCACACCTGTCGACCGGCGACGTGCCCGGCGAGGCCGTCCAGTCGGCACGGATTCTGCACGTCACCGGCGTCACCCTCGGGCTGAGCGGCCTCGCGTGGAGCGCCGTCCACCACGCCGTCAAAATCGCCAAGGACGCCGGCGTGCTCGTCTCCGTGGACGTCAACCACCGCGCGAACCTGTGGGAGAGCGTGGAGGACGCCCGGCAGGGGCTCACCGAGCTCGCCGCCTCGGCCGACGTGCTCTTCGCCACCCAGGACGAGCTCATGCTCGTGGAGCCCGCCCTCGCGTCCAGGCCCGAGCTGGTCGTGACCCGGGGCGCCAAGGGTGCCAGCGCCACCGTCGAGGGCCTGCGCTACGACACCCAGGCCGCCCCCGTGACCTCCGTCGACCCCTCCGAGGTCGGCGGCGCGTTCGTCGCCGGCTACCTCAGCGCGATCCTGGACGGCCTGCACCCGGCGGACCGCCTCAAGCGCGGCATCTCGGTGGCCGCCTTCGCGGTCGCCAGCCACAGCTCCTGGCAGGGCCTCCCCACCCGCGGCGAACTCCCCCCGTGACCAGGGCGGTCCCCTCAATCTGTGATCCCAGGAGATTCCTAGTTGATCTTGAACTAGCCCCGGAGACGCGAAAGAATTAATACAAGCTTTCGAATCTCTTGTTGGGGGGTGCCATGGATCTGTTCGACATCGATCCCGAGCACTCCCGTCATTCGAACACGCCTGACGACGGCTGGTGGGACCGTCTGATCGCCAATTCGCCGCTGTGGTCGTCCGACGGCTCATCCGCCCGCGAGCCCTTCCCGATCATCAACTTCGGGCCCCGGCAGCCCGCCAACGCGCCCAGCACCGAGACCACGAGCGGCCCAGGGGCGGACGTCTCGGGCACCGATCCCGACAACGCGGGTAGCGATGGTGCGGATCCCAGGCGTAGGGACGCCGCCGGTGCGAATGCCGCTGGCATGGACGGCGCTGGCGCGAACGCCGCGTGTTGGACCGCCGACAGTGCGGGATCCGACGCGGGTGCCGCCCGTGGAGCTGCCGACGGTGCGAATGCCGCTGGCACATACGGCGCTGGCGCGAACGCCGCGTGTTGGACCGCCGACAGCGCGGGATCTGACGCGCGTGCCGCCTGTGGGGTTGCCGATCGTGCGGCTGCCGCCGGTGCGAATGTGGGTGGCACGAACGGCGCTGGCGCGAATGCCGCGCGTGGAGCTGCCGACGGTGCAGATACCACTGGCCCGGACGCTGCTGGCACAAACGGCACTGGCGCGGGCGGCTCTGGCGCGAATGGCACTGGCGCGGCCGGCCCGGGTGCGGGTGCGGGTGCGGGTGCTTCCGAGGGTGTGGGCGGTCGTGGTCAGGGCCAGCGCCGTGTGCGGTCGTCGTGGGTGGTGGTGGGGTCGGTTCGTGAGGTGGCCCAAGAGCTGGCGCTGACCCCGCTTCCCGACGACGTGGACATGTGCCTGGCCGAGGCGGAGGAGTTGCTGTTCGCCCGGGATCGGATCACCAGCGCCCTGGCCGACCGCGTCGGCCGGGTCCACCGTGCGGGACAGGCCAGGCAGCATGGCCATGCCTCCACCCGGTGCTGGTTGCGCACGAGTGGGGGGATGACGGTGGGTGGTGCGGGCCGCCTGCTCACGTTGGGGGCGGAGCTGCCGCGCCTCCCCAAGGTGCGGGAGAAGTTCGCTGCGGGTGAGTTGGCGGCGGGGGTGGTGGAGGCCATCTGCGCCGCTGTGGCCGGGCTATCGGATGAGCAGGCCGGCCTGGCGGAGCCGATCTTGGTGGACCTGGCCGGCAAAGCGGGGGCGGCGGAGGTCGCCAAGGCCGGCCGCCATCTGCGGGCGGTGCTGGACCCTGATGGGGATGAGCGGGATGAGCGGGCCGATTACGGGCGGCGGTTCCTGCGGGTCCGCCCGGGCAAGGGCGGCGGCGTGGAAGGGGAGTTCTACCTGCCGCGTGAGGCCGGCGCCCGGTTGATGGCGTTGTTGCAGGCGTACGCCAAGCTGAGGGCACAGGGGGATGACCGCCCGCTGACGGTACGTCAGGCCGACGCGCTGATCGCCCTGCTGGAGCAGAAGATCGTCACCGAGCTCCTCGTCGTGGTCAGCGCCGAATCCCTCCCCACCGACCCCGAAACCACCGACCCCACCGACCCCACCGACGACAACCCATACCCCGCCGACCCGGCCACCGACGACGACGTCAGCGACCACTTCGCAGACCTCGACGACAGCACCCCCAGCGACTACGTCCCCGACCCTGCCGGAACCACTGACGAGCCGAGCCAGGCCCAGAACACCGCCGACCACGTCGAAGACGCGTGGCATGCCGAGGGCTTCGGGGACGGCCAGGACGACACGAGTGACCCAGCGGCCGCCGACGCCGACGACACCGGAGGCACCGACGCCCCCCACCAGGCCGACGACGCCGTCTCCGACGTGATAGGCGACCCCGGTGCTGCGGGCGGCACCGACGCCCCCGACGCCGCGGACGGGCTCGACAGTGCCGAGACTGAAGCTGAGGCCGAGGCAGGTACCGGTGCGGGAAGCGACGCCCGTGAATGCGAACCGCCCGGCACCGCAAGCACCGCCTCTCCCGACGGCGACGGAGATTCCCACACAGCACCTTCGGACACAGCGCCTTCGGAGGCGGTGCAGCCGGATCCTCCTCCCGAGGACGCCTCCGCACGTCACACCCACGCCGGGCATCGGCCTGCGGGGGACTGCCGGCATGGCCAGGGCACGCCGGGAGCGCTGGGAACGGCACTGGGATCGTCGCTGCGTGCGTCGTTGGGGATGGTGCCGCCGGGGTTGTTGCTGGCGACCGGGCAGGTGCTGCCCGTCTCCAGCGTGCACCGCCTCGCCCGCACCTCGACTCTGGTGCGGATCGTCATGAACGCCGACGGGCAGGTCCTCGACATGGGCCGCAAGGTCCGCCTGGCGACTCCTGCCCAGCGCCGGGCCATCTTCGCCCGGTACGCCACCTGCTGGATCGACGGCTGCCCCCTCCCGGCGACCATGTGCCAGATCGACCACGCCGACAACTGGAGCACCGGCGGCCTCACGGACCTGAAGCTCCTCGGTCCGGCCTGCCAGTTCCACAACCGCGACCGCTACCAGCACCCCGACCGCTACACCCGCCGCAACGTCGGCGAAGACCGCTGGGCCTTCACCTACCACCGCCTCGGACGAGCCCGACGACTACGAGAATGACCGCCCAGCGCTCCGGCGGGATCGAGGGAGCGGAGCGGAAGGGAGCGAGGACCGCAGCGAAGGCCCAGCGGAGCGGGCTTCGCGAGGACCGGAGGTTCCTTCTGGCGCAGTGACCGGGGCCAAGCTTTGTCCGCTTAACCGGGGCCACGTGTCTGTCCTGCGCATGACCAACCCCCGGTCTGCCCCTTCCATACCCGGCCACGGTCTGTCCCGCGCATAACCAGCGCCATGGGCCCCGGCCCGAGGTCCGTTCCGTCCGCTTAGTGCCAGGGCTCGGCCTTGATACGGAGGCCGTCCGGGTCATAGAGGGGCTCTCGGACGACGGTGGCGCCCACGCCGCGGCCGTTGACACCGATCTCCACGCGCCCGCCACTCTCCACGCCGCCAGGCTGCACGCCGCCGGGCTCCACGCTGCCGGGCTCCACGCTGCCGAGTTCCACTTCCAGGGGAAGGTACGCGTACGCGATCGAGCGGCCGACTCGGTGGCCGAAACCGCCGCTGGTGACGCGGGAGACGGGACGGCCGTCCAGCCGGACGGGCTCGCCGCCCAGGCAGACGTCACGATCGTCGTCGAGCACGAGGCAGCGCAACGCCGTACGGGGGCGTGGCAGGGCGGCCCGGCGCTCCGGGCGGACGGCGAAGGCGAGCCCGGCCTCCAGAGGGGTGGTCTCGGGTGTGATGTCGAGACCCCAGACCCGATAGCCCTTCTCAAGACGCAGTGAGTCGAGCGCGCGGTAGCCCGCGGGCCGCATGCCGTGCGGGCGGCCCGCGTCCATGAGGGAGTCCCACAACGTCAGCCCGTATTCGGACGGGCAGTAGAGCTCCCAGCCGAACTCGCCCACGAAAGTGACCCGCTGGGCGAGCACGGGGACGTGCCCCACGCTGATCTCGGCGGCCCGCAGGTAGCCGAAGGTCAGATCGTCGTCCGTGAGCGACGCCAGGATGTCGTACGCCCGGGGCCCCCATAGGCAGTAGCAGGCGTAGGCGGAGGTGACGTCGGTGACCGCGAGCCCGTGACGGCGCAGCAGGGCGGCGTCGTGAGGCCCGAACGCGGTGCCGGTGACGAGGCGGAACCGGTCCTTCGAGAGCCGGGTCACGGTCACGTCCGCCTCGATGCCGCCGCGTGCGTTGAGCAGTTGGGTGTAGACGACCGAGCCGTCCACGCGGTCCAGGGTGTTGCCCGCGAGCCGCTCCAGGTCGGCGACGGATCCGGATATTTCCAGCTTGACGAAGGACGACTGGTCGAACAGCCCGGCGGCGTCCCGCGTCGCCAGGCACTCCTCACGGATCGCCGGAGACCAGACCCGGCCCGCCCAGCCCCTCGGCCGCGCCCCGCCCCCACCCGTAGCGCCCGAATCCAAAGCGCCCGAATCCGAAGCGCCCGAATCGGAAGCGCCCGAATCGGAAGCAGCGTCGGACGGATACCAGTTGACCCGCTCCCAGCCGGCCTTCTCGCCGAAGGACGCGCCCAGCGCCTCATGCCGCACCCAGGCGGGCGAACGGCGCAGCGGCCGGGCGGCGGTGCGTTCCTCGCCGGGATAGACGATGTCGTAGTACTTGCTGTAGGAGTCCAGGGCCCTGGCGCGGGCCCAGCGGGCCGAACGGGCGTAGGAGCCGAAACGACGCACGTCCATGCCGAAGACGTCATATTCGGGAGCGCCCTCGACGATCCACTCGGCCATGACCTTGCCGACACCTCCGGCGGCGGCCAGGCCGTGGACGCAGAAACCGGCCGCCACCCATAGCCCGGCGACCTCGGTCTCCCCCAGCAGGAACTCCCCGTCGGGCGTGAACGCCTCCGGCCCGTGGACGACCTTGCGGAACGCCGCCGGGTCGTCGCCGTCCCCGACCGCCTTCAGTGAAGGCACCCGCCGGACCGCCGATTCCCACGACTCGCGGAACTTCGGCATGTCGGGCGCGAAGAGGGTGCGCGGCTCGGACAGCGGCCGGGCGGCGTCCCAGATCTGCGGGCTCCTGATATAGCCGCCGACGAGGATGCCGCCGTCCTCCTCGCGGAAATACACGATGTTGTCCGGGTCGCGGACGGTCGGCGTGTCCGCCGGGACGCCGGACGGCGGGGTCACGACGTATTGGTGCTTGATCGGCACGATCGGGATGTCGGCCCCGGCCATCCGGCCGATCACTCCGGCCGCCGCCCCCGCCGCGTTCACGACGGTCTCGGTGCGCACGACGTGCTCACCACCCTCACCGCGAAGGCGTACGGCAACGACGCGGCCGTCGTGGACGTCGACGCCGGTGACCTCGACGCCGGTGAAGATCCGTACGCCGAGCCTGCGGGCGCCCTCGGCCAGGGCGTGACCGAGCCGGGCCGGGTCGAGCCAGCCGTCGCCGGGCAGCCACAGCGATCCGAGGACGTCGCCCACCTCCAGCAGTGGCAGCCGGTCGAGCGTGCCCCGGGGGTCGAGCAGCTCCAGGTCGAGCCCGTACGTCTCGGCGGCCCCGGCCTGGCGCAGCAGTTCCTCCATGCGCTCGGGGGTGGTGGCCAGGCGCAGGCCGCCCACGCCGTGCCAGCCGGGGTCGAGCCCGGTCAGCTCGCGCAGCTCGGGGTAGAGACCGGCCGAATACATGATCATTCTGGTCTGCGTGACGGTGGACCTGAGCTGGCCGACGAAGCCGGCGGAGTGCCAGGTCGTGCCCTCGGTGAGGTCGTGCCGCTCGACCAGGATCACGTCGGTCCAGCCGAGCCTGGCGAGGTGATAGGCGACGCTGCATCCGGCCACTCCGCCGCCGATGACGACGGCGCGGGCGTCTACTGGAAGTTGCGACATCGGTACCGTCCTGTAACACCCGGCCCAGAAAATCTGATCAATGGTCTGAAGGTAGACCAAAAGGAGCCGGGCATGCCAGATCCCGTCGCAGACGCAATGGATCTCGTCACGGCCTGGGCCGGGCGGCCACTGACCTTCACGACGATCAAGGGCGGGCTCAGCCACCACATCGCCAGGGTCGACAGCGAGGACGGCGACCGCTGGCTGCTACGGGTGCTCGACCCGCGCATCTCCGAGACCGGCCTCGGCATCCCGCTCGACCAGGAGATCGCCAACACGGTCGCCGCCGCGGCGTCCGGGGTCGGCCCCCGGGTCGTCCACGTGCTGCCGGGCGTCCTCCTCCTGGAGTGGATCGATGGGGTCACCCTCGACGCCCCGGCCGTGGCCGCGCGGATCGAGGAGGTGGCGGTCGCCTGCCGCCGGCTGCACGCCGGCCCGCGCTTCGGCAACGACTTCTCGATCTTCGACAAGCTCCGGGAGTTCGTGACGCGCTGCCGGGCCCACGGCCTGGCCCTTCCCGCCGGGTATGAGGACGCGCTGCCGGTCGTGGCCGACATCGAGGCGGCGCTGGCCCGGCGCCCGCTCCCCGCGGTCCCCTGCCATAACGATCTGCTGGCCGAGAACCTGATCGCCACCGGCGACGGCGTCCGGATCGTCGACTACCAGCTCTCCGGCAACAACGACCCCTGTTTCGAGCTCGGGGACATCGCCGCCGAATCCGATTTCGACCCCGACCAGGTCGTACGGCTCACGCGGGCCTATTTCGGCGACGACGAGCATTTCCCCCGGGTGCGGCTGAACCTCATCATGTCCAACCTCACCTGGACGCTCTGGTTCGTCATCCACGAGGGGCTGGTCCACAACACGGCCCTGCCCGGGTTCGACTACTCCGCCGAGGCCGCCGACAAGTTCGCACAAGCCGTACGCGACCTCGGGGATCCCAGCTTCGGACGCCTGCTCGACGGCGTCCGAGAACTCCGCACCAGTAGTTAAGAGGAGGCCTCAGTGGCGCAAGCCCTCGACGACGACGCCAAACGACTAGCGGAACTCGGTTACAAGCAGGAACTGGCCCGCACCTGGAGCGGGTTCTCCAACTTCGCGATCTCCTTCTCGATCATCTCGATCCTGGCGGGATGTTTCACCACCTTCAGCCAGGCGTGGAACAACGGCGGGCCTCTGGCGATCTCCATCGGCTGGCCGCTGATCTCGGCGTTCATCCTGATCATCGGGTTCTGCATGGCGGAGCTGGTCTCCGCGTACCCCACGGCGGGCGGCATCTACTGGTGGGCGGCCAAGCTGGGCGGGCCCGTCCACGGCTGGTTCACCGGCTGGCTCAACCTGATCGGCCTGATCGCGGTGACCGCGTCGGTCGACTACGGCTGCGCGACGTTCCTGAACATCACGATCGGCCGGTTCAGCGACTCGTGGGCGAACGGCAACGCGCTGCACCAGACCTTCCTGTTGTTCGCGATCGTCCTGGTGCTCCACGCGTTGATCAACATTTTCAGCCACCGCCTGATCTCCGTGCTGCAGAACGTCTCGGTGTGGTGGCACGTGTTCGGCGCGGCGGCGGTCGTGCTGATCCTGATCTTCGGCCCGTCGAAGCACCAGGACGTGGGCTTCCTGTTCGAGACGTTCAACAACTCCGGCTTCGGCAACGGCGACGGCGGCCCGACGTTCTGGCTGTACGTGCTACCGCTGGGCTTCCTGCTCACGCAGTACACGATCACCGGCTTCGACGCCTGCGCCCACGTGTCGGAGGAGACCCACGGCGCGGCCCGCACGGCGGCCAAGGGCCTGTGGCAGTCGATTTTCTACTCGGCGATCGGCGGCTGGATCCTGCTGCTGTCGTTCCTGTTCGCGGCCACGAACGTGGACGCCGTCAACGCCGAGGGCGGCTTCGTCGGGGCCATCTTCACCTCGTCGCTGTCGTCCACGCTCGCCACCGTCATCTTCGGCATCTCCACCATCGGGCAGTTCTTCTGCGGCATGAGCTGCGTGACCTCGATGTCGCGGATGACGTACGCGTTCTCCCGGGACGGCGCGGTGCCGGGCTGGCGGCTGTGGTCGAAGGTCGACCGCAACCGCACACCGGTCAACGCCATCATCGGCGGGTGCGGGGTCGCGCTGCTGATCACGCTGCCCGCGCTCTACGCGCCGGAAGGCACGACGACCCCGGTGGCGTTCCTCGCCGTGGTGTCCATCGCGGTGATCGGGCTCTACCTCGCGTTCCTCATCCCGATCTGGCTGCGCCTGCGCGCGGGCGACTCCTTCCAGCCCGGACCATGGACCCTCGGCCCCAAATACAAGGCGTTGTCCTGGATCGCGGTGATCGAGATCGCGATCATCTCGATCTACTTCGTGCTGCCGATCGCCCCGTCGGGCGTCCCGGGCAACAAGGACTTCACCTGGACGTCGGTGAACTACGCCCCCATCGCCGTGGGGGCCGTGCTCATCGGCATCGCCCTGTGGTGGCACCTGTCGGCCAAGCACTGGTTCGCCGGGCCCCGCCGTACGGTCGACGACGCGGGCGACCGCGAAACGGTCGGGTAACCCCTCAGGAGGCCTCGAACGCCGCCGCGACGACTCGGCGGGTCTCCTCCATGGAGGCCCGTCCGAGCTCGCGGGCGATCGAGGTCATCTCCACGTCGGGCATGCCGCACGGGACCGCGAGATCCCACGGCGTGAGGTCGCCGTCCACGTTGAGCGCGAAGCCGTGGCTGGTGACCGACCGGCTCGACCGCATGCCGATCGAGACGATCTTCCGGCCGGTGTCCCGGGTCCAGACGCCCGTGAGCAGCTCCGATCCGGGCGGGGTGTCGCGCCGCTCGGCCGGGACGCCGAGCTTCGCCAGCGCCTCGACCAGCCGCAGCTCGACCTCGCGGATGTAGTCGACCACACCTTCACCGGTCCGCAGCTTCACGATGAGATAGCCGACGAGCTGCCCGGGCCCGTGATAGGTGAGCTGGCCGCCGCGGCCGGTCGGCACCACGGGGATGCCGGCCGACGGGTCGGGCAGATGCGTCTCCAGCGTCCGCTTGCCGATCGTGAAGACCGGCGGATGGCTGAGCAGCCACAGTGTGTCGGGCCGCGCGTCGTCCTGCCGCTCCGCCACCAGCGCGTCCATGCGCTCCATGGCCTTCTCGTAATCGACCAGCTCGTCCTGGACCAGGGTCAGGGGCCGTTGCCGCATCATCGCTCACCTCTTTCGATGTGAGCATAAACGCGGCCGGATGGCCCCGTGCTTCCTACCTGTGCCCGTACGAGTAGTGGTAGTCCGTGGAGGCGGGAGCCTTGGGGAACAGCACCCACATGATGAGGTAGGCCACGAACTGCGGGCCCGGCAGCAGGCAGGACAGCAGGAACAGCGCCCGCACGACCGTCGGCGACATGCCGTACCGGTCCGCGATCCCCCCGCAGACGCCGGCGATGATCCTGTGCTGTCTCGATCGGTACATCGATCGGCTCCTTTCGTCATCCGGTCCAACGGACGGCGTAGAAGCACCCGTTCCACGAGGAACCCTGAGAAAACCCCGATCCCGACCCTGAGACGACAGAGATTCAGTGCTGCCAGGGCGCGCCCGGCACGACCAGCGGGCCGCCCGTGACCGGATCCGGCACGACGACGGAGGCGAGCCCGAAGACCTCCTGGACCAGGTCGGCGGTGATGACGTCGCCGGGCGCGCCCTGGGCGACGATCCGTCCCGCCTTCATGGCGACGATGTGGTCGGCGTATCGGGCGGCCTGGTTGAGGTCGTGCAGGACGACGACCACGGTCCGGCCACGCTCCCGGTTGAGCTGCCGCACCAGGTCGAGCACCTCCACCTGGTGGGCGATGTCGAGATAGGTCGTCGGCTCGTCGAGCAGCAGGAGGTCGGTGTCCTGGGCGAGGGCCATCGCGATCCAGGCCCGCTGCCGCTGGCCGCCGGACAGCTCGTCGACCGGCCGCTCCGCGAGATCGCCGGTCTCGGTGCGGTCCATCGCCTCGGTGACGGCCTTCTCGTCCGCCTCCGTCCACTGCTGCCACCACTTGTGGTGGGGCTGCCGCCCGCGGGTGACGAGTTCGGAGACCGTGATCCCCTCCGGCGGCACGGGGGTCTGCGGCAGCAGCCCGATCTCCCGGGCGACGCGTTTGGTGGGGATGCGGGCCAGCTCGGTGCCGTCCAGCAGCACCGAGCCGCGCCGCGGCTTGAGCAGCCGGCCCAGCGCGCGCAGGAGGGTGGACTTGCCGCACGCGTTGGGCCCGATGATGACGGTGACCTGCCCGTCCGGGATCTCCAGGTCGAGGCCGTCGACGACCGTACGGTCCTCGTACGTGAGCACGAGCCCCTCGGCCCTCAGGCGGTTGCCGGTCATGCTGTCGCCGGTCATGCGGTGCCTATCATGTCGTGCCTCCGGAACGGCTGCGGGTGCGGACGATCAGCCACATCAGATAGGGAGCGCCCACCACCGCGGTGAACACGCCGACCGGCAGCTCGATCGGGGAGAACAGCTTGCGGGCCAGCAGATCCGCGATGGTCACGATCAGGGCGCCGGTCAGCGCGGAGCCGAGCAGGGGGATCTGCGCGGTGCGCGACAGGCGGCGGGCGATCTGCGGGGCGAGCAGCGCGACGAAGTCGACCGGTCCCGCCGCGGCCGTCGCCACCGACGCCAGGACGACGCCGAGGACGATCAGGCCCAGGCGGACCCGGCCGAGCCGTACGCCGAGAGCGGTCGCGGTGTCGTCGTCGAACGACACCGAGCGCTGGGCCCGGGCCGCCCAGAGCAGCGCCGGCGTCAGCACGAGCAGGATCGAGGCGAGCGGCGCGGCGTGATCGTAGCCGCGGCCGTTGAGCGACCCGGTGAGCCAGACCTTGGCCTGCTGGGCCACCAGGAAGTCGCCCTTGGTGAGGAACAACTGCGTCAGGGAGCCGAGGGCCACCGAGATGCCGATGCCGATGAGCACGAAGCGCGAGGCGTGCAGGCCCCTGCGCCAGGCGAAGACGTAGACCAGCGCGGCGGCGGCCAGGCCCCCGACGATCGAGATGTACGGCAGGGTGTCGTACGCCGCGACGCCGAAGGTCATCGCGGCGACGGTCGCCGCGCCCGCGCCCTGGGTCACGCCGATCACGTCCGGGCTGGCGAGCGGGTTGCGGGCCACGGTCTGGACGAAGGACCCGGCGAGGCCGAAGGCGGCGCCGGCGAGCAGGCCGACCGCGAGGCGGGGCATCCGCAGCGTGCCGACCACGAACGCGTCCGGGCTCGGCTGCCCCCACAGCACCCGGAGGACCTCCGCGGGGCTGACGAACGACTCGCCGACGCACAGGTAGGCCACGGCGGCCAGCGCGAGCGCCGCGCCGAGCAGGACGGCGACGAGGGCCGCCCTGCGATGCAGCAGGAAGCTCCCCCGCCCCACCCGCAGGACGGCGAAGCCCACGGGGCGCGTCATGCCGCCACCACCGCTTTCCTGCGTACGAGGGCGATCAGGAACGGCACGCCGAGCAGCGCGGTCATGACCGCCACCGGCACCTCCGAGGGCGGGAAGACGATGCGGCCGATGACGTCGGCGACCAGGAGCATCACGGGACCGAGCAGGGCCGCCGCGGGCAGCACCCAGCGGTGGTCGGTGCCCACGATGGCCCGCGCGATGTGCGGAACGGCCAGGCCGGTGAAGGCGATCGGGCCGGCGGCGGCGACCGCGACGCCGGTCAGGACGGTGGCGCCGAGACCTCCGAGGATCCGCAGCAGGGGGACGTTGTGGCCGAGCCCCTTGGCGACGTCCTCGCCGAGGGCGAGCGCGTCGAGCCCCCGGGCCATCGCGAGGACCAGCAGCAGCCCCGCGAGGAGGAACGGCCAGGTCTGACCGGCGACCTCGGCGCTCCGGCCGCTGAGCGAGCCGACGTGCCAGAACCGGAACTCGTCGAGGGCCTGGGCGTCGGTCGTGGTGATGCCGGAGACCAGGGAGGCGAGCAGGGCGTTCATCGCGGTGCCGGCCAGGGCGAGCTTGACCGGGGTGGCGCCGCCGCGCCCGCCGCTGGCGATGACGTAGACGGCGACCGCCGCGATCCCCGCGCCCGCGAAGGCGAACCACACATAGCCGGTCAGCGAGTGCACTCCGAGGAACGCGATCGCGCACACCACGCCCACCGAGGCGCCCTGGCTGACGCCCAGGATGCCGGGCTCGGCGATGGGGTTGCGGGTGATGCCCTGCATGACCGTGCCGGCCACGGCGAGGGCGACGCCGGCCATCACCCCGATGAGGGTGCGGGGCACCCGCAGCGACCGTACGACCTGGGCGTCGCCGCTGCCGCCGCCGTGCGTCAGGGCGTCGATCACCACGCTCGGCGCGATCTGGCGGCTGCCCACCGCGAGGCTGAGCAGCACGGCGAGGACCAGCAGCGCGGCGAGGGCCAGCAGGATCGCGCCCCCGGCGGTCGGGCCGACACGGTGTGAGGTGGCACGACGTCGGGCGCGGCGGCGAGTGGCACGGGACATTCGTTCGCTTTCTCGGAGCGGGACCACGTGCCTACTTGACGAGGTACCGCTCCAGGTCCCCGACGACCTGCATGGCGGCGGTGACGCCGAGACCGAGATACCAGGTCTCGTCCGGGACCTCGTAGGCGTGCCCCGCCTTGACCGCCTTGAGGTCCTTCCACAGCGGGTTGCTCTGGACCGCCGCCTTGTTCGTGGCCTTCGGGTCGCCGTACACGCCGGTGAAGATGACGTCCGCGTCGGCCTGGTCGATGTTCTCCGCGCTCACCTCGGCGGCGAGGTCGGGGATGTTCTGGTTGGCGGGGCGCGGGATGCCGGCGTCCTTGAGGATGGTGCCGATGAAGGAGGCGTTGGCGTAGAGCCGGATCACGCCGTTGGGCATGAAGCGCACCATCGAGACGACGGGCTTGTGGTCGCCCAGCTTCGCGCCGAGTGCCTTCACCTTGGCGTCATACTCGGCGAGTTTCGCCTTGGCCTCCTCGGTCTTGTCGAGGGCGGCGGCGTTGAGGAGGTAGTTCTCCTTCCAGGTGAACCCGGGACGGATGGAGAACACGGTCGGGGCGATCTTCGACAGCTCGTCGTACTGCTCGGCGGCGCGCAGCCGGCTGCCGAGGATGAGGTCCGGGTGCAGCCCGGCGATCGCCTCCAGGTTGAGGTTGTTGATCGTGCCGACGTTCTTCGGGTCGCCGGCGTCCTGCTTCAGGTAGGACGGCAGGTCGGGCGAGCCCTCGCTGGGCGCGAAGCCGACCGGCTTGACGCCCAGGGAGACGACGTTGTCGAGCTCTCCGACGTCCAGGACGACGACCCGCTTGGGCTGGGCCTTGATCTCGGTCGTGCCCATGGCGTGGGTGATGGTGCGCGGCCACTCGCCCGGCTTGGCGGTGGTGCCCATCGCGGCGGTCTTCTCCGCGGCGGTGCCGAAGTCGGAGCCGCCCTTGGCGACGGCCTTGGCGGCGTCGGCGGCGGACGTGCTCGTGCCCCCGCCGCTCGCTGCGCCGCTGCCGGAGGAGGCGCCGCAGGCGACCAGTGAGAGGGCGACTGCGACGGCGCCGATACCGAGACCGATACCGCGGTGCCGGAGAGACATACGGGGGCTCCCTGCCGAGGGCTGAATTTAGGTAAGCCTTACCTTATAGGTAGATCCCCTTGAGGCGACAAGCCCGAAAAGTGTGGTTATGGTCACCGACAGCCGCCCGGCGCACCAGGACGTCGATTCGACCACCTCCCGCTGGTGATCTTCTTCGGGAAGAGGGCATATAGGGAGACAAACGACCGTCTCTGGAGTCTAAGCATGGATATCGCCACCTTGCAGGGGCAGACCCGCCTGTACCTGCGCCAGAAGATCACCATGATGGTGAACAGATATGTCGTCCATGCGGCGAACCCCGACGGTTCGGAGGGCGAGGTCGTGGCCTTCGCCGAGCAGAAGCGGATGGCCCTGAAGGAGCAGGTGACGCTCTACACGGACGAGTCCCGGCAGACGGAGCTGGCCGGGTTCAAGGCGCGCAAGGTCCTCGACCTCGCGGGCGAGTACGACGTGGTGGACGACACGGGCCACCCCATCGGCACGTTCCGCAAGGATTTCGGCCGGTCGCTGCTCCGCTCGACCTGGCATCTCCAGCAGCCGGGGCTGCCGACGCTGACCGGGCAGGAGCGGCAACTGGCGGTCGCCCTGTTACGCCGGTTCTCCGACTCGCTGCAGTGGCTGCCCTACCACTTCGACTTCAGCATCGGCGCCTCGATCGCGTTCTCGGTCGACCGCAGGTGGGGCCTGCGCGACCGCTACGCCATCGAGATCCGCGATCCGCGCCTCGACCGCCGCCTGGTCATCGCCATGGCCGTCGCGCTCGACGCCCTCCAAGCCCGATGAAGGCCGATAGAGCCCGATAGAGGATGATAGAGGCCGGTAGGGCCCGCTAGATCACGGGGAATTGCCGCGACACGTGCGCCTGTTATAGTCAGCGACAAGCCGTATGGTTCTGGCTCCGTCTCTGAGCCCATACGCGCCCAGCACAGCAGGCCGGTCCTCCAGCTCCGGCCTCTTCACGAATCTCGCGCGAATCCCGCTGCCTGCGGACGAACGCGCGCCCCCACACCCACCCACGCTTTGCCCCAGACAGCTCCGGCACAAGGAGTCCCATGACCACCACCACTCTCAGCGTTCCCAAGCAGCGCAGCACTTCCCGCACCGGACAGGCCCGTACGAAGGACGCCCCGGCCGTCGAGGTCACCGGTCTGCTCGACCAGGCGGGCAGGAACACGGTGATCCGCACGAACGGCTACCTGCCCGGCCCGAAGGACGTGACCGTCCCGGCCGCGCTCGTGGACGCGCTCGACCTGCGCCGCGGCGACCACGTCCGCGGCGTCGCCCAGAACGGCCTGCTCACCTCCGTCGCGATCGTGAACGGCGAGCCCGTGGAGACCGCGCGGCCGCACTTCGCCGACCTCGTGCCGATCTATCCCGACGAGCGCCTGCGCCTGGAGACGACGCGCAACATCCTGACCACGCGGGTCATCGACCTGTTCGCGCCGATCGGCAAGGGCCAGCGCGGCCTGATCGTCGCCCCGCCGAAGGCCGGCAAGACCATGCTCCTCAAGGCCGTCGCGAACGCGATCACCACCAACCACCCCGAATGCCACCTCATGGTCGTCCTGGTGGACGAGCGGCCAGAGGAGGTCACCGACATGCGCGCGTCGGTGCGGGCCGAGGTGATCGCCTCGACCTTCGACCGCGCACCGCAGGACCACATCACCGCGGCCGAGCTCGCCGTCGAGCGGGCCAAGCGGCTCGTGGAGGCGGGCCGTGACGTCGTCGTGCTCATCGACTCGATCACCCGCCTCGGCCGGGCGTACAACATGGCCGCGCCGAGCGGCGGGCGCGTGCTCACGGGCGGCATGGACGCCGGGGCCCTGCACCAGCCCAAGAAGGTGCTCGGCGCCGCCCGCAACATCGAGGGCGGCGGCTCGCTCACGATCCTCGCCACCGCGCTGGTCGAGACCGGCTCGAAGATGGACGACAACCTCTTCGAGGAGTTCAAGAGCACCGGCAACATGGAGCTGAAGCTCAGCCGGAGCCTGGCCGACCGCCGGATCTTCCCCGCCGTCGACGTCGTCGCCTCCGGCACCCGCCGCGAGGAGCTCCTGTTCGACCCCGCCGAGCTTCCCCTGACGCGCAGGCTCCGCCGGGCGCTGCACGAGCAGGAGTCCATCGAGTCGTTCCTCACCTCGATGAAGAACACCGGATCCAACGCCGAATTGCTTCTCGCCCTGCGCCGCGCATGATGTGAGCCCGGAATGTGAGCCCGGGAATGTGAGCACGGAATGTGAGCACCGGCACCAAGCCCCTGCCTGGCCGGCGCCGTGTGACCGGCCCTCCCGGCCCGCGCGGGCCGGGAGGGAACGGGTTCAGATGCCGATCGGATGCCAGACGGTCTTGGTCTCCAGGAACGCCGTCATCCGCTCGATGCCGGGGTCGGCGAGCCAGTCCACGCGATCCACCGGCGGCCGGAGCACCCGCTTGAGGTTCTCCGCGGCCAGCTCCTCACACGTGACGGCCAGCTCGGGATCGGCGCCGGTCAGGTCGATGCCGTTGACGTCCATGTGGCCCGCCAGCCAGGGGGCGATCTCGGCGGCCGAGCCGGTGAGGATGTTCACCACCCCGCCCGGCAGGTCGGAGGTCGCCAGCACCTCGGCCAGCGTGATCGCCGGCAGCGGCGCACGCTCGGAGGCGATCACCACACAGGTGTTGCCGGTCACGATCACCGGGGCGATCACGCTGATCAGCCCGAGCAGCGGCCCCTCCTGCGGAGCCACCACCGCGACCACGCCGGTCGGCTCGGGGCTCGACAGGTTGAAGTAGGGCCCGGCCACCGGGTTGGCCGACCCTAGGACCGCGCCGATCTTGTCGGACCAGCCCGCGTACCAGACCAGCCTGTCGACCGACGCGTCCACCATCTCGCCGGCCTGCTTGGCCCCCACGCCGCCCATCGCGGTGATCTCCGCGACGAACTGCGCGCGGCGGCCTTCCAGCATCTCGGCGATGCGGTAGAGGATCTGGCCCCTGTTGTACGCCGTGGCACCCGACCAGCCGGGGAACGCCTTGCGCGCCGCCCCGACCGCGTCCCTGGCGTCCTTGCGGGAGGCCCTGGCCGCGTTGGCGAGGAAGTCGCCCTTGGAGGAGGTCACGACATACGACCTTCCGCTCTCCGAACGCGGGAACGCGCCGCCGATGAACAGCTTGTACGTCTTGCGCACGCTCAGGCGTCCGGTGCGCTCACTCATCGAAGGTTCCAATCTCCAGAGGACGGGCCGGCTGGTAGGTCTGGCCACAGCGGCACACGCCGCCCCGGTGGGCGAACCAGCCGTGCCGTACGGCGAAGCGGCGGGAGCGGCTGCCCCGGGAGAAGCCGTCACCGGCGCCCGCGCGCGCCCGGCGGGCCAGGCGGCGGCGCTGCCCGTCGGCGCACCTGCACGACGGACGGCCGGAGGGGTGATGACACCGGTCATACGGCAAGGTAGGCCTCCAGACCGTGGCGTCCGCCCTCGCGGCCGTAGCCCGACTCCTTGTAGCCGCCGAACGGCGAGGTCGGGTCGAACCGGTTGAACGTGTTGGACCAGACGACGCCGGCCCGCAGCCGGGACGCCATCCACAGCATGCGCGAGCCCTTCTCGGTCCACACGCCCGCCGACAGCCCGTACGGCGTGTTGTTGGCCTTCTCCACCGCCTCGGCGGGGGTGCGGAAGGTCAGCACCGACAGCACCGGGCCGAAGATCTCCTCACGGGCGATCCGGTGCGACTGGGCCACGCCGGTGAAGACGGTGGGCGGGAACCAGTAGCCGCGGTCGGGGATCGGGCAGGCGGGCGACCACCGCTCGGCGCCCTCGGCCTCCCCGGCCGCCGACAGCTCGCGGATCTTGGCGAGCTGCTCGGCCGAGTTGATCGCGCCGATGTCGGTGTTCTTGTCCAGCGGGTCGCCGAGCCGCAGCGTGCCGAGACGCCGCTTGAGCGCCTCCAGCAGGTCGTCGGCGACCGACTCCTGCACCAGCAGCCGCGATCCCGCGCAGCAGACGTGGCCCTGGTTGAAGAAGATGCCGTTGACGATGCCCTCGACGGCCTGGTCGAGCGGCGCGTCCTCGAACACGATGTTGGCGGCCTTGCCGCCGAGCTCCAGCGTGAGCTTCTTGCGGGTGCCCGCGAGGCTCCTCGCGATGAGGCGGCCGACCTCGGTGGAGCCGGTGAAGGCGACCTTGTCCACGTCGGGGTGGTTCACGAGCGCGGCGCCCGTCTGGCCCGCGCCGGTGACGATGTTCACGACGCCCGGCGGCAGGTCGGCCTGGCGGCAGATGTCGGCGAACGCGAGCGCGGTCAGCGGCGTGGTCTCGGCCGGCTTGAGCACGACCGTGTTGCCGCAGGCCAGCGCGGGAGCGATCTTCCAGGCCAGCATGAGCAGCGGGAAGTTCCACGGGATGACCTGCCCGGCCACGCCCAGCGGCCGGGGGTTCTCGCCGAACCCGGCGTACGCCAGCTTGTCGGCCCAGCCGGCGTAGTAGAAGAAGTGGGCGGCGACCAGCGGGAGGTCCACGTCGCGGGACTCCCTGATCGGCTTGCCGTTGTCGAGCGTCTCCAGGACCGCGAGCTCACGCGCACGCTCCTGGATGATCCGGGCGATCCGGAACAGGTACTTGGCCCGCTCCGCGCCCGGCATGGCCGACCAGACGGGGAACGCCTTGGCCGCGGCCTGGACCGCGCGGTCGACGTCGGCCTCCCCCGCCCACGCGACCTCCGCGAGCACCTCCTCGGTGGCCGGGTTGACGGTCTTGTGGCGCTCCTCGCCCTGCGGCTCGACCCACTCGCCGTTGATGAACAGGCCGTACGACGGCCGGATGTCGACGATGTCCCGCGACTCTGGTGCGGGTGCGTATTCGAACATGCCTCAGTCCAGCCCTCAGTCCAGCGTGAAGTAGTCGGGACCGGCGTACCGGCCGGTGGCCATCTTCTGCCGCTGCATGAGCAGGTCGTTCAGCAGCGAGGAGGCGCCGAGGCGGAACCAGTCGGCGTGCAGCCAGTCGGGCCCGGCGGTCTCGTTGACCAGCACCAGGTATTTGATCGCGTCCTTGGTGGTGCGGATGCCGCCCGCGGGCTTCACGCCCACCTTGCGGCCGGTCGCGGCCAGGAAGTCGCGCACGGCCTCCAGCATGACGAGCGTCACCGGCAGCGTCGCGGCCGGCGACACCTTGCCGGTCGAGGTCTTGATGAAGTCGGCCCCGGCGATCATCGCGAGCCAGGAGGCTCGTCGCACGTTGTCGTACGTCGCGAGCTCGCCGGTCTCCAGGATCACCTTCAGATGGCTGTCGCCGCAGGCTTCCTTGATGGCGACGATCTCCTCGTACACCTTGAGGTAGTCGCCGGCGAGGAACGCGCCGCGGTCGATGACCATGTCGATCTCGGCGGCTCCGGCGGCCACGGCGAGGGACGTGTCGGCGACCTTGACCTCAAGGGAGGACCGGCCGCTGGGGAACGACGTGGCGACGGACGCCACCTTCACGCCGGATCCGGAGAGGGCCTCGACGGCGGTCGCGACCAGGTCGGGGTACACGCAGACGGCGGCGACCGGCGGCACGGAGGAGTCGGTGGGATCGGGCCGCACCGCCTTGGCGCACATCGCCCTGACCTTGCCGGGGGTGTCCGCGCCTTCCAGGGTGGTGAGGTCGACCATCCCGATGGCCATGTCGATGGCCTGTTTCTTGGCGGTCGTCTTGATGGATCGCGTGCCCAGCATCGCGGCCCGGGCGTCCGCCCCGACCCTGTCGACCCCGGGAAGGCCGTGCAGGAACGCACGCAGCGTCGAGGGTGAGGAGGCGACCTCCGCGAGCGGAGTAGTCATAGTTGGCACGAGACCAGCATCCCCGACCACGCGGAATGATTCCAAACCCGGAGACCCGGGCGTCCCTAAGGCATCTCCTTACCCGCCTTAGAAGTCCTATGCCGTAAGCCCCTGCCAGAGATAGGGCATCCGCCCGATGTGCCGCACCACGCCTTAGACCGAACCTTGAGGAGTACGAGAAGAGACCCGAAACAAGGAGACACTCTGATGGGTCCGGAACTGCACTACCAGGTAATGATCAACCGGGCGACCGAGCTTCAGGAGGAGGCCGCCGCCCACCGCCGCGCGCGCGAGGCGCAGTCGGGCCTGAAGGCCCAGCAGCGCTCCGGCAACCGCCGGCTGCGTGCGGCCTTCGGCAAGCTCCGCACCTCATGAGACGCGTACGAAGGCCCGGCCGGACCCTCCCTCCCGGCCGGGCCTTTCAGCCGCCGTGAAGCACACCGTGAACGACACCATGAACCACACCGTGGAGCACACCGTGAGGCTCATGGGGGCACAGAGGTCTGACCGAAAAACCAGGCGAAGCCACGCAAAGGGTCATGACATGCTGGAGCACATGACACGCCGGGCGGTGAGCCCCGTCTTCGTCGGGCGGGGCGCGGAGCTGGAGACCCTGGGCGAGGCCTACGACCAGGCGCGCAAGCAGGCCACCGCGGCGGTGCTCATCGGCGGCGAGGCGGGCGTGGGGAAGACCCGCCTCGCCGGCCGGTTCGCGGAGCAGGCCGCGCAGGACGGCGCCCACGTGCTCGTCGGGGGCTGCGTGGAGCTGTCCGCGGAGGGCCTGGCCTACGCCCCCTTCACCGCCGCGCTGCGGCAGCTCGTCCGGGAGTGCGGCGCGGCCGAGGTCGCCGCCCTGCTGCCCGACGGCGCCGCCCGCGACCTGGCCAGGCTGCTGCCCGAGTTCGGCGAGCCGAGCGGCGACGGGGAGACCGAGTCGGCCCGCGCGCGGCTGTTCGAGCTGATCCTGGCGCTGCTCGAACGCCTCTCCGAGCGGCGGCCGGTGGTGCTCGTCATCGAGGACATCCACTGGGCCGACCGTTCCAGCCGCGACCTCATCGCCTTCCTCAGCCGCAACCTCAAGACGGCTCCCGTCCTGATGGTCATGACGTACCGCTCGGACGAGCTGCACCGCACCCATCCCCTGCGGCCGGTGCTGGCCGAGCTGGGACGGGTCGACGGCGTGGTCCGGGTGGACCTGCCCCGTTTCACCCAGGACGAGGTCGCCGAGCAGATGGCCGGGATCCTCGGAGTGACCCCCGAGTTCGCCAAGGTCGACCGGGTCTTCGACCGCAGCGGCGGCATCCCGCTGTTCGTGGAGGCGCTGCTCGACTGCGGCGAGGACTGCTCGTTCCCCGACTCGCTGCACGACCTGATCATCGGCTCGGTGGAGCGGCTGCCCGAGGAGACCCAGCGGGTGCTCAGGATCGCCGCCGCCGGGGGCATCCGCGTCGGTCACGCCCTGCTCGCGGCGGTCAGCGGCCTGTCCGACGTCGATCTGGAGAACGCGCTGCGGCCCGCCATCGCGGCCAACGTGCTGCAGGTGGCCGACGGCGGGGCGTACGCGTTCCGGCACGCCCTGATCCGCGAGGCGGTCCACGACGAGCTGCTGCCCGGTGAGCACGCGCGGATGCACGCGAGGTACGCCGAGGAGATCGACCGCGACCGCGGTCTGGTGCCCCCGGGCCGGGCGGCCATCGAGATCGCCCACCACTGGTACTCCGCCCGTGACGATCTGTGGGCGCTGATCTCCGCCTGGGAGGCGTCCGAGAAGGCGGCCAAGTCGTTCGCCTACACCGAGCAGATCCAGCTCCTCGAACGCGTGCTGACGCTGTGGGACAAGGTGCCCGACGCCGCCGAGCGCATCGGCCACGACCACTGCACGGTGCTGGAACGGGCCTCCGAGGCGGCGTTCCTCAGCGGCGAGATGGAGCAGAGCCAGAAGTACGTGCGCGGCGCCCTGGCCGAGCTCGACGAGGAGACCTCACCCGAGCGGGTGGCCGAGCTGATGGTCCGCATGGCCAACGTCAAGGCGCACAAGGGCAAGCCGGGCATCCTGGAGTATCTGTGGCGCGCCGAGCGGCTGGTGCCGCAGCCGGGCGACGTACGCGCGCTGGTGCTGACCCGGCTGGGCCAGACCCTGATGTGCGCCGACGGGGTCGCCGAGGGCACCGCGCTCACCGAGGAGGCGCTGCGCATCGCCCGCGACATGGGCGACGAGGTGCAGGAGGCCGACCTCCTGATCAACATGGCGCTCGGCCACTCCATCAACGGCGACCTCGAGACCACGATCGCGCTCAACGAGCAGGCGCTGGCGATGGGCAGGCGCCTGAACTCGCCCCGCATCATCCTGCGCGCCCTGGCCAACAACGTCGACGCCCTCGACAACCTCGGCCGTTCGGAAGAGGCCGTGGCGCTCGCGCTGGAGGGCGAGAAGCTCGCCCGGCGATACGGTAGGTTCCGCCACCAGGGCACGTTCATCGCCAACAACCGGGCGGAGGCGCTGGAGTCGCTCGGCCGGTGGGACGAGGCCGTCGAGATCATCGAGCGGTCCCTGACGATGGGGCCGACCCTGCGCAACCGGTGGCACATGCTGCGGGTCCGCGCGGACATCGCGATCGCGCGCGGCGAGGAGGACCTGGCGGAGGACATCCTCACCGAGGTCGGCGTCTTCTCCCCGCATCGGGACGAGCAGACCCAGGAGTGGACGAACAACGTCCGGCTGCGTCTCGCGTGGCACCTGCTGCGCGGCGAGCCCCTGAAGGCACTCGACGTGCTGGAGAAGGCTCTCGACAACCCGCCGCTGGCCCGCAAGGCCATGCTCGCCGGACGGCTGCTCGCCCTGGTCCGATACGTCTGCGACGCGGCGGCGCCGGTCGCCCCCGACCGGGTGGCCCCGGTGCGGGAGCTGGGCGACCGGCTGGCCGTCAACCTGGGCGACGGTCCGGTGAACGAGGCGTTCGGACTGGTCTACCGGGGCGAGTTCGACGCCGCGGCCGAGGCGTGGCGGCGGCTGGGCCGTCCGTACGTCCGGGCCAAGGCGCTGCTGCACGGCGCTGCGGCCGCCGCCGCGAGCGGCGACCGTGAGGGTGCCATCGCGCGGCTGCGCGAGGCCTGCCCGCTCGCGGTCGCGTTGCGCGCCACCCCGATGGTCACCCAGATCGAGACGCTGGCCCGCCGCGTCGGCACCCCGCTCTCCGACCCCACCCCGTCCGAGCCCGTACGGCAGGCCGACCTGACCCCGCGCGAGCTGGAGGTGCTGCGCCTGGTGGCGGCCGGGCGCAGCAACCGGGACATCGCGGCCGAGCTGTTCATCTCGGCCAAGACCGTCAGCGTGCACGTGTCGAACATCCTGCCCAAGCTGGGGGTGTCGAGCCGGGGCGAGGCCGCCGCCGCGGCCCACCGCCTGTCCCTGCTCGATTAGGCGGGGCTCGATCAGACGGGGCTCGATCAGGCGGGGCTCGATCAGGCGGACGAGAGTCAGGCGAACAGGGGCTCGGCCAGCAGCAGCACGCCGAAGACGGCGAACGCCGCGGCGGCGCCATACTTGATCCACTTGTCCGGCAGGCGGGTGCCGAGGAACCGGCCGACCAGGATGGCCAGCGCGTCGGCGGCGACCATGCCCACGGTCGAGCCGACCCACGTGCCGAACCAGCCGTGCTGGGTGGCCAGCGTGATGGTGGCGAGCATGGTCTTGTCGCCCAGCTCGCTGAGGAAGAACGCCACGGCGACGGCGATGAAGGCGTTGCGGGTGGTCTTGGCCGCCTTGCCCTTCTCCTCCTCGGTGAGCTCGTCGCCGCGCAGCGTCCACGCCGCGAAGGCGAGGAACGCCAGGCCCGCGATGATCGAGATGGCGGTGGTGGGGAGGGCGTCGCCGACGATCCTGCCGAGCCCGACGCTGACGAGGTGGACGAGCGCGGTCGCCGCGGTGATGCCGGCCAGCACCGGCCCCGTCTTGAACCGGGTCGCGAAGGTCAGGGCCATGAGCTGGCTCTTGTCGCCCAGCTCGGCCACGAAGATGACGACGAGAGAGATCCAGAGGGCTTGCACGGGGTCGCCTTCCTACAGGGGAGTTGCGACCGGGCCGCCGTACGACACCCGGGGAGTTCGGGCACGACTTCGGCCCGGCAGCATGTGATCATGACTGTCGGGCCGAAGGTCTCGTCCGCCACGAGGGCTCCACGACCGGGCGGGCGAACCGCCAGTGTGTCGATCAGTGGATTGTGGACTACTCCCCTTCGGGTCGTCCCAGTTTAACCGAGCTAGAGACGCACTCCCACCAGCACGGGCTCGTTGACGAGCCACACCCCGAACTTCTCGTGCACGCCCTCGCGCACCTCGCGGGCGAGCGCCAGCAGCTCGGCCGCGCCCGCCTCTCCGGTGGGATTGGTGAGGGCCAGCGTGTGCTTGGTCGAGATGCGCACCCGGCCCTTCTCGTAGCCCTTGGGGAACCCGGCGTTCTCGATCAGCCACGCCGCCGGCACCTTGACCGTGCCGTCGGGCATGTCCCAGCGCGGGTGGCCGGGGGCCCGCAGCTCCAGGGCCGCCGCCTCCTCCGGGCCGAGCACGGGATTGGTGAAGAACGATCCGGCGCTGCGCGTGTCCGGGTCGCCGGGGTCGAGCACCATGCCCTTGCCACGGCGCAGCTCCAGCACGGCCTCCCGCGCCTCGGCCAGCGGCACCCGTGCGCCGATCTCCACGCCGAGCCGCGCGGCCAGCTCCTTGTACGCCACGGGCCCCGACAGCGGCGAGCGCTCCAGGGCGTAGGTGACGGCCAGCACGACGTGGCGGCCGGGGTCGTGCTTGAACGCGCTGTGCCGGTAGGCGAAGCCGCACTCGGCGGCCGTGAGGTCCCGCACCTCGCCGGCCCTCCGGTCGTACACGCGGACGGCGGCGACGGTCTGCGAGACGTCCTGCCCGTACGCGCCGACGTTCTGGATCGGGGTGGAGCCCACCAGCCCGGGAACGCCCGACAGGCACTCGACCCCCGACCAGCCCTCGGCCACGCAGCGGGCGACCAGGGCGTCCCAGTCCTCCCCCGCCTGCACGGTGACCAGCACGCGCCCGTCCTGGGATGTCGCCTCCACGCCCAGCGTGGCGACGCGCACCACGAGCCCGTCGAACCCGTCGTCGCACACCACGAGATTGCTGCCGCCGCCGAGCACCAGCACCGGCTCGCCCGCGCGGTCGGCCTCGGCCACGGTCGCGATCAGCTCGTCCTGCGTCCGCGCCTGCGTGAACGCCCGGGCCGGTCCGCCCGTCCGCAACGTGGTGTACGGGGCGAGCGGCACCCCTGCCAGCCGGTCAGCCATCGGTCTCCTCGCACCCGGAACATCCCGACGAACAGGATATCTACCCGCGATCCTCGCGTTCCGCCTCGGCGATCACCTCGTCGACCCTGGACGTGGCCGAGCTGCCGTCCCACAGGAGCTGGGAGGCGACCACCGACGGCTCTCCCGAGGGGGTCAGCGCGGTCTCGATCGTCCCGCCGGGCGCGATGTCCCGCTTGGCCTCGGAGATCTCCTCCGGGCCCGCGGCCGCGGCGGCCTCCTTGGCGTTGCGCGCTCGCGGGCGGGGCAGGGCACCGCCGTGGGCGTCGCCCGCCTTGCCCGGGTCCTGGGTCTCCGCGGCGGCCCCGGCGACGTCGCCGTGCTCCCGCTGGGTCGTGACCGGCTCGTTCTTCGCTTCGTTGTCTCGCTCGCTCACGATCCGACCGCTACCCGGCATCGCGACGGTCAACCGGACCCGGCCAGGCGAGGGAGCTCAGGAGAGCTGGACCACCGCGCGGGCCTTGGACAGCACCCGGGAGTCGCCGGACTTCGCGGTCAGCGCCACGACGACCCGCTTGTCCTCGCGCTTCTCCTCGACGACCCCGCTGATCCTGATCGTCGCGCCGTTGTCGTCGTCGGGCACCACGACCATGGAGGAGAACCGGACGCCATACTCCACGACCGCGCCGGGGTCGCCCGCCCAGTCGGTCACGAACCGGCCGCCCTGCGCCATCGTGTACATGCCGTGCGCGATGACGTCGGGCAGGCCGACCGCCTTCGCGTAGCGCTCGTTCCAGTGGATGGGGTTGAAGTCGCCCGAGGCGCCGGCGTACCTCACCAGGTCCACCCGGCGGACCTGGTATTCGACGGCCGGGATCTCCTGGCCGGCCTCCACCTCGTCGTACTTGACCGTCGCCGCCATGATCAGGCCGCCCCTCCGCGCTCCACGATGACGTTGTACGTCCGGCAGACCAGCTCACCCGAGGTGGTCGAGACGTCGCTGCGCAGCGTCAGGAACTCGTTGCGGCCGACGCTGCGGATCTCCGCGATGGTCGATTTGCACACCAGCTCGTCGCCCGCGTGGATGGGGCGCTCATACTCGAACCTCTGCTCACCGTGCACGACCATCGCGAAGTTGAGCCCGAGGCCGGGGTCGCCGAGCGCGTCACCGGTCCCGAGAAGGCTGAACACGATGGGGAACGTGGGCGGCGCGACGACGTCCGGGTGCCCGGCCGCCACCGCGGCCTGCCGGTCGTGGTAGATCGGGTTGGAGTCGCCGATCGCGGTGGCGAACTCGCTGATCTTCACGCGGCTGACCTCGTAGGGCGCGGACGACTCGTACGTCCGCCCGACGAAATCGCGGTTCAAAGGCATCGGGCCGGCTCCTTCGGATGGGCTGGGTAGGCCGTACCGTAACAGACCTACGCCGGCGGGCACCGGCCCGCACCGCCCCGGACACGACAAACCGGCGCCCCAGTCAGGGAACGCCGGCGTCGGAAGTGCGTGCGGTCCGTGCCGTGACCTAGCGGGTCTCGCGGTGCGCCCGGTGCGTCTTGCAGTTGGGGCAGTACTTCTTCAGCTCAAGCCGATCCGGGTCGTTGCGCCGGTTCTTCCGCGTGATGTAGTTGCGGTGCTTGCACTCCTGGCAGGCCAGCGTGATCTTCGGCCTAACGTCTGCGGCAGCCACGTGGGAGTGCCTTTCTGCGTTCGGGACTACTGGACAACCCGCACCGGGGCCCCCTTGTTCGGGTGGCCCGGCAGGGTAGTAGCGGAGGCCGGACTTGAACCGGCGACACAGCGATTATGAGCCGCTTGCTCTGCCTGACTGAGCTACTCCGCCTAGGCCGGAAATGGATCCGGCCACGCAAGGATACCCGACCTGTACGGCTATTCGCGCATCGGGATCAGCCATGATCGAGATCGGTGCTTCGGCGGGGATGAGGCATCCCCACCAAGCCGAAAGCCCCACCCCGCAGCGCTCAGTCAGAAACGCTGCTTGGATAGGACTTTCTGGCTAGAGCCCCCAAACGGAATCGAACCGTTGACCTTCTCCTTACCATGGAGACGCTCTGCCGACTGAGCTATAGGGGCGGGTCCGCCTGCCGCTCTCGCGCTGCGGACAGGTGTAACCATACACGGCCACGGCGGTGTACGCGAACTCGAATCGCCCCTCCCGCGCAGGGGCTCAGGGCGTCGGCAGCACCCCGGACAGGTCGGCCTCGGGACGCTGCCGTACGGGCACGTCGGCCGTCACGGCGTAGCGGCTGAAGTAGCCCTTGCCCTTGACCGGGATCACGCTGCTCAGCGTCACCGTGGCGGCGTACGGCGCGTCCGCGCACTCGGGCAGGCACCAGGTGCCGCTGATCTTCCCGGCGCCGGTCGCCCTCGTCGGCCCCCACGTCCGCCAGGTGACCCCGCTCATCGTGCTGAACTCCGAGAGCACGAGGTTCGCCGGCCGCTGCTCCGCCCTGCCCCGCTCGGAGTCTCGGAGGTTGAGCACGTACACCGGCGTCTCGGCCACGGAGCCCGTGGTCGCCGACCCGCAGCCGCCCACGGCGGCGCAGAGCGCGATGGCGGTGAAAGACAGTGCGACGAAAGACAGGCAGACAGGCAGACGGACAGGCAGGCGCATCGATTCCCCCTCGGCATCTGAGTGC
The DNA here is from genome assembly GCF_036186745.1 of Microbispora hainanensis. Lineage (NCBI taxonomy): Bacteria > Bacillati > Actinomycetota > Actinomycetes > Streptosporangiales > Streptosporangiaceae > Microbispora > Microbispora hainanensis. Next base: position 3,066,870 of record NZ_CP108086.1, on the reverse strand, counting down.
CCAGGGGCCACCCCTGTTACGCCTGCGACCTCCGTGTGACCAGGCTATTTGACGGCCGTACGGGCGTCGCGGGTCCTGACGGGCAGCGGGATCACTTCGCAGAGGTCGGCGAGATCGACATATCGGGCGACCTCCTCGACCGAGAGACAGTCGGCGATCACCTGGCCGTTGCGCCGCACCCGCAGCACCTGCCGGTCACGGCGGTACGCGGGGACGATCTCATAACCGTCCGGTCCCACCCATCGGCTGTCCATAGGGGAACAAGCTATCGGGTTTTCCTCATGGCTACCTCCCGTCCCAGGGGAATCGGTTTAAGCGGAGTCTCAATCGACTCCAAGTGGGGAGCCGCACGATGAGCCCATGTCTGATACTCCCAACCTGCTGGGCTTCCGCATCGCGCACCGGGCGATGCGCACCGACTCCCGGCGCCTCGCCGACGTCACCGCCGAGATCGCCGCCGGCCGGCAGCCGTGCGGCCCGGAGCGCGCCGCTGCCATCCGCGACTACGCGACCAAGCTGTGCCGCGGCATCCACCACCACCACAAGACCGAGGACGACCGCCTGTGGCCGCTGCTCGTCCGCTCGGCGGGCGCCGAGATCGACCTGAGCGAGCTGAGCGAGGACCACTCCGAGCTCGACCCGCTGTTGGAGGAGATCCAGGCCGTCGCGGGCGACCCGGCCGAGCTGGCCAAGCCGCTGCGCCGGCTGGCCGACCTGCTCGACGAGCACATCCAGGAGGAGGAGCGCACGATCTTTCCGATCATCATGCGGCACGTCTCCGGCAAGGACTGGGAGGAGTTGGAGCAGCACGTCCGCAAGGGCGGCGACGTTCGCTTCGAGCTGCCCAGGATCGAGCAGCACGCGCTGCCGGAGGAACTGGCGGAGCTGCGCAGGCTGGCCGGGCCCGTCCTGGTCGTCATGCTGGCGCTGATGCGCCGCGCCCACCGTCGCCGCGAGCGGCTGATCTTCGGCTCCGCATGAGCGCTGCGTTGTCGGCTTCGCGGCGGGCGGCCTCCTCCCAATGCGGGGAGCCGGCCTGCCGGGCGACCTCGGCGGCCCGCAGATAGTGGGCCCCGGCGTCGCCGGACCGGCCCAGGAACGCCGCCAGGTCGCCGAGCGTGTGGGCGACCGGCCCGAGCGTCACCGAGCCCGAGTGCAACCCGGCCAGCTCGCCGTCGGACGGCAGCAGCAGGCGATAGCACTCCTCGGCCTCCGCCCGGTGACCGAGCGCGATCGCGTTGTCCGCACGCAGGGACAGGAACACGAGCCAGTAGTAGTCCCGGCGGGGGACGCGTGCGGAGGCCCACACCACGCGGGCCTCCTCCAGCCGGCCGGCCCCGACGAGCGCCCGCGTGTACAGCTCGCCGACGTCCTGTGGCAGGCGTTCCCACAGGGCGGCGAGCTCCTCCACCGACTCGTGGACCCGCCCCGCGGCCAGCGTGACCACGAAACGGCCGACCGTCCCCACCATCGCGCCGTTGGCGTCACCGGTGCTCGCCAGCCGCTCGCCGAGCTGCGTGTAGGCGCTCTCGGCCCGCTCGAACTCGCCCCTGACCAGCAGGTGCACGGCGTCGAGGAACGCGAGGATGCCGAGGGCCAGGCCGAGCTGGCCGCTCGTCGACAGCTCCATCGCCTTGTCGGCGTGTCGGCGCGCCGTGGCCCAGTCGTTGCGGCCCAGCGCGGCCATGAGCAGCGAGAAGTGACCGAGCGTCTGGTAGCCGAGGAGCCCGGCGGCGGCCGAGGCGGCCAGCAGCTCGTGCCCGAGCCGCTCCAGGTCGTCCCGCCGTTCCGGGGTCAGGCAGACCCAGTAGCGCCCGTTGAGCGCCATGCACCGCAGGCGTGGGTCGCCGAGGGCGTCCGCGATCGCCAGCGCCTCCGCACTGGCGGCCTCGATGCGCGCCGCGTCGTGTCCTTCGAGCGCGTGGCAGAGGGCGACGAGCATCCGGCAGCGCAGCTCGCCTGCCTCCGCGGGCAGCGCCTCCTCGATCGCCTCGACGAGGTCGGCGTCGAGCACGCGGTCGGGCTGGATGGTCCAGATGACCGGCGCGTCGAGCGAGGACACCGCCCGCGCGACCGCGCCGCGATCCTCCGTCTGGCGGGCCACCGCGAGCGCCTTCGTCCGGTTGCGCACCGCCGTGATCACGTCGCCCGCGTGCGACTGCGCGGACACCAGGCGGCACAGGAGGTCGAGGCGAAGGTCCCGACCGGCGCCGTCCGCCCCCTCGCTCACCAGGTCGAGCGCGCCCAGCGCGCCCTCCAGCAGGGCCGCCGCCTCCTTGTGCGCGTAGAGGGCGGTCGCCTGCCCGGCGGCCCGCGCCGCGTACTCGGCCGCAGTGAGGGCGGTCGCGGTCGTCGCGGCGGCGAGCGCGTGGTGCCCGAGCGCCCCCACGTCGCCGGGGCGCACCCGTTCGAGCGCCGCCAGGGCCTTGCCGTGCATCCGCGTACGGCGCAGCCGCGGGATGTCCTCGTACAGCGTCTCGCGCACGAGCACATGGGCGAACCGGACGCGGCCGGGGCGCGGCTCCTCCAGCAGGCCGGACAGCACACCCGCCTCAAGGCCGTCGAGCACGGACTCCTCGTCGGCCCCCGGCATGGCGATCAGCACGTCCGCATCGGCCTCCCGGCCGAGAACGGCGGCGTTGCGCAGCGTCGTCCGGGCCGTCGCGGGCAACCGGGCGAGACGCCGCCGGATGAGATCGCGCACGCCGGGCGGCAGCGCGTGGGCCGCCGACGGGCCGTCCACCGCGAGCAGCCGGGCCGTCTCCGTCACGAACAGCGGGTTGCCGCCGGTCCGCTCGGTGACCGTGCGCACCGTGGCCTCGTCGACCTCCGTACCGGAACGCTCCGCGAGCAGCCGGGCCACCTCGCGTTCGCCCAGGCCGCCGAGGGTGATGTTCTCCACGGCCTGCACGGCGAGCGCCGCCCTGGTGGCCGTGAGGTCATCGCCCGCCTCGGCCGGCCGGTGCGTGAGCAGGACGAGGACCGGCGTCCGCGTCAGGCGGCCGGCCAGGTGACGCAGGAGCTGGAGCGTCTCCTCGTCGGCCCGGTGCACGTCCTCCAGGACGATCAGCAGCGGTCCCGGCACACCGTCCAGATAGTCGCCGGTCGCCCGCGCCAGCCAGAACTGCCCCACGGGCGCGGCGTCGTCGGTCAGCAGTGGCGCCAGCCTGGCAGCGGTCCCGGGCTCGGGCGGGCAGGCCGCGGACAGCTCCCGCAGCACCTCGCTCCACGCCCATGCGGGCGGCACGCCGCCGGTCGTCTCGGGGCAGCGGCCGATCACGGTCTGCCAGCCGTCCGCCGACAGGCGCCGCACGAGCGCGTCGGCCAGCGTGCTCTTGCCCGAGCCCGCCTCGCCACCGAGCCAGGCGATGCGGAAACCGGCCCTGGCCCGCTCCGCCGCGGCGGCCAGCCGGGACAGCTCGGCCGTACGGCCCACCATGCGGACGGGCTCGAAATCCCCGGCGGGTGCCGGGGCGGGTGCCGGGGCGGGCACCGGGGCGGGCACGGGGTGCTGCGCCGCCGACGGGACGGGTATCGCGCGTACGGGGGTCGCGTCGAGCGACTCGGCCTGCGCGAGGATGTCCGCTTCCAGCGCGCGCAGGGCGGGCCCGGGATCGATGCCGAGCTGGTCGGCGAGCTGGTCGCGAGTCCTGCGCAGGACCGCCAGCGCCTCCCCTTGCCGCCCGGCCCGGTAGTAGGCGAGCGCGAGCAACCGCACGGCGTTCTCGCGCAGGGGGTGGGCGGTGAGGTGGCGCTCCAGCTCGGGAACGACCTCGCCGTGGCGGGCGAGCGCGAGCCCGGCCTCGGCGCGGTATTCCACCGCGACCGCCCGCAGCTCGTCCAGGTGGACCACCTCGGGGACGGCCCACTCCTCCTCGCCGAACTCCGCGTACGCCTGGCCGGTCCACAGGGCCAGCGCCTCGTCCACGACCTCCAGCGCCCGCGCGTGCCGCCCTCGGTGAGCAGGCCGGCGGCGGACTCGACCAGCCGGGGGAAGCGCCAGGCGTCCACGTCGCCGGGCTCCAGCGCCAGCCGATAACCGGGGGGAGTGGTGACCAGCACGCGGGCGGCGGCGCGGGGGGCGCGGCCCGGCTCGAGTGCCCGCCTGAGGTTGGAGACGTAGACCTGGAGCGCGCCCAGCGCGCGCGGCGGCGGCTGGCCCCTCCACAGGTCGTCCACGAACCGGTCGGTCGACACCACGTGTCCGCGGGCGCAGACCAGCCGGGCCAGCACGGCGCGCTGGAGCGACGTCCCGAGGTCCGCCGGACGCCCGTCGACCTCCGCCGTGATTCGCCCCAGAACCCGCAATCTCACCATTACGGGGCAAGCATAGGGATCAGGGTCGGTAGTGGTAATAGCCGAGCAGGTCGTCCAACACGGACACGTCGTCCATGCGGATGCGCGTCCCGGTGGCGAACGCGTTGATCATCTTTCCGCCGCCGACGTACACCCCGACGTGGTGCGTCCTGCCGGGCCTGCCGTAGAAGACCAGGTCGCCGGGTTGCGGCACCGCGACCCTGCGCAGCCGGGCGACGTGGGCGTCGGTGTTGCCGGGGCCGAGCACGTCATCGCCGAACGCCTGGTCGTACACCCAGCGGGTGAACCCCGAGCAGTCGAAGCCGCGCGTCCGGTCGGCCGGGCAGGGCCTGACCGAGCCGCTGTATCCCCGGCAGGTCCCCTTCGAGGGACCCGGCCGGGCCGCGTGTCCCCCGCCCCACGAGTACGGCAGCGCGCCCTGGGCCGCGTACGCGACGGCGACGGCCCTGGTCAGCTCCTCGTTGAGCGGCGCGGATCCCGCGGCGGCCAGTGCGACGATTCCCCCGATCAGGACCAGCCGGCGCCGCAACGTGCGCTCAACCCCCATAAACCGTGACGATAGCCACTCGATTCCGCCGGTGCCACGGAAGCTTTACGTGAGCCGATCGACGCAACGGAGGGGGATTGTTACCCTGGGTGCGGCTCGTACGGTCATCGGCGCGTCGGTCGAAACGCTTCGTCGGTCGCCCCGGACCTCCCCGTCCCGCTCACCCGGTGGTCCCCGGCGCCAAGAAGAGCGAAGGGAACCACCGTGGAGACGTGGACGGCACAACCCCCTTCCCCCACTCGCTGGTGGGTGCTCGGGCTGCGCGGAGAGCTGGATCTCCACGCGGTGCGGCGCCTGCGCGAGCCGCTACTCACCCAGATCGAGGCCCACGGCCCGTGGCTGGCCGTGGACCTCAGCGAGGTGCGGTTCATCGACACCACGGGCGTGGGGCTGCTCGTGCGCCTGGTGCACAACCTGCGTGACAGGGACGGCGATCTCGCCCTCATCGCGCCGGCCGGCCAGGTGCTGCGGATCCTCCGCTGGACGAACCTGACCCGGCTGTTCCGCGTCCTGGACACGGCCGACGCGCTGACGGACTAGCTGACGGACTAGTCGTTGGGCAGGACCTCCACCGGCACGTTGTCCCCCGGCATCGGACCGCCGTCGTCCCCTGTCGGGGGCGTCACGGACACCAGGCTCCGGCAACTGTCGCCGCAGCCGCCGAACCGCGCGCTGTCGACCGGCGTGAAGTCGGTCGGCGGCACGTTGCGCAGCGCCCGCAGCATGGTGTCCTTCCAGATCGGGCCGGGGATGCTGGCGCCGAACACCGAGCCGTAGTAACGGCCGCCGATCGTCACGTTGTTCAGCTTGTACTTCGACGTGCCACGGGGGTCGCCGAGGCTGACCGCGCCGGCGAGGTCGGGGGTGAACCCGGCGAACCAGGCGGAGGAGGAGTCGTCGTTGGTCCCGGTCTTGCCCGCCGCGTCACGCCCGATGCCGCCGACCGCCGCCATCGTGCCCTTGGTCAGGACGCCCGACAGGATGTGCGCCGCCGCGTCCGCCACCTCGGGGTCGATGGCCTGACGGCACTTGGGGCTGTAGTTGGTGGTCTTGCCGGTGCTGTCGGTGATCTGGGTGATCGCCATCGGCGCGCAGTACTTGCCGCGCGCGCCGATCGCGGCGTACGCGGTGGCGACGGTCACCGGGTCCATCTCGTTGATGCCGAGCGTGAACGTCTCGAACTCCTTGAGCGGATTGCCGTCGGCCCGGTGGATGCCCAGCGACTTGGCCGTCTTGACCACGTCGCAGAGCCCGACCCGCTGCTCCAGCATCATGAAGAACGTGTTGACCGAGTGCCAGGTGCCGGTCTGCAGGGTCAGCCAGCCCGGTGATCCCTCGTCGTTGGTGACGGTGTGGCTCGGGTCGCCGATGGGCTGGCCCGCGCAGTTCTTGAACGTCGAATAGCCCGGCGCGGTGTAGCCGGCGCCCGCGCTGAACCCGTCGTTGATCTTCATGCCCTGCTTCAGCGCGGTGAGCAGGGTGAAGGTCTTGAAGGTCGAGCCGGCCTGGAAGCCGATGCCGCCGCCGTGCGCGACGTCGGCCACGAGGTTGTAGGACACCTCGTTCCTGGTCTTGTGCGTCCCGTACGGACGGCTCGCGGCCATCGCCTTGATCGCCCCGGTGCCGGGCTGCACCAGCGCCTCGGCGGCCACGGGGTTGTCGGTCGGGTGGACCCACTTCCTGATCGCCTTGTCGGCGGCGGCCTGCATCGAGGGGTCGATCGTGGTCTTGATGGTCAGGCCGCCGCGGTTGAGGAACGCCAGGCGCTGCTTGGCCGTCTTGCCGAAGTCGGGGTTGCTGAGGATCTCGTTGCGCACGTAGACGCAGAAGTACGGATACTTGCTCGACTCACAGCCACCGGGCAGCGGGGTTCCCTTGTAGCCGAGCCGGGTCTTCTTCGCCTGGGCCGCCTGATCCTTGGTGATCTTGTTCAGCTCGGCCATCCGGTCGAGCACGACGTTGCGCCGCTTCAGCAGCCGGTCGCGGCTGGTCTTGCCCAGGTTGGGGTCGGTGGCGTTGGGGTCCTGCACGGCTCCCGCGAGCGTCGCCGCCTGCGGCAGCGTCAGGTCCTTCGCGCTGACCCCGAAGAACCGCTTGGCCGCCGCCTCGACGCCGTACGCGCCCGCGCCGAAGTAGGCGATGTTGAGGTACTTCTCCAGGATCTGGTCCTTGGAGTACTTCTCCTCCACGCCCATCGCGTAGCGCAGCTCGTTGAGCTTGCGGGCGTAGCTGGGCGCCAGCGCCTCGTTCTTCTCCTGCTCGGTCGTGGCGGCGTTGAGCAGCACCTGCTTGACGTACTGCTGGGTGATGGAGGAGCCGCCCTGGGCGACCCCGCCCGACTGCAGGTTCTTGGCCAGGGCGCGGATGGTGCCCTCGATGTCGATCGGGCCGTGCTGGTAGAACCGGTAGTCCTCGATCGAGATGATGGCCGTCTTCATGATGTCGGCGATCTGGTCAAGGGGGACGACCTCGCGATACTGCTCGTAGAACCGCGCGATCTCGTGGCCCTTCACGTCCTGCACGACCGAGACCTGCGCCAGCGGAGGCTCGGTGAGGTCGCGGGGTTTCAGGTCCACGTCCTCGACGGCCGACACCACCCCGACGCCCGCGCCTCCCACCGCCGGCAACGCGATCCCCGCGACCAACACGCCCGCCGCTGCTCCCATGGCGATCAGGCGCAACACCTTCCCCGTGGCGTTCACACGAACCTCCCCCAAATGGCTATAGACAAGGTTATGGGGCCGCAAAACAAGGTCGGCCCCATAACGCGGTGGTTCACGAGAGCCTGCCGAGGCCGCGCGCCAGCAGGGTCGCCGTCCGTGCGACGACCGAGTCCGCGGTGGCGCCGTCGGCCGCCCGGCGGTTGGTGTAGATCGCCATGATGATCGGGGCGGCGTTCCTGGCCGGCCAGATGACGGCGATGTCGTTGGCGGTGCCGTACGTCCCGCCGGTGCCGGTCTTGTCGCCGACGATCCACGTCTTCGGCAGCCCGGCGCGGATGCGCGCGTCGCCTGTCGTGTTGTCGCGCAGCCATCCGATCAGCCGGGACCGGTCCTTCGCGCCCAGCACGCCGCCGGTCGTGAGCACCCGCAGATCGCGGGCGGCGGACGCGGGCGTGGTGGTGTCGCGCCGCTCCTTGGGCGACCAGATGTTGAGGTCGGTCTCCCAGCGGTCGAGCCGGGACACCGGGTCCTTGAGCGTGCGGAAATAACGGGTGAGGCCCCGCGGCCCGCCGATCCGCTTCAGCAGCATGTTCCCGGCGGTGTTGTCGCTGTAGATGATCGCCGCCCGGCACAGCTCGGCGAGCGTCATCCCGTCCTTCACGTGCTTGCCGGTCTCCGGCGAGTTCGACTTCACCTCGTCGGCCGTCCAGTGGACGACCTTCCGCGTCAGCTCCCGGTCGGTCGTCCGGGCCAGCACCGCTCCCGCGGCAACCGCCTTGAAGGTGGACAGCAGCGGGAACCGCTCGCCCGCCCTATAACCGATCGTCTTCCCGGTCGCCGTGTCGATCGCGTACGCGCCGATGCGGCCCTTGAACGACGCCTCAAGCGCGCGCAGCGCGGCGGCCACGTCCGTCCGGGGCGCGGCGGCGGCCTGGGGTGCGGCGGGTACAGCGGCTGCGGCAGCGGGGCCCGCCGCGGGCACGGCGCCGGCCAGGAGGGCGACCGTGATCGTGGTGGTCTTCAGTGCGACCGGCAGTCTCCAAATCATGACATGTCCTTGCTCTCATGCGTCACAGGGGCGTTAGACGCAGGAGCCAAGCAAAGTGTTCGGAACATGTCCAATATTCATATGGACCACCGACCGATATGCGTTCTCGTATAAAAGCAGCTCACAACGGCGGGGCGAACGCGCGGCCGGTAGCGACGAGATCGTCGACGGCCCGTACGGCGGCGGCCAGCCGCTCCTCGGGCGGCCCGGAGACGACCACGTGCGGCAGCCCGCGCCCGGCCAGCTCCGCGCGCAGCCGGCGGTCCATGCCGTGCCGCACGTGCTCGCCGTCGCGCCAGCCGTCCTGCTCGAACGGCACGCCGTCCACGGACGTGTGGATCCACAGGTCGTGCCGGGCCCGTTCGTGGACGCGCAGGACCTCCGAGCTCACCGTGCCGAGATAGCGCTCGTGCCACAGCGCGGTGGCGAGCGCGTCGGTGTCGCAGAACAGCACAGGAGACCCGGTCCGCGCCGCCGCGTCCTCCCAGTCGAGCTGCCGGTGGGCGATCAGCGTGAACTCCTCCGGCCGCCACTCCAGGTCGTCGAGCCACGGCTCCGGCGCTCCCGCCGCCTTGGCCGTACGGCGGGCCAGGGCGAGCTTCTCCTCGCAGTAGGTCCTGCCGTATTCGGGCACCCACCGGGTCGCGGCCCAGACGCCGCCGCGTGCCGCGTAGTGGGCGGCCAGCGCGCGGGCGAGCGTGGTGGTGCCGGTCGACTCGGCCCCGGTGACGACCACCCGCCGGGCGAGATAGGCGCGTACGGCGGGGCTCAGCCAGGGCCACGCGGACACCGGGTCGTCGCGGACCATCGTCCCGCTGACCGGATAGCGGACCCGGCCCGGATCGACCGCCACGTGCGCGCCGCCGAACCTGCGGGCCAGCTCGGGCCCGTACGTCTCGGAGGAGAAGACGGCGTCGACATCGGGCGCGAGGCCGCCGTGGGCCGACTCCAGCGCGTGCCGGAAGACCTCGACGTGCGCGGCCCAGATCTCCGGGTCGTCGTAGTCGATCTCTATGTCGTCCACGACCGGCGCCACCACCACGTGGGGCTGCGGGTGGGCCTCGCGCAGCCACGCCGTACGCAAGGCGAGCGGGATGCTCTCCACGCTGCTGGCGGCGACGACCACCGTGACCAGCGCGCACCGCTCGGCGGCGGTGTCGACCAGGTGGTGGTGACCGGCGTGGGGCGGGTAGAACTTGCCGATCACCAGCCCGTGCGCGTATCGCGCGCTCATCGCGTCACCACCGGAGCGGCGGCGGGCCGGGCGGCCTCGTCGCGCCGCCACGCGAGCAGCCCGGCCACGCACAGCGCGAGGAACAGCACGTAGAGCACGCTGGTGAGGTAGAGCTCCTTGTAGGCGTAAAGCGGGATGTAGACCAGGTCGACCGTGATCCACAGCCACCACGACTCCACCCGCTTGCGGCACTGGCCGTAGGTCGCCATCAGCGACAGCGCGGTCGTCAGGGCGTCCCAGAACGGCACGGCCGAGTTGGTCCAGGTCGTGAGTGCGGCGGTGAGCAGCGCCGTCGCCGCCGCGCCCGCGAGCACGAGCCATCCCCACTCCGCGCGGCCTGTCCTGGTGACGGTGAGCGTGGTCCGCCCGGCCCCGCCGTACAGCCACTGCCACCAGCCGTACAGGCCGAGGAGCACGTAGACGATCTGCAGGGCCGCGTCGGCGTACAGGCCCACGGCCAGGAAGACGAGACCGAGCAGGACGACGTTCGCGACGCCGATCGGCCAGTTCCACACGTGCTGGCGGACCACCAGCCAGACGGTGAGCGCTCCCGTCGCGAAGCCGAGCAGCTCGGCCCAGCTCGTCGAAACGCCGCCAAGGGTGATCGCGGGCTCCAGGAGGGGCCCAAGCAGATCGGTCAGCGCCACCGCGACCTCCTTAATCGTCACTGTGACGATAACAAGGGATCGTGATCAGGGATAGAGCGGTGGATCATCCGGCGCGCGCGGCGGACGCCCGGCAGCGGGTGCTCCACGACCTGCTCCAGCGATGAGCGGGCTCTTCCCGATCGTGCCGACCAGCACCACCTCACCGGTCTCCGGCACGGTGTCGGTGAAAACCGCGGGCCTCACCCCGGTGACCCGCTCCACGTCGGCCCGCAGGTCGCCCCCGACCCGCGTGACACCGGGGAAGTCGCTCGCGCTGACGACGATCGGAGCCGCCCTGCCCTGGGCCACGAGAGGAAACCGGCCGGCGCCCGGTGTGAAGACGATGCAGGAGTCGGTGCGCACGAGTAAAGGGATGTGAACTTTGCCCGCAGAAGTGGTCAATGGCTATTTCGCGCGGATCGAATCAATTGCGTAACCGACGGCCGCGCCCACCGCGTACCAGAACAGGTCGGGCGCGTTGAACGTCGTGCCGAGCACCAACCGCGCCAGCGTGCTGTGCGCCGACAGCTCGGCCGGCACTCCGGTGAGCTGGGCGAACTCCACCAGCCAGCTCACCCCGAGCGCCACGGCCGCCACCACGAGCGGCCGGGCGCGCGGCACGGCCACGACGACCAGCGCGTACACGAGGAGGGTGTAGAGGAGATCGCCCGCGTACTTGGCGACCGCGCCGGGCAGCAGCGCCCGGATCGCCAGACCGGCGGCCACGACGACCACGGCGGCGGCCAGAGCGGCGATTCTGCGCTTCGGCATCCCGGCACCCTATCGAGAACCCGACATTCCACGATCATCAGGGCATCCAGGTGTCGCCGCCGATACGCCCCCAGCCTTGAGCGTGAAGGTAATAATGCTCGTGAGCTGCGGAGATCAGCTCTTACGTCGTTGCCTCGCCTCCTGGATTATGAGGAGGCCGATCGGAAGGATCATGCCGAGCACATAGTCTTTCCAGTCGAAACGGCCGACGCCGGCCTCAGTCGGCGAGGGCGATCTGGGCGCGTACGGCGGGGCTGAGCCCGGCCAGCAGACGGGCGGCACGGCCGTCCGTGGTCGCCCGGAGCAGGCCCGCGGTGACCGGCGGCGGCACATACTCCAGCACCTGCCTGGAGACCCCGCAGGAGAGCTTCTCCCCTCCGCCCATGGCCGTGGTCGTCCAGGCGCCGGACGACCAGCGGTACGCCGCCGAGGCATTCGCCGAGAGGCTCCGCCGCGACGGCTATGCCCCCGCCGTCGTGCCGATCGACCCCACGACCGTCACGCCGCCCGTAGGCAAGCCGGCCGTGACCATCGCGTACGACCTCGACGTCCTCGAGTCGGTCAGCGGCGGCCGGTACTCCGGCAAGGACGTACGGGAGGACCTGCGGCAACAGGGCCTCAGCGAGCTGGCGGACCTCGGGGTGGAGAGCAGCGACGTCCTGCTCGTCAGGGACGGCGTCAAGCCGCAGCGGAGCCGAAAAGCGGATCCTCCGTGCTGTGGATCCTCTTCATCGTGGTGATCGTCCTCGCCTTCGTGGCGGTGGTGCTGTTGATGTGGCGGCCGGCCCGGTTCGACGGCCCGATCAGCCGCCACCGCGGACGACCGTGAGGAGCGGACCGTCATGTGATCGACCTGCGGAAACGGCCCACGGCCGGAGGCCGTGGGCCGTGGCTCGGCGAGCCCCTGCACATGCGTGGTCATGGTGCGGTGGCGAGGCGGCTGACCTGCAAGCTCGGCCACATGCCCACGGTGCTCGGCGAGCACTCCGACGGCATCGCCCTCGTGCCCGGGGTCACCGCCTCCACCTCGCTGGGTGAATCCCCCTGGGAATGTTGTGAGTCCTCGGTGCTTTCTCAGAGATCGAGCGCGAGCGTGGCGAGGTGGCGGGCGATCCCGGCGGTGTCGGTGTTCATCACGTTGCTGAGCACGACCACCTGGATGTCGTCGGCGGGCAGATACATGTTGCTCGCCGTGTAGCCCATGAACAGACCCGGGTGATACCGGAGCGGGTGCCCCTGCAGCCGGTCGACGAGCCATCCGAAGGCGTACGCGGTCGACGGCAGGTTGAGGCAGCCGGTGGAGGGGCACTTCGCCTGCGGCGTGAACGCCAGCTTGACCGTGGCGGGCGGCGCGACCGTGAACGAGCCGAACGCCCGGTCCCAGCGGGCGATGTCGTCGACGGTGGTGTAGAGACCGGTCGCGGAGAACAGTTCCGAGCCGTTGAGGGGCGCGGCCGGCTTCCCGTGCAACAAGTAGCCCTTCGCGAACCCGCGCGGCGGATATGTCGGGCTGTAACCGGTGTGCCGGAGGTTCAGCGGCTCGGTGATCAGCTTGCGCAGCACGACCCCGTACGGCTGGTGCGTCACCGCCTGGATGATCGCGCCGGCCAGGACGTAGCCGGAGTTGGTGTACTTCCAGCTGGTGCCGGGCTTGAAGTCCAGCGGCAGGTTCACGAACTGCTGGATGAGTTTCCGGGGCGTGGTCGGTCGCGAGACATTGGCGAGGTAGCCGGGCAGGTTCTCGATGTTGGGGATGCCCGAGGTGTGCGTGACCGTCATACGGACCGTGATCGGACGCCACGCCGCCGGGCAGGCCTTGATGTAACGCGGCACGAGATAGGGACAGATCGGGTCGTCCAGCTTGAGCAGCCCGCGGTCCTGCAGCTTCAGCACGAGCATCGAGGTGAACTGCTTGGTGATCGACATGACCCGATAGACCGTGTCGGGCCGGTTGGGGATGTGCCTTTCCTCGTCCGCCTCGCCCGCGGCGAAGCGTGCCAGCACCTGCCCACGCCGTACGACCAGCGCCGAGCCGGTGAACTGGTCTTTTGCGGCCAGATCCTTCAGATACGCCAGCATCGCCGCACTGGCGGCGGCACCGGTCCCGTCCCTGGTGGGATCGTCCTCCGGCCCCGACGGCCCGCCCTCGGGCGTGCTTCCGGATTGGTCCGAATTCTGGACGGGCCGGTTCGTGATGTCCGACAGGCTGTTCTGGTCGCTGACGGAGTTCGCCGTCGCGTCCGTTTTCTGCCAGTTGTACGGCAGAGCCCGGGAATCCGTGGCGCCCTTCTGCATCGGCGTGAGGGCGAGCGTGAGATCGCGGAGCATGTTCTGCTTCTGGCGCTCGCTTTCGTTCCCCGACTGCCGCTGCTTGTTCCGTTGGGCATTGTGCCCGCGCCCGTGCGCCCGGCCACGATCGCGATCGGACGGATGATCGGAATCGACGCCGGTCACGACGGTTTCGCCGCCGGACGCGGCGACGGCGGGAGCGCCCACAGGCATGGCCCCACCGACCAGCGCGGTCCCGAGCATCAAAAAGCCGACAGCATTAGGACACTTGGGCATTTTCTCCCCCGCGAAATGTACCACTGTCCTCAATTCAGACATTTCCCGAATTGATGGAATCCGAGAATGTCCGGCGGACCATTATTTTCGAGGGGGCTGTTTTCCGTTCATCGGCGCCGCAAACGCCGAATGGCGCGGTTTTCCTTTTCCGTTAGAACCTCAATGCGCGGGCTCCGCACGCCAGCCGTGAACCAGCAGGTCGAAAACGGTCTCCACGGCCGCACGCGGGTCGTCCCGGCCTCGCACCAGGGTCGGGATTTCCACGACGAACCGCGCGAGAGCCGCACATTCGAGGTCATCCGCCTCGCGCCCGAGCTCCTCCGCGATCACGGTGCCGAGGGCGGCCGCGTGCCGCATCCACATGCGTTCCGCGTACTCCCGGAGCGCGGGCGTCCGGTCCACCAGCGCGTGGAGCTCGTGCAGACGAGGATCCGACACGACCCGCACCCAGGACTCCAGCGCGTGGGCGCGGAGCGCCTCGATCACACTCTGTCCCTCGGGCCGTTCGCGGACGGCGGCGGTCAGCGCCGCCTCGACCTCCTCCTCACGGTCGAAGACCAGCGCCTCCTTGCCCGGGAAGTGCGCGAACAGGGTCGTCGTCGACACGTCGGCCCTTTCTGCGACGTCGCGGACGCTCACGCGTTCGAAACCGTGCTCCAGGAAGAGCTCCAGGGCGGCGTCGGCGATGGCCTGCCTCGTCGCGGCCTTCTTGCGCTCGCGACGGCCACTGGCCGGAGAGTCGGGCATGGCGTCACCCTACTCCACAACTGGACTGAGACAGAAACTGTAACGGTTGCACTTTTGGACTCGTTTCTGCTTTGGTGGTCCCCGCAGGGGTCCCGCCTCGCCCCCGAGGCACCGGTCGTCGCCGTAGGTCGCCGTACGGCGGTGTCACCGGGCACCCCGCCGACGACGAAAGGGATCGACCATGAAATCTCCGGCACCCGCGAACGCGCGGATCAGCATCATCGGCGCCGGCCCCGGGGGCCTCACCTGCGCCCGCATCCTGCAGCGGCACGGCATCGCGGTGACCGTCTGGGACCGGGATCCGGACGCGGACGCCCGCGACCAGGGCGGCTCGCTCGACCTGCACGAGGAGGACGGCCAGCTCGCCCTGCGTGAAGCGGGCCTGCTCGAGGAGTTCTTCGCGCTCGCCAGGTTCGAGGGGCAGGAGATGCGCCGCCTCGATCCGGCGGGACGCGTCCTCGCCCACCATCTGCCGGCCGAGGGCGAGATGATCAGCCCCGAGATCGACCGCGGGCAGCTTCGCGATCTCCTGCTCCGCTCACTCGCCCCGGGGACGGTCCGGTGGGGACGCACCCTCGAATCGGTGAGCGGGCCGATCGGCGGGCCGCGAACCCTGACGTTCGCCGACGGGACGGCGGTCGAGGCGGATCTCGTCATCGGCGCGGACGGCGCCTTCTCCCGCGTCCGCGCCGCGGTGTCGCCCGCGACCCCGCGCTACACCGGGGTCGGTTTCCTGGAGGCGTGGTTCGACGACATGGACAGCGCACGCCCCGAGCTCGCCGAACTCGTCGGGAGGGGCAGCGCCCACGCCGCAGACGGGGACCGCGGCCTCTTCGCACAGCGCAACAGCGGCGGCCACATGCGGGTCTACATCATGCGGCGCGTCCCCCTGGACTGGATCGCGGCGAACGGGCTCCGCCCCGAGGACACCGAGGGAATCCGCGCGCTGCTGCTTCGCGAGTTCGCCGCCTGGTCGCCACGGCTGCTCCGGATGATCACCGACAACGACGGCCCGTACGTCGACCGTCCGATCTTCGCCCTGCCGGTGCCGCACACCTGGGAGCACTCGCCCAGCGTGACGCTCCTCGGCGACGCCGCGCACCTCATGCCGCCGTTGGGCGTCGGCGTCAACCTCGCCATGCTCGACGCCGCCGAACTCGCGCTCGCGCTGGTCGGCTCCGCCACCGTCGGCGACGCCGTACGCGGCTACGAGAAGACGATGCTGCCGCGCTCGGCCGAGACGGCCAGGCTGCTCGAACCCGGCGCCGAGTTCCTGCTGGCCGTGCCCGACCCCGGCGAGCATGTCAGGCTGGGTGGTCCCGGCTCCATGTGAGAAGGAGCGTGGCCTGGCGCGGAAGGATCGGCAGCATGCCTGACGGATGGGAGTGGGACAGCACCCTGTTTCAGGGATGCGCGTCCTACTACGAGCGCGGCCGGCTGCCGTACGCTCCGGGGCTCGCCGAAACGCTGGCCGCGGCGCTGGGCCTGGACGGGCGGGGCCGGCTCCTCGACGTCGGCTGCGGGCCGGGCACGGTGATCCTCGCTCTGGCGCGGTTCTTCGCCGAGGTGATCGGCGTCGACCCGGACGAGGACATGCTGGCCGAGGCCGCGCGGCAGGCCGGGCGTCGCGGGGTGACCAACGCGCGCTGGGTGGCCGCCCGCGCCGAGGACCTCCCGGCGGGTCTGGGCACGTTCCGGGTCGTGGTGTTCGCCCAGTCATTCCACTGGACCGATCGCGACCGCGTCGCCGCGACCGTGCGGGACATGCTGGAGCCGGGAGGCGCGTTCGTCCACATCAGCGATTTCAAGAACGCCCCCGCCGACCCGGCGCCGGTGCCGCTGCCCGCTCCCCCGTACGCGGAGATCGGCGAGCTGGTGCGCCGATATCTGGGGCCGGTGCGCCGTGCGGGGCAGGGGACGCTCGTCAACGGCACCCCGGATCGCGAGGACCTCGTGCTGGCACGGGCCGGGTTCGAGGGCTTCGAACGCCATGTCGTGCCGGCCGGAGCGGTGGCCGACCGCACCGCGGACGACGTCGTGGCGTGGGTGTTCTCCCAGTCAGGCTCGGCCCCTCACCTGTTCGGAGACAGGCTGACGGACTTCGAGCGGGACCTGCGCGCGGTGCTGCGGCGGACGTCACCCGACGGCCACTTCGCGGAGCGCCTTCCGGCGACCGAGATCATGGTCTGGCACAAGCCGCATGGAGTGCGATGACTCGTGTTCCGCACCCTGACCACGCCGCTCGACCGGCTGCCGCGCCGCACCGTGCTCCAGCGCGTGGTCGCCGACCACCTGAATGCCGGCCGCCACTGGCACTGGCGCCGCGGCCGCTTCCCCATCTAGAGGCGCACCACCCCAGGTTCCGTCTCCCGGGCGGGCGCGCGTAGCCGCGTCGCGAGTTCGCCGGTGGCGCGGGTCGCGTGCTGGTGCATGCCGGGGCCGAAGGTGATGCGTGTCGCGCCCAGCCGGGCCAGGCCGGTGATGGAATCGATCCCCGGCTGGGCTGCCATGTTGATGGGGCCCTCGATGCCCTCCCGCAGTACGGGCAGCACCTCGGGCGGCGCCAGAAGGGGATAGATGCAGTCGGCGCCGGCCGCCAGATACAGGCGGGCCCGTGTCAGGGCGTCGGCCGGATCGCCGGAACCGAACAGGAAAGTGTCGACGCGCGCGTTGATGAAAAGCGCGTCACCTGCGTGTGCGCGGACATCGGCCAGCCAGTCCGCGTGCCGGTGTGGGTCTTTGAGCGTGGCGTTCTCGGAGTCCTCCAGGTTGCAGCCGACGACGCCGGCCTCCAGGAGGCGCCCGACCAGTTCTCCGGGGGCGAGTCCGTAGCCGTCCTCGACGTCGGCGGATACGGGGACGGTGACCCCCCGGGCTATACGCGCTATCGCGTCGAACATTTCCTCCGGCGGGGTCGAGCCGTCCGCGTAACCGAGGGAGGCGGCGATCCCGGCGCTCGGTATGGCGAGCGCGGGAAAGCCGGCGTTGGCGAAGACGCGGGCACTGGCCACGTCCCAGGGTCCGGGCAGGACGAGCGGGTCGCCGGGGGCGCGCCCGTGGTGCAGGGCGCGGAAGGTGTGAGCGGTCATCTTCATCGATGTCCGGGATGGCACATGCATGCCCGCAACACTAGGCATCAAATGGCCCTGGGGTATGGTCCATTGTTATGACAGATTCCCGGGCCAATTCGGCGGCTGCCGCGCCTTCCACCTTCGGCGCCGACCTGCATCTGGAACTGTCCGGGCCTGGGCTGCGGGCCGGGCTCACAGACGCTCTGCGCGAGGCCGTACGCACGGGACGCCTGGCGCCCGGCACTCGGCTGCCGTCGTCCCGTTCGCTTGCCGCCGATCTCGGCATCGCCCGTAACACGGTGGCCGACTCCTATGCCGAACTGGTCGCCGAGGGCTGGCTCACCGCCCGGCAGGGCTCCGGAACCCGGGTGGCCGAACGGTCCGAGCCGCACAGGACGGCACCCTCCGCCCCCCGGACGCGACGGGCCCGTCCCCGTCCCACCTTCGGCCTGCTGCCGGGCGCGCCGGACCTCGCGACGTTTCCTCGCACGCAGTGGCTCGCCGCTGCCCGCCGCGCTCTGACCGCGGCTCCACACGACGCCTTCGGCTACGGCGACGCACGTGGCCGGGCGGAACTGCGCGCCGCCCTGGCGGACTATCTGGCGCGGGCCCGCGGGGTGTACGCCGCGCCGGAGCGGATCGTCGTCTGTTCCGGTTTCCACCATGGCCTGACGCTGATGGCGCAGGTGCTCCGGGCCCGGCGGGTTCGGGCCGTAGCCGTCGAGTCGTACGGACTTCACATCTATCGCGACCTGCTGAGCGACGCCGGCCTGCGCATCCCGCCCCTCTACGTCGACGAACACGGCGCCCGCACCGACGATCTGGCGCGGTTGAACGGGGCCGGCGCAGCACTGCTGACACCGGCGCATCAGTACCCGACAGGGGTCGCGCTGAGCCCGGCCCGGCGCACGGCGGCCGTCGACTGGGCGCGTGCCACCGGCGGGCTGATTTTGGAGGACGACTACGACGGAGAGTTCAGGTACGACCGTCAGCCGGTGGGTGCTCTGCAGGGCCTCGATCCAGAACGGGTGGTGTACTTCGGCACGGCGAGCAAGTCACTGGCTCCGGGACTGCGGCTCGCCTGGATGGTGCTGCCCGAGGAACTGGTCCCGGAGATCGTGGCGGCCAAGGGGCACATCGACTACATGTCCAGCGCGTTGGAACAGCTGACGCTCGCGGAGTTCATCACGTCGGGCGCGTACGACCGCCATGTGCGCTCGATGCGGCTGCGCTACCGGCGTCGCCGCGACCAACTGGTCGCGGCCCTGGCGCAGCGCGCCCCCGGCGTCCGCGTGACCGGCTTGGCCGCCGGGTTGCAGGTGGTCCTGGAACTCCCGCATGGAACCGAGCGCTCGGTCGTCCAGGCGGCGGCCCGGAAGGGTCTGGCGGTCAGCGGGATGGCGCCGTTCCGCCACGACGCGGCGGGCTCCGGCCGGCGGTTGCCCGAGCGGGACGCGCTGGTGGTCAACTACGCGGCCCCCTCGGACAGCGCGTGGGCGGGCGCGCTGGACGCACTCTGCCAGGTGCTGCCGTAGCCGGCCGACAGGCCCGCCCGCTGCCGGGCCGATGATCCACCGTGGTCAGCTCCCCGCGGGCTGCGTATCGGCGTCGAAGGTCTGTTGGTGGCGTCGGATTTCGGCCTGGTTGTCGGCCGACCACGCGGCCAGCGCCAGCACGGTCGAAAGCAACGACGTGCCCAGGCCGGTCAGCTCGTACTCGACCCTGGGCGGGACCTCGGGGTAGGCGGTTCGGCTGACGATCCCGTTGCGTCGCAGTTGCTTCAACGTCAGCGTCAGCATGCGCTGCGAGATGCCGGGGATCGCGGCGGCCAGGTCGGAGTAGCGTGTCGCGCCGTCGGCGAGGGTGCCGATGACGAGCACGCTCCACTTGTCGCCGACGAGGTCGAGAACCTCGCGGATGAAGTCCGCGTCCTGGTCGTCCCAATGGGCGCAGGGTCCCGGCGCGGCGCGCACGTCGGCCCGCACTCCGGTCCTGACCTTCCGTGTCTTCTCCGCCGCCATGCACGCCGCCCCTCTGGCGTAACCGCTTCTACACACATGAATGTGCCTTTTGTACGGGTTTTGATTCTAATGCACGATGTCGCTACGAACAGAAGGTATGTAGCCAGGAAGCGAGGGCGATTCCCGTGAAGATCGAGTTCTGGTCGGACATCGTGTGCCCGTACTGCGGGCTGATGGACCACAGGCTGCGCCAGGCACTGGACCGCTTCGCGCACGCCTCGGACGTCCACGTGGTGCATCGCTCTTTTCAGCCGCATCCCGACCTCCCTCGTGAGGGAGTGACCCAGCGGGAGCTGTTCCGCATGGCCGGAATGCCCGAGGCGACCGGCGAGCAGGTCCTGCGCCGGATCGAGGCGGCCGCCGAGGCCGAGGGACTCACGCCGTACAACGCGCTCGAACGCCGGCTGGGGCCGACCGACTTCGCCCACGAGCTTCTCGCGTACGCCGCCGGCCAGGGCCGTTCGGGCGAGATCTGGTCGGCGATGTTCCGCGCCCACTTCGGGCAGGGCCGCGACCTGTGGACCGTTGAGCAGGTGCTCGACTTCGCCTCGGAGGTGGGACTGGACCGCGACGGCGCGGCTGCCGCGCTGCACGACGGCAGATACCGGGCGCGGGTGGCCGACGACCAGCACACGGCCCAGCGCCTCGGCGCCCGCGGCACGCCGTTCATCGTCCTGGACGGAAAGTACGCCATGTCCGGCGCGATCGGCCCCGGCGAACTGCTCTCGGCCATTGGTTCCGTCTGGGAGGAGGGCCATCCGGCCGCCGTCTCCCCTCTGCCTCCGATAACCGGCGGCGACGGGGTGTGCACCCCGGACGGCTGCGTGGCCCCCGCCCCCAGCGGCGAATGATCCGTCCCGTCTCGCCGAATCCGATCAAAGGGAGAGTCTCATGTCCACAGCGTTCGAACCGATCACCATCGGCCGGCACACCGCCCGCAACAGGGTGGTCATGGCCCCGATGACGCGGAACCGCGCGTACGGGCCGGGAGCGAGCCCGACCCCGCTGATGGCGACCTACTACGCCCAGCGCGCCGACGCCGGTCTGATCATCACCGAAAGCACCCAGCCTTCGCCGATCGGGCAGGGCTTCCCGAACACGCCGGGGCTGCACAGCGCCGGACAGGTCGAGGCCTGGCGGAGGGTGACCGCCGGGGTGCACGAGCGGAACGGCTTGATCTTCGCTCAGCTCATGCACGCGGGGCGGGTCGGCCATCCCAGCCTGCACGGGGGAACGCTGACACCGGTCGGGCCGTCGCCGGTGAAGGCCGCCGGAACGGTGTTCACCATGGACGGCCCGCAGGAGTTCGTCACCCCGCGGGCGCTGGACCGGGCCGGCATCAAGGAGACCATCGAGGACTTCGCGTCGGCGGCGCGCAACGCGATCGAGGCCGGCTTCGACGGGGTGGAGTTGCACGCGGGCAGCGGCTTTCTGCTGCACCAGTTCCTATCGACGAACGCCAACCAGCGTGACGACGAGTGGGGCGGCAGCGCCCGGCGACGCGGCCGGTTCACCGTCGAGGTGGCCAGGGCCGTGGCGGACGCCGTCGGCGCCGACCGCGTCGGACTGCGGATCTGGCCGTCCCACGTCTACAACGACATCGTCGAAGACGGCCACCACGACACCTACCTCGCGCTACTCGACGCGCTCAACCCGCTCGGCCTGGCCTACCTGCACATCGCCGAAGGACCCGACACGGAGCTCACCCACCGGCTGCGGGAACGGTGGACCGGCACGCTGATTCTCAACCCGTACACCCCCGGCGCATTCACCGGGCCTGAGTCGCTGAAGCTCATCGACGACAGCGCCGCCGACCTGATCTCCTACGCCTCGCTCTTCATGGCCAACCCGGACCTGCCTCGCCGGTTGCGGACCGGCGGGCCCTTCAACGCCCCCGACTTCAGCCGGGCCTACGGCGGAGACCACAAGGGCTACACCGACTACCCGGCCCTGACTTGTCTCCAGGAAAGTGGGCCGTCTACGCTGACTAATAAATTG
Source organism: Microbispora hainanensis (assembly GCF_036186745.1). Taxonomy (NCBI): domain Bacteria; kingdom Bacillati; phylum Actinomycetota; class Actinomycetes; order Streptosporangiales; family Streptosporangiaceae; genus Microbispora; species Microbispora hainanensis. The sequence continues at coordinate 3,045,241 of NZ_CP108086.1, read as the reverse complement.
TGAAGTTAGGTGAGGGGCATGAGGATCTTTCTGGCCGGCGCGTCCGGCGTGATCGGGCAGCGGCTGATTCCCCGCCTGGTCAAGGCAGGGCACGTGGTCGGCGGCATGACCCGCTCACCCGGCAAGACCGAGCTACTGGCCCGGCTCGGCGCCGAGCCGATCCTGTGCGACGTCTTCGACCGCGACGCCCTCGTCAAGGCGGTCCGCGACTTCGCCCCGGACGTCATCCTGAACGAACTGACCGATCTGCCCGACGAAGCGGAGAAGCTCGATGAGCACGTGGAGCTGAACGCGCGCATCCGGACCGAGGGCAACCAGAACCTGATCGAAGCGGCACGGCAGAGCGGATCGCCGAAGATCCTCGCCCAGACCGTCGCCTGGCGGCTCCAGGCCGGCCCCGATGCCGACGCCGTCGCCGAGCTCGAACGCTCCGTACTCGCCGAGGGCGGGGTCGTGCTCAGCTACGGACAGTTCTACGGACCCGGCACCTACAACGAACAGCAGATCCCCGCCGAGCCACGCGTCCAGATCGACCACGCCGCCGACCGTACGGTGGAACTGCTCGACGCGCCGTCAGGTGTCGTCGTCATCACCGACCGGCCCGCGTAGAAATCAGGGGACATCATGCCGCTCTCATTCGAGGGTGTTCTGGCCGATCGGACCACGTGGCGGCTGGACAACTGCTCGATCGGCAGGTCGATGGAGACCATCGGCACGCGGTCGGCGATGCTGATCCTGCGCGAGGCCTTCTACGGCACGACCCGGTTCGACGACTTCGTACGGCGGACGAAGATCGGCGACGCGATCGTCGCGGCACGGCTCAAGGACCTGACCGACATCGGGGTGTTCACCAAGCAGCCCTACCGGGAGCCGGGCAAGCGGACCCGCTACGAATACCTGCTGACGGAGAAGGGCAGGGACCTGTTCCCTGCCGTCTTCGCGCTCATGCAGTGGGGCAACAAGTACCTGCAGGGTGAGGACGGCGGCCCGCTGCGTCTCGTCGAACGGGGCACCGGCGAGCCGGTCGTGATCGGCCCGCGCACCGTCTCCGGCAGGGATGTCGGCCCCGAGGACCTCGCCATCGTGGCCCACGGTGACTGGGCCGACCCGCAGAGAGGCTGATCGTGCGTCAGGCGCTGTTCGACACTCCAGGCGGAACGCCGGCGGAGTGGCCCGGAAATCCCCTGCGGAAATGGCCCATGCCCGGCATCCGCCGGACGCGTTAGCGTCTCCGCATGCCGATCCGTGCCGTGCTCTGGGACATCGACGACACTCTGTTCGACTACGCCGGCGCCGACCGCGCCGGCCTCCGCGACCATCTGGCCGCCGAAGGGCTCGCCGCGCTGTTCCCCTCCGTCGACGACGCCCTTCGTCACTGGAAGGCCCAGACAGAGCTGCACTGGGCGAGATTCATCGCGCAGGAGACCGACTTCCAGGGACAGCGCCGCGCGCGTGTCCGGGGCTTTCTCGGCGTGGACATGGACGACTCCGAAGCGGACGCCTGGTTCGATCGCTACGTGGCCCACTTCGAAGCCTGCTGGGCGCTCTTCCCCGACAGCCTCGCGACCTTGCACGAGCTCGCCACCGACTTCCGGCAAGCCGTGCTGTCGAACTCCAGGCTGGACTACCAGGAACGCAAGTTGCGCATCCTCGGCGTGCGGGATCATTTCGAGACCGTCCTGTGCGCCGCCGAACTCGGCGTGTCCAAACCCCAGGCCGCCGCCTTTCACGCGGCGTGCGACGCGCTGGAGCTGCCCCCGGGCGAGGTGCTGTACGTCGGCAACGAGCCCGACATCGACGCGGGCGGTGCGATGGCCGCCGGGCTCGCCGCGGTCTGGCTTGACCGGGACGGCGTCGGCGGGCGCTCCGAGCTGGTGCGGATCACCGATCTCGGCCAGCTTTCCCGGTTGCTGACGCCGGGACGATCCTCATGGAGCGCCGGGTAGCGCCGGCGGTGACGAGCACCGCCGGCCCCAGTGAGCGGAGAACGTGAGCGGAGAACGCTCAGTCCGCCACGATCACTTCATCTCGAACTCGGCCCGATGGACGCTGCCGTCGGCCAACGTCACCGTGAAGGTGCGCCGGCTCCCTGCCCACGACCGCGGCGTATCGACGTTGAGGTGGTAGGAACCGAGCGTGCTGATCCAGTGATACTCGGCACCCGGCGCGTCGAACGTGGCCGACGCGACCGCCGGCTCACCGTCCATCTCGCCGCCGATCGTCCACTTGATCGGGATGGTCCGGCCGGCGTTGACGACGGTGACGCCGTCCGCCTTGACCGGGGGCCTGAACCCGCCGAACGTCCCGGGCGCCGGGACGGTGACGGTGGCGGTGGCGGCCCGGGAGGCGTCGGCGGTCGAGGTGGCGGTGACCGTCAGAGTCCGCGCCTTCTCGTCGGACGCGACCGTCAGCAGCCCCTCGCCGTCGATGGTCGTGCCGGTGCTCGCGTTGCCGCTCACGCTCCACGTCACGCTCTGCGCCGGGTGGCCGTCGCCGGTCACCGTGGCGGTGAAGGAGCGCTTCTCACCCCTGGAGACGGTGACGACCGAGGGAGTGACCGACACCCCGGTCACGACCGGCGCCGGAGGCGTCGCCGTGAACGAGAAGTTGGTGTCGTCCCAGAAGTAGCCCACTCCGGTGTGGGCGTTGACGCCCCCGAAGTAGCGGTTGTCCGGGTCGTAGAAGACCGCTTCGAAATACTGGGACTGCGCGGAGTTGCGGTAGACCTCGTAGTCCATGTGGCCGTCGTCCTGCAGGTCGATGACCGCGATCGACATGGGTCCGTGGCCCAGGCCGATCACGAGGTGACCACGCACCCAGGCCGCGCTCTGGACGACGTCGTACGCGCTGTTGATGTGATAGGTCGCCAGGACGTCCCACGTGCCGTTGTACTCCCCGCCGGCGGCCGGGGCGTAGACGCCGTAACGCCCGTGCTCGATGCCGGTGGCCGGCTTGATCGTGCGTACGGTGGTGCCGTCGTCGGTCAGCATCACCGCGACGCCGGGCTGGTCGGTCCAGATCACGTTGCACTTGGCGCCGAAGTCATCGGGGACGTCGAAGGCGGTGGCGTGCACGCCGTCGAGCGTGTTCGTGCCGTCGAGGTCGATGTTCGACGCCTTGACGACGTAGAACGCCGGCGCCTGGGTGTAGCTGCTGGATCCGTTGCCGAAGATCAGGTCGCCGCTCGCCTCGTCGTAGGAGAACGAGTTGAGGTGGCCGAAGTTGTGCGTGAACGTGTGGACGAGGGTGGCCGTCTTCGCGGCGTAGTCGATGTCGTAGACGTACACGTGGCCGTTCGCGACCGTGTGGCTGTCGTCGCCGGCGGCGCCGATCCACAGCTTGCCGTCGACGACGTTGCCGCCCTGCTCGTCGTGCATCCCGGGGATGGTGAACTGCGGCGTGATGGTCGAGGCGTTCACCTTGTAGTCGTCCCGGGGGTCCAGCACGACCGTCTGAGCGTGACCCAGACGCTTCGCTCGCTCATGTCGATCGGCCGCACCGAGCCGGCGGCGTCGTGGCTGAGGACGTACGAGATCTTCGCGGTGCCTGAGGGGATCATGTAGACATACGGCGAGGCCAGGCTCTTCCAGCCGGACGACGGCGGCAGGAAGGTGCCGTCGGCGTCGTAGGCGAAGATCGTCACCGAGACGTCGGCGCCCTTGGGGCCGCCGTCGAACTTCAGCGCCTGCCAGGAGCGATCGACGGCGACCGGCGCCTTCAGGCGGATCCGCGTCGCGACGTCGCTCGCGCCGTCGCGCTTCTCCCCGGTCGCCGAGGCGATCGTCCCCTGCTCGAAGTCGTTGAACGCGGGGTCGCTCGTGGAAGGCGGAGCGACGGAATCGGGCACGACGCCGAAGATCGGCTGAAGGAAGATGAATCTTCACGAACGGGACGCCTGTGGGCCGGAACCTGCGGAGGGGTTAGCGGTGTAGAGGTAACGACCACGTACGCCCCCCTGAGGAGTCGTCCATGCTTCGCACCACGCTGACGCCGATGCTGACCTTGGCCCTGGCCTGTTCCCTGCTCGCGGGGTGTGCCGGGCAGCCGTCCGGCGGGTGTCCCGACCGGTTGTCACCGGCTCCGCTGCCCACCTGGGCCCGCACGGGATTCCACCCGCCCGACCAGGCGATGCCGTACGTCCTGGGGGACCGGGGCGACATCGTGGCCGTGCTGTTCGGCGATCGGTTGCTGTCGCCGCCGGAGGAAAATCGCGGCAACAAGATCCTCTGGGTGTCGCGGGTGTCCCAGGACGGGGATCCCCTGCGGATCGAGGCGCGCCTCGACGGCTCGGGTGCTCCCGTCGTACGCGAGGTGCCCGGCGGGCCCGGCCCGTCGGGCGTCGACCTGCCGAAAGCGGGCTGCTGGCACCTGACGTTGCGCTGGTCGGGCCACGTCGACACCCTCAGGCTGCGGTACGTCCATCCGTGAACGTGGGGCGGCGGACGCTGTGCGGCGCCCGCCGCCCCGAGGGGATTACTGCGGGGCGGGCTGGAGCGCGCGGCCGCCGCCGAACGCCTTCACGCGGCAGGTGTCCTGGATCTTGGCGATGTCGACGTCGTCGCCGGGGACGCTCGCGTACCGCCAGCCGATCTTGGCGGGGGCGGGCGCCTTGACGAGGTGGACGTCGAAGCCGTGGTCCTGCAGGCACTTGGCCTCGATGCGGACGCTCTTGGCGTAGTGCGGGTTCTTGGCCGGGTCGAGCTCCGGCGGCAGCAGCGGCCGCAGGCGCTCGCAGGCGGCCCGCGCGGACTTCTCGGCCGCCTTGGACCAGGTGCCCTTGCTCGGCATGCCGTGCTTGGTCAGGCACCGGGCGTACGCCTCGCGGAACTTGCGCACCTCGGCGGCGGAGCTGTTCAGGCGCAGCTGCGCGCGGGACTTCGTGGTGTGGGCGGGCTTGGGCTTGGACACGGTCTGCGCCGCGACCGGCCGGGCGGCCGACGCGTGACCGGCGGAGACGGGAGCGGGGGTGCCGGGGGCCCCCGCAGCCTCGGCGGTACCACAGGCGGTGAGGACGCCGCAGGCCAGGGCGGCGAAGGAGATCGCGGTGACGTGTCGTGCGGACATGCGCCGCTCGGTTCGGTTGCTCATGCCGGAGACAATGGCCGAGCAATGTCAGGAACCTGTCAGGAACCTTTGGCCGGCAGATGAGCAGGGGCGAGGCGGTCCTCGGGCCCACCTACTATCGCCAACTGTGGGTGCATATGTCCTGATAGCAGAGGACGACGTCAAGCAGGCCGAGCTCATCCGCCGCTATCTGGAGCGGGAGGGCCACGAGGTCGACGCCGTCCATGACGGCCGCGCGGCCCTGGATGCGGTACGCCGGCGGGCCCCCGACCTGCTGGTGCTCGACGTGATGATGCCCAAGGTCGACGGACTGGACGTCTGCCGCATCCTGCGCGCCGAGTCGGACCTCCCGGTGCTGATGCTGACCGCCCGTTCCACCGAGGACGACCTGCTGCTCGGCCTGGACCTCGGCGCGGACGACTACATGACCAAGCCGTACAGTCCGCGCGAGCTGATGGCGCGCGTCCGCACGCTGCTCAGGCGCGCCCGTGCCGTCGCCGTCCCGGCCCGGCCGCCCGCGCCGGTGCTGAGGGCCGGGGCCCTGGTCGTCGACCCCGACCGCCACGAGGTCAGCGTGGACGGCGTGCCCGTCGAGTGCACCCCCGGCGAGTTCGCGGTGCTGGAGCTGCTCGTCAGCGAGCCGGGACGGGTGTTCACCCGCGAGCAGATCCTCACCCGGCTGCACGGGTTCGACCGCTACATCACCTCGCGCACCGTGGACGTCCACATCATGAACCTCCGCCGGAAGATCGAGCCCACGCCGCGCCGTCCCGTACGGCTCCTCACCGTCTATGGGGTGGGCTACAAGCTCGCCGACGACCGGCGGGACGCGCGCGATGCGGACTGACGTGCCGCTGCACCGCAGCCTGCTGGTGCGGGTGCTCGCGGTCTCCGTGCTGGTGTCGGTCTGCTCGATCGCGGCCACGGCCTGGCTGACCGCGCGGAGCACCACCGTGGCGATCAGGCAGGAACAGGGACAGGCGCTCACCGACGACGCCCGCACGTACGACACCCTGCTCGGCTACGCGGCCGCCCACCCCGGCTGGGACGGCGCGGGGAAGATCGTGCAACAGTTGGCGCGCGAGACCGGCCGCCGCGTCACGATCACCACCGAGCAGCGCGTGCCGCTCGTGGACTCCGACACCGGGCCGCCCGCGACCCTGCCCGCGCGGCCGACCACGTCGATCGACCCGCTGCACATGGACACGGCCCTCGCGGCCGCGTCCGGTTCGTCCCTGACCACCGGGTACTCGGACGCATCGCAGGGCGAGGCCATGGCGGCCGTGACCGACCACATCGACCCGCGCGCCGTTGGCCCCTTCCTACTGCCGCGCAAGGAACGCGACGCCCTGCGCGTCGCCGCCGAACGGCGTGCCGCCTGCCTGCGCGACGCCTTCGGCACCGTCGCCACGATCGCCTACAGCCCGAGCGGACGACCGGTGCTCGACACCCGGGGCGCGCGGCCGTACTCCGATACCCGGTGCCCGAGCACCGTCCTCGACCGGCCGACCGCCACCGAGGCCAAGGGCCCTCGCGGCGCTGCAGAAGCTCGTCGACAGTTGCCTGGAGCGGCGGCACGAGTCGAACGTGCGGCTCAACCTCGACTTCAGCTGGACGCGGGTGCCCGGAGCCGTGCCCGCCCAGGCGGCGGACGACGGCCCCCGCGGCGGCGTCGTCCCGGAATGCGTCGCCGGCAGCCGCCGCGAGCAGCTCACGCCGTACGTCGCCCCGCCCGCGCTGCTCTTCCTCAGCAGCCGAGGCGGCGACACGTCCACCGTCTTCGACCTGTCGCCGGAGAACCAGGCCCGCATCGCCGGCGTCGCCGCCCTCGTGCTGCTGATCACCGTCACCGCCAGCGTCATGGCCGGCACCCGGCTGAGCCGCCCCCTGCGGGCGCTCACCGACGCCGTACGGCAGATGGAGGAAGGGCGCGCCGCCCGCGTGGAGGTCAAGGGGAAGGACGAGATCGGCAGGCTCGCCGCGGCCTTCAACGCCATGGCCGAGCGGCGCGAACGACTGGAGGAGCTGCGCAAGGCGATGGTCGGCGACGTCGCCCACGAGCTGCGGACGCCGCTGAGCAACATCCGCGGCTGGCTGGAGGCCGCCCAGGACGGGCTCGCCGACCCCGATCCGGAGCTCGTGGCGTCGCTGCTGGAGGAGGCCCTCCTGCTCCAGCGCGTCATCGACGACCTCCAGGACCTGGCGGTGGCCGACGCGGGCGAGCTGAGAATGCACACCGAGCCGGTCGACGTGGCCGACCTGCTCACCCAGGTCGCGACCGCCCACCGGGGCGGCGCGGAGGCCGCCGGCGTCACCCTGCTGACGAAGGCCGACGGCCGCCTCCATCTGGTCGCCGATCCCGTACGACTGCGCCAGATGGTGGGCAACCTCGTCTCCAACGCCGTACGGCACACCCCGCCCGGCGGCACCGTGAGCCTGCTCGCCCGCCATGACGGCGGCGACGTGGTGATCGACGTCGCCGACACCGGCAGCGGGATCGCGCCCGGCGACCTCCCGCTGGTCTTCGAGAGGTTCTGGCGGGTGGAGAAGTCGCGCAGCAGGCGGAGCGGTGGCAGCGGGCTCGGCCTGCCCATCGCCCGCAAGCTCGCCGAGGCCCATGGCGGGTCGCTCAGCGCCACCAGCGTCGTCGGCGTAGGTTCCACCTTCACCCTCCGGCTCCCCGCTTGACCGAAGTCCGCCCGGCTTTGACTAACGTGGCACCTGTGACCACCGATGATGAGCGTGACGCTCTGGCGCGGGAGCTGCTTCGTCTGAGCCTTCCTGAACTGGTGGACGTACTCCGTCGTGTGCTGCCCGCTCACGCGGAACACGGCACCACCATGCCCTCTACGCTGGTCCTTGCCGAAGTCTCCCGGCCACCAGGCGGAGACTCGTCATCGGCTCAGCCCTTCATCGAGGCAGTCGCCTGGCCGGACCGGGACTACTACGACGGTGACTTCGGGCCGAATGCGGCGAATCTCGAGCAAGGCAGCTGCCCCGACTGCGGCCTGGAGGCGACGTCCACGGCCAAGCTCGCCTTCTGTCCGCTGTGCGGGACACTCTGCCGGCTCACCTAGAGCGGCTCGCGTCGGTGGACGCCGACCGGCTCAGGGAGGCGTAGTCGGGCAGCTCGAAGTGGCCGCCCGCCATCTTCTCCCCCATCTTGGCCATCGACCTGAGCAGGAAGCTCCGCTTGAACAACTGGTTGCGCAGCCACAGACCCTTGCGGGTGCGCGGTGCCAGGAAGGGCCCGGCGTTGTTGCCGTCGGCGGCCTTGATGAACGGGCGCATGGTCTTCTCGTAGCGCTCGAAGGCCGTACGGTGGTCGGCCTGGCTCAGCTCGCCCGCCAGCACGTAGGCGCCGACCAGGGCCAGGCCGGTGCCGACGCCACCGAGAGTGTTGGCCGCGGCGGCGTCGCCGAGCAGCACGATCCTGCCCTTCGAGAAGCGCTCGATCGCGACCTGGGCGATGGCGTCGACGTACACGTCCTTCGAACGGGCCAGCTTGGCCAGGATCTCGGGCACCCGCCAGCCCCCATCGCGGTAGGCGTCGATCAGGATCTGCTTCTGCTCGGCCGCCGAGTAGCGGTCGTAGGTCAGCTGAGGCGAGGCGAAGCAGAAGAAGACGGGCGCCTTGGGGCCGCCGATGGAGACGAGCCTGCCCGGCTCGTTGTACATCACCGGCTCGTCCACGACACGCTCCATGTCCACCAGCGCGTAGTAGTGACCCATGTGCTTCACGTAGTTCGACTCCGGGCCGAACGCCAGGCGGCGCACGTTGGAGTGGATGCCGTCCGCGCCGACGACCACGTCGAAGGTCCGGGGCGCGCCCTTTTCGAACGTCACCTGGACGCCCGAGGCGGTCTCGGTGAGCGAGGTGATCGAGTCGCCGAAGATGTACTGGCAGGTGTCACGAGTGCGCTCGTAGAGGATCTCCGCCAGGTCGCCGCGGAGAATCTCCAGGTCGCCACCGGTGAACCAGCCCGGCATGACCGTGATCCGCTTGCCGTACGAGTCGATGACCGTCTGGTCGGTGCCCCCGGTCTGGCGGCGCTGGATCTCCTCCAGGATGCCCATGCGGCGGAGGAGCTCCATGTGGGTCTCGCCCTTGAAGTCGATGGCCTGGCCGCCGGTGCGGAGGGCTGGGGCCTTCTCCACAACGGTGACCTGGGCGCCGGAGCGGGCCAGCCAGTAGGCGAGGGCGGGGCCCGCGATGCTGGCGCCGGAGATGAGGACCGAGGTGTGCTTGTTCGTCATGGCTCTACCTTCGGAAACCCCGCTGACGACTCACCGACCATCCGCTGACGACCGTCTGACCCCCGACGTCCGTGCGGGGTGGCTCTGGTGCGTGCGCAGCCGGGCCTCGGCGTGCTTGCGGAAGGCGGTGACCAGGCGATTGCGGTCGCCGGCCCGGGTGGCGAGGACGACCTGGCTCGGCTCGACGTCGCGCAGCGGGATGGTGGTCAGCCCGGGGTGCAGGCCGGTGGCGTAGTCGAGGGGCGGGCCGATGGCCACGGCGGCGCCGGCGGCGATGAGCTCGTGCTTGTCCTCGAGGTCCTCGACGAGCGGGCCGTCCGGGGCCGGGCTCCCGTCGGGGCGCGGGTCCACGCGCCAGTAGGCGTTGAGCAGCGGATCGGACTGGCGGACGTGGGGGATCGGCTCGCCGGCGATGTCGTCGAGGGTGACCCATTCGCGGCCGACGAGAGGGTGGTCGAGCGGGACGACCAGGACGCGGGGCTCGTCGTAGAGGACCGTGACGTGCAGCTGGTCGGTGGCGAACGGCAGCCGCGTGACGACCGCGTCGACGCGATGGTCGAGGAGCGCCGCTCGTGAGTCGTTCCAGGCCAGCAGGCGGGTCTTCACCTCGGCTTCCGGCTCGGCCTTGCGCAGCGCGCGTACGGCGGGGGTGATGAACAGGCCGCGGGTGTAGCCGATGGTGATCTCGCGCGGCCGGGCGGCGGCCCGGGTCTGCGCCATGGCCTGGCCGGCCGCGCGCAGCAGCCCGGTCGCCAGGGGCAGGAAGACCTCGCCCGCCTCGGACAGGTGGGTGCCGCGCGTCGTACGGTCGAGCAACCGCACGCCGAGCTGCTGCTCGAGCCGCCGGATCTGACGGCTCAGCGA